>CAVBYE010000037.1:0-20731 GCA_963599285.1 Bacteroidaceae bacterium | reverse complement strand
ATCTAAAGTGGCACTCACCGGTCACACTGATGAACGTGGTACACGTGAATACAACATGGCTTTAGGTGAACGTCGTGCCAAAGCAGTTGAAAGTTTCTTGGTGACTATGGGCGTTAACGCGACGCAGCTTGAAGCGGTAAGCTATGGCAAAGAAATGCCTGCGGTTGTGGGTCATGATGAAAGTGTCTGGAAACAAAACCGCCGCGTTGAAATTAACTACGAGGCTGTACCACCACTGCTCAAATAAATTCATCAAAAAAGCGCTCTGTGGAGCGCTTTTTTTTGGCATTTTTACTTAAGTTTGGTCTTCTGCTTTGGGTTGCATCGACTCGATCAAGTCATGCTTATTAAAATCTTTATATTCAGGTTTCGCTTCGTAGCCTTGCCAAGCTTGTTTCACATGATCAGCAGAGATCTCGTCTAAAGTAATCGCTTCATTTGGTGTTGGCGTTGCATCAAACTTTTGTGTGGTCATTGTGCTTCTCCCCTGACATTTTTATATCCTTCCCCCAAACATAGCAGCTTTTAGTGAAGTTGCAAGGGCAAAATCATCGCAAAAAGTTGAGTTTAATTTTTCTTTTGTTGCGTTCTCATCTAAAATGTAGCGGATCTTATTTTTTCCTTAAGCATTTGCTTATTACCGTGGAGCTGTCTAGCTATGTCATACCGCAATCTTTCCCAATTTTTACAACAACAAAGTGGGAATTTAACACCTGAACTTGCACAAGTTATTGAAACGATTGCAAACACATGTAAACGTATTGATGTGCTCTTACAAAAAGGTGCGTTGGCGGGCGTATTGGGCAGTGCACAAAATGAAAACGTGCAAGGCGAAGAGCAAAAGAAACTCGACGTCATTTCAAATGACTATCTTATTGATGCTTTAAAAGTTCACCCACATGTAGGCGGTCTTGCATCTGAAGAATTAGATGAATTCACTCCTGCTCAAGAAAATGGTGAATTCTTGGTGTTGTTCGACCCACTTGATGGTTCAAGCAACATTGACATTAACATGTGTGTGGGCACCATTTTCTCCATTCTACCTGCTAAAAATGCCATCACCCAAGCGCAAGATTTCATGCAAGCGGGTAACCAACAAGTGGCTGCAGGTTATGTATTGTATGGTCCATCAACCATGATGGCCTTAACAGTGGGTGCAGGAACTGTGTTCTTTACCTTTGATCCTGAATCTGGTGAGTTCTTACTGACCTCTGAAGATATTCAAGTGGCAGCAGACACCAAAGAATATGCAATTAATGCATCAAACCAACGTCATTGGGAAGCGCCAGTGCAACGTTATATCGATGAATTGTTAGCAGGTAAAACCGGTCCGCGCGAAAAAGACTTCAATATGCGTTGGGTGGCATGTATGGTGGGGGATATTCACCGTATTTTATGCCGTAGCGGTATCTTCATGTACCCATACGACTTAAAAGATCCGAAAAAAGCGGGTCGCTTACGTTTAATGTACGAAGCAAACCCAATGAGTATGCTGATGGAACAAGCCGGCGCTGCGTCAACGACAGGCCGTGTACGTATTTTAGACATCCAACCGACTGAATTACACCAACGTGTACCGGTGATTATCGGTTCTAAAAACGAAGTTGACTTAGTTACTAGCTACCACAATTAATTTTTAATTGCCCATAGCCTTGGCTATGGGCATGAGTTTGTCCATTATGTCGATTGTATTTTTAGAATCTAAAGACAATGCCAAAATTAAGCACTTACGTGGCTTAATTGAGCAAAGCAGTTACCGTAAAAAGCAAGGTCAAACTGTGCTTGAAGGCACACATTTAGGTTTGGCGTGGATTGAAAAAAAGCGCCGTATTAACTCAATTTTCACCACTGAAAAACATCTCGAACATCCAGATATCTGCGATATCTTAGATGAATACGACGGTACAGTGTTTGTGATTGCTGAGAGTCTCTACCGTGACTTAAGTACACTAGGCACAACCTTGCCATTTTTGGCAGTTGTAGATCTCCCTACCTCAAGCCAAAGCTTGGACTTCAGTGCAGACACCCTCATTTTGGAAAATATTCAAGATCCAGGCAATGTCGGCACTTTATTGCGTTCTGCAGCTGCAGCAGGCATTACGCAAGTCATTTGTACCAAAGGCTCGGCGTCTTTATGGTCACCACGGGTACTGCGTGCCGGCATGGGTGCACACTTTAGCCTGCAAACCTTTGAGAACATTGCACTTGAAGATGTACTGACACGCTTTGAAATTCCGGTTTATGTGACCAGCTCACACCGTTCTACCAGTTTGTATGAACAAGATCTGCGCCAAGCCAGCGTATGGATTTTAGGTAATGAAGGTCAAGGGGCATCTGAGTATGCACTCGAACATGCCAAAGCGGTCACCATTCCGCAACCTGGTGGTCAAGAATCCTTAAATGTGGCGATTGCCGGTTCTGTATGCTTCTTTGAAATGGTGCGTCAACGTCTGTAATTGTTTTTTTATTTTACATAGCCTCGTGCTATGTAAAATTTACAGTACACTAGAAAAATAATTAAATAAATGTCAACCAAACCCTCATTTTTGACGTTATAAAGCCATGACAACGACAATCAGGGTGGGTATCCAATGACAGGATTTTCCATCTCTATGGATTTAGCACCAAAACAGTCTCAAGCGCAATCCAGTAGTATTCTTAAGAGTACGGCTGAACAACGCCTGAAACTTTTTATGCAGGACGTCACCGGCCGTGCTTTAGTCATGATGGAAAATGCCACCCAAGGTCAACACGGCATTGCGATGGATTTGGTGCAAGAAGCCTTTATTGCCTTGCATAAAGCCTATAGCGACAAACCCAATGATGAATGGTATCCGCTGTTTTACACCATTTTAAACCATAAATTGCTCGACTGGCGCCGCAAAGAAGCCCGCCGTGCCCAGCCCTTCTCTTTCTTTAAAAAAGTCAGTTTTGACGATGAAGATCTTGAACTCCACGATCTGGTCGATGAAAGTACGCCCAATCCTGCAGATTTCCTCGATCAAAGTATGACTGCCGAACAAATTCAAGCCGCAGTCCGTCAATTACCAATACGCCAGCAACAAGCCTTTATGCTACGAGCTTGGGAAGGCTTTGACACACATACCACTGCTCAGGTCATGAATTGCTCCGAAGGCAGTGTCAAAACTCATTATCACCGTGCGATCCTATCGCTGCGTACCGCTTTAGCACATTTGAACCCACATTCGGGAGGGTCATCATGAAACACGATGATTACTTAAAACAAGTCACTTCCAAACTCGATGGCCTTGCACAGCAACATAAAGACAAAGCAGCCGTCATGAATCATGTTTTGGCGCACATTGAAGAGAAGAAAACTGCACGCTATGGTCTATGGAAAATGTCAGGCTTTGCCTTTGCCGCTGCAATTGCCGGCATTGCCGTTTTACCACAAACGCCTGTTCTGCATGAGGTCCATCGTCCAAACCAAAGCATCAGTCCTAAGCTGTCTCCACAAATGGTGGAAGATCTGGAAATGTTAATGCTTTTAGCAGATGAACAGGCACAGCATGGCAGCTAAAAAATTCGCTTTGGCCATATGTGCCATCAGTTTTCTCCAAACCAGTTTTGCCGGTTTTGACCGCCTATGGTTGTTTGCCAAAGATGCCAACACAGAAGTCTCCTCTTGGGAAAAGCTTTCTGAGGCGGAACAGGCTGCAGCAATTAAACGCTATCAAGACATGAAAGAACTGCCCAATGCGCAAGGGGATGTGTTACAGCAGCGCTTAGATTGGTTTACCCAATTGCCTGAACAAGACAAGCAGCATATGCGTGAAATTTGGCAAAAAATGAGCAGCAGCGAACGCCGTGAATTGGCACAGCGCTTAGAACGTGCTGCCCCCGAACAACGTGCCTCTATTCGTGAAGAATATATGCAAAAGCATATTCAAACCTCACCGAAATAAATAAAGCCTCCGATAGCGGAGGCTTTGTTTTAGTGATGATATTCATCAATTAAGGCATAAATTTGTCTGAGCGTGGCACTACTCAGCTTGGTTTTCTCCCCCTTCAGCAGTTGGATCAGTTGCTCTAAGTTTTGCAATAACACCGAGGCTTGCTGTGGGCCATGCACCAATAAATAGTCAATAATTTGTTGGTCTATATGAATACCACGGCGATCAAGCACTGAAGTGACCAAGGCATGACGATCGGCATACAGACTGCCATTAGGTACACGGACACTGACTGCCTGAGTCAGGCGCGATTGTAAATCAGGCAATTCGAGTTTCAGTTCAATGGGGGCAAAGCGTGAGGAAAACACCAACTGCCCACCGCCTTCATTATTGTTATTAATCAGATGAAAAACGGCCTTTTGCCAATGCGGCACCCCACTGATCGCTTCAATATCATCTAAAGCCACTAAATCATATTGATCCAGCGCCATCAATGCTTCAGTGGGCGCATCTAACAGTTCAAGTAAAGACACTTGAATAGCAGATTTACCAATCTCTAAGTATGAGTCACAAATGGCCGACAGCAGATGGCTTTTGCCTGTACCTGCCCCACCATAAACATAGAAACGACTGACCAAGCCAGCATGAAGCTGACGGACTGCATCAATAACATGACCCCAGCCCGGCCCCGAAAAATCACTAATTCGAGCATCAAGCTGAGGTTCTATATCTAATTGCAGTTGGCGCATATATCTCTTATAGCCTTTTCACTTCGTTTTATTTTCAGGTTGTTCAATCTTACTCGATTTTTCATTCAGTTGCTGCGATTTTACCTGAGGATTTGAGTTTTCCACCTGAATATCGACATGGTCAGTTGCAATATTAATCACTCCCTCATGGTTAGACTGAATCACCACTTTGGGCGGTGCGGTATATAAGTAACTCTTTTCATAAAATTCATGTACATGACGCAGCAACACGACAATGACGGCCGCTACAGGCAATGCAATCAGCATCCCTAAAAAACCAGCCAACTGTGCCCCAGCCAACACCGCGAATACCACCGCAACTGGACTTAAACCAATTTTATCGCCAAGTAAAAACGGTTGTAAAATGTAGCCTTCCACTGCTTGTCCGACCATAAACACGACCAATACCAACACCAGTTGCATCCAGTCCAAGCCAAATTGGAAAAACGTTGCAATCACAGCGGCAATAATCCCAACTGCAAAACCTAAATACGGAATAATACTGGCCAAACCGGCCACCATACCAATAATCAGACCTACTTCAAGTCCAATCAGTTGTAGGCCAATGGCATACACCACCCCAAGCAGCACCATCACCAATAATTGCCCTTTTACAAAGGCCCCCAATACGTTATGACATTCACCCACAATACGTAAGGTGGAGGCTTCATAACGACGTGGAATTAAGTTGCGCAGGCGTTCCAGCATACGCTCCCAGTCAAGCAGGAAATAAAAGGCAATAATCGGAATTAACACCACTGTGCCGCCGACCTGAATAAAGTTCAAACCCGACTGTGCTAATCTCAGCAACATGGTTTGCGCACTGTCTACACTATAATTTTCTTGGATATAGTTCATAATGGTGATGGAAAATTGCTGGGTATCAATTTCCATTTCATCCACTTGGAAGGTGGAGGCAACCCAAGGCAACAGGGTTTCATTAATCCATTGAATCCCTTTAGGAATACTGTCTTTGGCATATTTAATTTGTTCCCAAATTAACGGAATTAGGTACCAAAAGGCCAAAAACATCAGAATGGCTAAACCAATAAACACCACACTAATAGACAACCAACGTGGCAATTTATAGCCATGTAGAGTGTCAACCAAGGGACTCAGCAAATAAGCGATTAAAAATGCCCCAACAAATGGAATCACCACTGGCTTTAATAAATACAAAATCCAAATTATTAATGCGATCCCTGCCAAGATAAAAATACGACGTAAGGTTTTATCACCCATAGAACTCGCCTTTTTTCCTTTATTGGTTATAAAAAGTAAAATAATTCAATAAAGATAGCATTTTGCCTCATAAATAACATGAGAGTTTCGTATATTCAGGTATAATCGCTCGCGCGAATGCGGAGACTTCAATTATGAGCAACTCAACTTCTAACCCTACCCCTGGTTTAAGCTATAAAGACGCTGGTGTCGATATTGAAGCGGGCGACGCGCTAGTCGATCGTATCAAATCTGTCGCTAAACGTACGACTCGTCCGGAAGTGATGGGCGGTTTAGGCGGCTTTGGCGCACTATGCAAAATTCCTAAAGGTTATGAAGAACCTGTTCTCGTATCAGGCACGGATGGTGTTGGTACAAAATTACGTTTAGCACTGAACTTAAACCGTCATGACACGATTGGTCAAGACTTGGTGGCAATGTGTGTAAACGACCTTCTTGTCTGCGGTGCTGAACCGTTATTCTTCCTTGATTACTATGCAACTGGTCACTTAAATGTCGACGTAGCAGCAAATGTTGTAACAGGCATTGGTGCAGGTTGTGAACTTGCTGGCTGTGCATTGGTTGGCGGTGAAACTGCTGAAATGCCGGGCATGTATGAAGGTGAAGACTATGACCTTGCAGGTTTCTGCGTAGGTGTGGTTGAACACAGCAAAATTATTGATGGCTCTAAAGTTAAAGCTGGTGACGTTTTAATTGGTGTAGCATCAAGCGGTGCACACTCAAACGGTTACTCTTTACTTCGTAAAATCTTAGACGTAAAAAATGTTGATTTAACTCAACTTGTTGATGGTCGTCCACTTGCAGATGTTGCAATGGAACCGACCCGTATTTACGTTAAACCAATTCTTGAGTTACTCAAATCTGTAGATGTGCATGCAATGGCACACATTACAGGTGGTGGTTTACCGGGCAACTTACCACGCGTATTACCAAACGGCGCGCAAGCAATTGTCAATGAAGGCTCATGGGAGTGGCCTGAATTGTTCAAATTGTTACAACGTGAAGGCGGCGTAGAACAGTTTGAAATGTACCGTACATTTAACTGTGGCGTAGGTATGGTACTGGTAGTTGATGCTAACGATGCTGAAAAAACGGTTGAACTGTTAACTCAGCTTGGCGAAAAAGCATGGGCAATGGGTTCAATTGTGGACAATGCTGAATCAGTTGCTGGTGCAGACGAAAAAATCCGCGTTGTATTTGCTTAATTTGTAATGATTAAAATTGCAGTACTTGTTTCAGGCAGTGGCTCTAACCTTCAAGCCTTGATTGATGCCAATCTATCAGGGCACATTGTTGGGGTCATCTCTAATAAGCCTGAAGCCTATGCTTTACAACGTGCTCAAAAAGCGGGCATTGCCACGGCTGTGATTGAACACAAACAATATCCAAATCGTGAAAGTTTTGATGCAGTCATGCATCAACAACTGCTTGATTGGGATGTTGATTTGGTGATTCTGGCCGGCTTTATGCGTATTTTAAGCGCAGGCTTTGTACACAACTGGCAGGGGAAGATGATTAATATTCATCCTTCACTGTTGCCGGTTTATAAAGGTATGCATACTCATCAACGTGTCCTACGTACAGGTGATGCCTATCATGGTTGCACAGTACACTATGTCACAGCGGAGCTCGATGCTGGTCAAGCCCTCGCGCAAGGTGTGTTACGTGTGCATCCGCATGATAGCGAAAGCAGTCTTGCTGAACGGGTGCATGTGCTAGAACATTTAATTTACCCGCAAGTCGCGGAGTGGATTTGTAATGGCACTATTGTACACACCTCAGAAGGTGTACTGTACCGTGGCCAGCCTTTAACTGAGCCTGTGCAATTTACCAAACTATAAAATCAAAAAACGCAGCCAAGGCTGCGTTTTTTTATATCAGTTTTTTCAGCAAATCAACCACCTCAACCGGATGCTCAAGTGGGAACATATGCCCACCT
Source organism: Bacteroidaceae bacterium (assembly GCA_963599285.1). Classification (GTDB taxonomy): domain Bacteria; phylum Pseudomonadota; class Gammaproteobacteria; order Pseudomonadales; family Moraxellaceae; genus Acinetobacter. Next base: position 12,887 of record CAVBYE010000037.1, on the reverse strand, counting down.
TGGGTGACGGTAAAAGGAATGCCCAATTTTTTTTGAATTAATGCCGGAAAGCCTTTTTCATTAAAAATACTGCTTTCACCGACCACCAAATGCATCGGTACACTCGGCTGTGCCGTTGGTAACCAATACAATGAAGGATTGGTTCTAAAAATATTCACTTCATCCATCTTCGGAATGGTTAAAGTAACCCCGCCACGCACGGGATCGTCAGTTAATGCATGCTCAATATAGGCCGCAAAGCAGTCGTCATCAAAATTTCGATAAAAACTGCGCTCGCGCATTAGCGCATAGGCTTGCTCACGTGACGGCCAATGATCACGTCGTTTTAAAGACAGGCCTGCAGGGCTTTTTTGATCGATCAATTTTGGGTAAAACCAACGACTTAAATGTAAACCCAAAGCAAATTTACCCACCATTAACGGCGGATCAAGCATAATGACTTGGTTAAACAATTCCGGACGTTGATACGCCGCTTGCATGGTGAGTACCGAACCTAAGGAATGTCCAATCCCAATCACCGGTCGACCACCTGCTTGACGCACAATACTGTCGATCACCTGTTGGGTCAGACTTTTCCAATGCTGATCAATGGGGTAACGTTTATCTGTGCCCAATGCGGGTACATCAATGATGTCATATTCGTCACTGAGTAACTGAAAGAGCTTTTGGTAGACTAAAGCTGGCACGCCATTGGCGTGCGCAAAATGAATTAAGGGTTTCATTGTAATTGAGGATTTTGTTCTGTTTGCAATTGTTGTTGCACAGATGATGCAATACCTTGACCAATTTCGCTACCCATACGACCCAAAATTGTGTTTAAAGGATGATGTTCAATGGTGTAATTGACCGTTTTCTCAAGCTTTAATTCACGTTTTAAGCTGTACATACTGCCAACACGGTCTGCAATCCCAAGTTGTACCGCTTGCTCACCTGTCCAGAATAAACCCGAGAAAATAGCCGGATCATTGGATTTTAATTTTGCACCACGACCATCTTTAACCGCTTGAATAAAATGACCATGTACATTATTGAGTACACCTTGCACGTGTGCTTGTTGTTGAGGATCTATCGGCTGCGTCATTGACAACAATGCTTTGTTGTCGCCTGCGGTCATGGTGCGATCTTGTACACCCAATTTTTGCATTAAACCATTAATCCCATAATTGGGCATAATGACCCCAATTGAGCCGACTAAGCTCGATGGATTAACCACAATTTCATCTGCGGCCGAGGCAATATAATACGCCCCTGAGGCACCTGTATCGCCAATTACAGCATAGAGTTTTTTCTCTTTATGTTGTTGTTTCAAATAGCGTAATTCTTGCCAAATCTCATCCGATTGAACTGGTGAGCCACCAGGTGAGTTAATATTTAACACTACTGCTTTGGCTTGCGTGTTGGCAAAGGCACGGTTTAAGGCCTTGATGGTATCTTCACTGTTGACACTTTGCTTATCTGCGCCAATGGTACCAATAATATCCACCACAGCCACATGGGCGCTGCCACTGCCCGCGCCACCTTCAGCATGACTGTCTGTGGTCGAGCAACTTCTGCCCATCGCCACCAAAATAAAAAGCAGATAAGCAAAAGTCAGTAATTTAAAGAAAATGCTCCAACGGCGCGCACGGCGCTGTTCCTCAACTGAGGCTAAAACCGCTTTTTCAAGTAGCTTCCATTCTTGTCCTGTGGGCTGCTGTTCTAAGTGTGATGCTTGCGGCTGAGGTTTAGGTGGCCAATCGGACATAAATAGGTATCCAAAATGATAAAATATGTTCCATTATATACATCGAAATCGGGCTAACTGTCTAAACAATCTTTTTTGCCCTATAATAATTGTTTTTTCACCTGTAGTGATGTTCACACAACGACTATGACTGATCCTATTCAACAAACCCCAACCTATCGTTTTCTCAACTTTGTGAGTCGCCAACCGATACAGTTGTCACGTTTTGTTGCCAAAGCTCTGGCAGGATTGGTTAACGGCTTGAAGCTGGCGAAAACAGCACACACCATTCGCTTAAACTTGCAAATTACTTTGCCTGAGCTTGCCACTGAACAGCGCGAACGCATTATTCGTGAAGCCACCCGTAATGAGCTGATGTCATATTTTGAGTTCTTTAATATTTGGGGAGCGACGAATCAAAAAAATATTCAGCGTATTCACACCGTTCAAGGTGCTGAACTGTTACATGCAGCCCTAGAAGAAAAAAAAGGGGTGGTGCTGATTGTGCCGCATTTTGGAACATGGGAAATCATGAATGCATGGGTCGCGCAATACACCGACATGACCATCATGTATAAACCGGTAAAAAATGAGGCTGCCAATCATTTTGTCCGTCAGGCACGTAGCCGTGAACAAGCCAATTTGGTGCCCACCGATGAAACCGGCGTGCGTCAAATTTTTAAAGCTTTAAAACAAGGCGGCACCACCGTCATTTTGCCCGATCATACTCCGCATACCGCCGGTGAAATGGTTCCTTATTTTGGCGTGCCTTTAGCCTCAAGTAATCTGAGTGCCAAACTCATTCAAAAAACCAAAGCCAAAGCCTTATTACTGTATGCATTACGTAATGATCATCACGGTTTTGACATGCATATTGAAGCGATGGATGATGCCCTTTATCAAGGTAGCGCCAATCAAGGCACTCAAGTCATTCATCATGCGCTTGAAGATCTGATTCGTCGTTATCCTGAGCATTATCATTGGAGCTACAAGCGCTTTAAGGCCAATCCAGCACTGCGTGGTTTATATAATCTCACCACAGATGAGGCCTTGCACCGCGTGGCTAAGGTGCGTGCTCAGGCACAGGCGGACGCTGAAGCCAACGCCGCGCTTGTCGATACGCTGTAACCTGTACTTGTCCTGTTGCATCTACAGTAAAACGCAGACTACCCTCATGTGGTGTACTGTGCCATGTGAGGTCTAGTGCCTCTAAACGTGCGCTCAATTCTGGGCTTGGATGCCCATAGCGGTTGTAGCGCCCTGCCGAAACCACACTTAAACTTGGCTGATAATGCTGTAAAAAAGCATACGCTGAACTGTGTTTACTGCCATGATGCCCAACCACCAGCACATCAATCTTTAAGTTAGGGTAATGCTGTAGCAGTTGATATTCAGTCCACCACCCTGCATCGCCCATCACTAAAAAATGTTTTGTACCCGCACGCGTAGGGACACTGATATACACCACACAGGAATGTTCATTGCGCTGCTTGGGCACTTGGTCAAGCACTTCAGCAAATGGCGATAAGATCTCAAAGCGAATCTGCTGCCATTGCCAGTGTTGCCCGGCTTGACAGTAGCGAAAATGAGGCACCTGAAACTTAGGCTGCTCATTACTGAGGACTTGCTTTACAGGCACTTTAGCGGCTAGGCGTTCATAGCCGCCACTATGATCTTGATCTAAATGGGTCAGGATCACCTGATCAAGATGTGTCACGCCCTGCCGTGCTAAAAACGGAAACAGCAGTTGTGCACCTACACTAAAACGCTGTTCATCCATGCTGCCCCCAACATCGAGCATCAAGGTCTGATCGTGATGGCGAATAAAAATTGCCTGCCCTTGGCCCACGTCTAAAACAGACAGTTCAAAACCATAACGGCTCTGATCAAAGAACACCAACGGACATAAGCTCAAAGCCACCCAAGTTTTAGGCAATACACCACGCGGTAAAAATAAGATGACAAGCGCTAAAATGAGCGCCAGCCATTGCACTAAATTCAGTGCAACGGGGACAAGACTCGGTTGAAAGAGGGCATCTACAACTGCTAACACCCCCATCAACCCCTTCAGCAGGAAATCATTGAGTTGCCAAAGCACATGCCCTAAGGGTTCAAATAGCAGCCAAGCCAAAGCTGCCACAATATCTAAGGGCACAACCATGAGGCCTAAATAAGGGATCGCCAGCACATTGGTCAACGGACTGATCCATGCCACATGCTGAAAGAAAATCAACATTAATGGCAATAACGCCACAAAGATCTTGCCCTGTGACAGACATAATGCCCATGCCCCCTGTTTCAGCATGGCTAGCCGCGTGACATGCCCTTGATGCTTGATTTGTTTGAGTGTCTGATAAATGCGTAGCAAAATAAAACAGGCCACATAAGACAGCCAAAATGCAGCTGATAACACACTAAATGGATCAACATACAACAATAAGGCAGCACTTATCAGCAATACAGTAAGCGGACGTAGATCCTGCTTGCATATCAACATGAGACTGGCCACACTGACCATAAACACTGTACGTAACGCTGGTATCTCAAACCCAACACAGGCACTATAGAGACAGACACATAGCCAAAATGGCAGCAGCAGCACATAGGGTTTAGGCCATTGAAGATACAGCTGTGGTCGATAGCGTCGGATCAATTGCTGGAGGCTATAACAGACCAAACTGGCTAAAATTAAAACGTGTGGGCCAGAAATGGCCAATAAATGACTTATGCCCAGCCGCTGAAAATCCGCTTTTATCTGTTCCGACAACAAACTTTCATCGCCCGTCAACAACCCTAACAATAGTCCCTGATGCTGTAAGGATGCATTGGCCATAAATTCACGTACAGCCAAGCGTTGCCGCTCAATGGCCAAATGTAGGCCCGACCAAATGCCTTGATGCGGCAGACGTTGAATACCCAATTGTTGCATCACGTGTACAGGACTTAATTCTTGACTGTGGGCAATACGAAAATTGGCCATGATATTTTGCTGTAAATACCATTTTTCTTGGTCAAATACCCCCGCTATGGCATAACTGTGCGCTGGGCGAATCTCGCCTGACAGCTTGTAATAATGCCCGAGCTTTAAGGGAGCAGATGGCGCTGAATCTACAGCCTGATTTGGGAGATGGCTGAGCCAAGTAACTGGTTGTGCATGACGGTTGAGGACTTGGATTTTTTGTTGGATATGCTGGGTTTTAAGTTCATTGAGTTCAGCAATATAGACAATCACTTCTGTCTGCTGTACTTGGTTTTCACGCAACAATAAGCGTTGCTCTAAGGCATGATCGGCATAGTGTTTGCCGAGCATCAGAGCAAAAAAAGCGGCACAACAGGCATTGAATACACGTAATAGCGGCAGCTGTAAGCGCTGATGGAACCACACTTGTAGACCCAGCAGACACAGCATGAGCAAAAGCAGCACAAGATTAAAACTTGGCAAAACGCTGATCTGCTGCCCCATCACTGCAATGCCGATCAGCCATGCCACAGCAAGTACATGGAGCATGGGAAGACCTAAACGATTGTTGATCTTTTCAACAGCATAAAGCCCACCGAAGTGGGCTTCAAGCCTTAAGCGATCAGTCGCTTGGTTAAGCGTCGACCCAAACCCCATCTTGCATATGCAAAATGCGATCGGCACTTTGTGCAAGTGCTTCGTCATGGGTCACAATCAGCATCGCCATATTAAACTCTTGACGTAAATCAGACAGTAATTCAAAAATTTTCACTGCGGTTTTACGGTCAAGGTTACCGGTCGGTTCATCGGCAAGCATGAGTGCTGGCTTGGCCACCAAGGCACGGGCCATTGCCACACGTTGGCGCTCCCCACCTGAAAGTTCCCCAGGTTTATGGCTCAAACGGTGTGACAAACCTACCCGCTCTAGCAAATACTCAGCTTGCTGTTTAACTTGTTTATAAGAGCTGTCCGCACGCAGCATTAATGGCATCGCCACATTTTCAAGTGCGCTAAATTCAGGTAACAAATGATGAAACTGATACACAAAGCCTAAATGCTGATTACGTAAGTAACCGCGTTCTGCCTCACCTAAAGTGTCAAAGCGTTGGCGCTGTAACCACACCTCACCTGTGGTCGGGCGATCAAGTCCGCCCAACACATGTAATAGTGTACTTTTACCTGAGCCACTTGACCCTACAATGGAGACAAACTCCCCTGCCTCGACATGCAGCGACAGATTACGAATCACCTCAACTCGGTTTTTCCCATCATCAAAGGTTTTGCTGATATTTTTTGCTTCAAGCACCCAATTACTCATAACGCAATGCCTCCGCAGGCTGAATTTTTGCCGCACGCAGTGCCGGATAAATTGTGGCTAAGAAGCTTAAAATTAACGACAAACTCACAATCGTCAGCACATCTTGCCAACGTAAATGTGACGGCAAGTAGTTAATGAAGTAAGCATCAAATAGATTCAGTCCCATGACTTGATTGAGCCAGCCAATTGCCGAGCTAATGCTTGAGGCAAACGCCACACCCAATACTGCACCAGCTAAAGTGCCAATCACCCCAATAATGGTGCCTTGTACCATAAAGATTTTGGTGATGGTGGCAGGTGATGCACCCAAAGTTCTTAAAATGGCAATATCTGCTTTTTTATCTGTCACCACCATCACAAGCGAGGAGACAATGTTAAAGGCTGCCACCAATACAATCAGGAACAACAGCAAGCTGACCATGGCCTTTTCCATTTGAATCGCACTAAATAGATTGCCATGGGTATAGGTCCAATCCGATGCATAGAAGTTGGCAGGTAACTCACCTACAATTTCATTGGCCACTTGCGGCGCAGCAAAGATGTCATCGAGTTTTAAACGTACGCCTTGGGCACCGTCAGGTAAACGCAATAAGGTCGCGGCATCATTTAAGGCAATATAGCCCATCATGGAGTCCACTTCGGCACCAATACTGAAAATCCCTACAATTTTAAAGCGCTTAAAACGAGGCACAACACCTGCCGGTGATGGGGTCGCTTCAGGTAACACCAAGGTAATATTGTCATTTAGACCCAAACCTAAGGCATCGGTCATTTGTTTGCCCAAGACAATCCCAAACTCGCCCTTTTGCAGTTGATCAATACTGCCCGCCACCATATGGTTTTGAATAATCGAGACTTTAGGTTCATATTGCGGGTCAATACCCGTGACCATAATTCCTGAAACTTGGCCTTGTGCCGTTAACATTCCTTGCAGTTGGGTAAACGGTGCTGCCCCAACCACATGCGCATGTTGTTCGACTTTCTTGGCCAGTTCTGGCCAATCCGTTAAAATTTGTGTGGAAGAGACCGTCGCTTGTGGCACCATGCCCAAGACTCGATTTTTTAACTCTCGGTCAAAGCCATTCATAACCGAAAGCACGGTAATCAGTACCGCCACCCCGAGTGTCAACCCGATCATCGACACCAAAGCAATAAAAGAAATAAAGTGATTACTACGCCGCGCGCGAGTGTATCTCAACCCGATATACAGCGAGATTGGTTTAAACATCCCATCTAGTCCGAGGTAATAATGATAGAAAATTTATCCCAAGCACAGTGCACTGGCACTCGCTGGGTATCGCGTAATATATAGCGCCTGCTTGCTATGCAGACCTTGTCAATATAACTGATGATGTGAAAACAATCTGAAAAGGATCAAAATCTTATCTTGATTACAACAAAAAACAAACCGCTTTTGCCTGTTCTTCGCACATTGTATTGTACAGCGCATGTTACACGAGCAACACAATCTACTCACGGTTGTTCATGCTGCATAGCAGCTAATTTGAGCTTACGCTGTAGTTCACGACTCACTTTAAAATCACGGTAAAAATATAGCCCTAAACCACACAGTAAAATTGCAGCACCCAAAAATACCCACATGGAAATGTGCTCTTGATTGAGCCATGCCCCCATAAAAATGGCCAGCATCGGGGTCATCACTGTGGTTAAAGACAAAGTCGTGGCGGGAATGCTTTTCACCAACTTAAAGTAGCAGAACATGGCAATGAGTGAAGCCATAACCACGGTATAGAGTAAAGCGGCTAGGGTTTTCAGATTTGGTAGGGTGGTGGGGGCACTGTCCCAAATAAAAGGCACAATACACAGTGCCAAGAGCGTGGACACTAAAATTGAACCGGTGGCCTGTGCCACAGGAGACACTGTGGCATTGACCTTTTTCACCCAAAAAATTGACCCTGCATAGCTCATTACACTCATCAGCATTAAGGCAATGCCCAAAGGATGTACGTGTTGATTTTCACCTGCCAAACAAATCACGGCTAAACCTAACACAGCAATACACATGCCCAGCCACTGTAACTTATACAGTTTTTGGCCCAAAAGCGTTACCCCAATTAGACCAGCCATTAACGGAGCAAGACCAAACATTAAGGCGATCATGCCCGAGCTCAAATAGGCGGTGGCAATATAGGTAAACAATTGCGAGCCAATCAGGCTAAATGACCCCGCCACATAACTATGCAGGGCAATTTTATCAACAGGAAACTGCACGTTAAGCACATAAAGTAACAGCGCAGCTAAGGGCAAAGCAATAAAAAAGCGCAGCACCAAGGCCCATAGAGCCGCCAAATCCCCGACACTCCATACAATCGCCAGCGGCGTGGTCGACCAAATAAAGACCAGTAGCATATACAGCAGAATCAGCTGGGTACGGGTATTACTGGCCATTGGCTGCGGTCTTACGTTTTTGTTTTAAAATGGTTTGATCAAGGGAGCTCGAAAATTCACGTTTATCACGTTCTGAAATCGGGGGTGGGCCACCGGTTTGCACCCCTGCACCGCGTAAAGTGTCCATAAAATCACGTAAATGTAAGCGTGCTTTCACGTTGGCCGTGGTATAGACTTCACCACGCGGATGGATTGCAATTCCCCCTTTTTCGATCACTTGTGCCGCTAAGGGAATATCTTGAGTAATCACAATGTCATTGGGCTGCATGCGTGACACAATTTCTTGATCGGCAACATCAGCGCCACTCATCACCTGAATTGAATTAATACGCACCGACGGTCGAATCCCAACATTTTGATTGGCCACAAACGTGACTTCAAGTTGATAGCGGTCAGACGCCCGTAAAATTACCTCACGTAAAATTTTAGGCAGTGCATCGGCATCGACCCAAAGTTTAAATGGCAACATGACCTATTCTCAGTAAAAAAATGAGTCTTAGTTTAACAAATCCCATGCTCAAGCATGATGGATAAAACCTGTCATTGACCTATGCTCTCCCGAGCAGCCATCTGTTTTTGGGTGATCTAGATTTCTCATCAGACGAGAAAAATCTGCTCAAGCTATGTATTTGGGTCAATTTTCGTATTTATTTCTCAGCTTCCCTTGAAAAACCTAAATTACCCTCGATCTTATACACTATAAAAAACCACTCAAGTTCTATTGTGCATATGAAAAATCAAAATAGACCAGAAATGATCAGCATTGAAGATCAAAACTTCGGTAGCCACGTTGAGCATTGGAGTTTGCTCACCGACACCCCTTCTACTGATGTACCAAAATGGTTAGGTCTAGCCCTTGATGCCCCCATCATGCCTATGGGCTTATGCCAACAAGAATCAGATATGGATGCCGCATGTTGGTTAATCCAAGGGCCAAAACCCTCAGCTGTGCTCATCAACCAAGTGATTGAAGTGGAAAATGAACGACCTAAGCGGGTGAGAACCGCCTTTCCAAGCTTTGTCGGTCCGTATAAAACCACGGCCACCATTGAACGGATTATTCGCTGTCAGACCAATACTCAAGCCGTGCTACGTTTAAATTTAGGCAATAACAATATTGTTTATGCGTTTGATACGCTCTACAGCGTAAATCATGACCAATACCGTGAACAGACCCCTTATGTGGCACAGCTCAATGCATGGGCCTATGAACTTGAGTTGGTGGCTGAGCATGAAGAGTTGGTGGTGGATGACCCAGCCTCTATTAAGCATCACCGTGCTTTAAATGACATTTTAGCGGCCAATGATGGCGTTGCACCGCCCAATTTGCAGGAACAAATTGATGCATGGCAACCCAAAAATGAAGATGACACAGCACCTGTAACCGTCGATTTTTCTAAGATGGTGGCATATCTGTACGGGGAAACCTTAGGTCAAGAAGATGAAGCTTGGTTCCAAGGTCAAGTGGTGGGTAAAACCACCATGCAGTTTATGCAGCAAGACTACACTTTATATGATGTGACTTTGCTCCGTGAGGACAACAGTGAAGCTACCCTCATTCGCATTGCCACTAAAGATCCTGCGTTGAGTCATTTTGCTGTGGGCAACTATATTCGTGGCAATATCTGGCTACAGGTCAATATCGACACTGAAGCGACCTAATGCGTCCTTTGCAGCATTACCTACGCTACGTACGCCGCTATCCTCGTGCCCTGTATGTCTTTGTCTTTGGCATGTTGTGCTGTGCACTGTTACTACATTGGTGGTCTTAACGCCACAAAAAAGCCCAAGCAATGCTTGGGCTTTTTTAATGTGGTTTACACTTAAGCGTGACGCTGTGCAAACTCATCCATGAATTTCACCAATGCTTGTACCCCTTCAAGTGGCACTGCATTATAAATACTTGCACGCATTCCCCCTACTGAACGGTGGCCTGCAAGGTTGAGCAAATGCTGCTCTTCCGCTTCTTTCAGGAACTGTTTTTCAAGTTCTGGTTTTGCTAACGTAAATGGCACGTTCATGATTGAACGGTTGGCTTTGGCGATTGGGTTGGCGTAAAAATCGCTGCCATCAATATAACCATACAGGAGTTCTGCTTTGGCCATATTGGCTTGATGAATCGCTTCAACACCGCCTTGTTCCAATAACCATTCAAATACTAAACCTGATAAATACCATGCATAGGTGGCTGGTGTATTCACCATTGAATCGTTTTTGGCTTGTGCTGAGTACTTCAGTAAGCTTGGAATTTCAGCTTTGGCTTGATCCAACAAGTCATCACGAATAATCACTAAGGTTAAACCTGCAGGGCCAATGTTCTTCTGCGCGCCTGCATAAATTAAACCGAATTTGCTGACATCAATCGGTGCAGACAAAATACTTGAGGATAAATCTGCCACCAAAGGCTTATCTGTTTCAGGAATGAAGTTAAACTGAATCCCACCAATGGTTTCATTTTCTGCATAATGCACATACGCCGCATCATCAGATAAATTCCATGTGCTTTGTTCGCTAATCGCCAGTTTACCGTCTACCGTTGTACCAGCTTCCACCACATGAATATCGCCATAACGTTGCGCTTCTTTTAACGCTTTTTCAGACCAAATACCGGTATGAATGTAATCTGCTTTGGCATTTTTGCCCAATAAGTTAAGCGGAATTGCAGAGAACTGTAGCGATGCGCCGCCTTGTAAAAACAGCACTTTATAGTTTTCAGGAATATTCATTAATTTGCGTAGGTCGGCTTCCGCTTTTTCTGCCACAGCCACATAGTCTGCACTACGATGGCTCATTTCCATGATCGAAAGACCTTTGCCTTGCCAGTCGAGCATTTCAGCTTGAGCTTTTTCTAAAACGGCAGTGGGTAATGCAGCAGGACCAGCACAGAAATTGTACGCGCGCATGATTTTTCCTTGTCAATGTGAAACACAATAGAGATGGCATTTAATCATATCTTGCGGTGATTTGCATAAAATTATTTCAATCTAAATTTTGAAATAGAGTTAAAAAATCAATATAGATTCAACAGATAAATTAACCAACATTTTAAATTCTTATCTATCCTAAAATATCAGCTGTTCACTTTGCGTTAATCTATGAATAGGTTAAGATAAAAACATAATAAACAGAATATCACCACAAAAAGTAACAATAGGAAAACTATGAATAATTTTATTGAGCGTTTAAACCTACATATTGAACATGTAAAGCGTGTAGGAGAACATTGCTCAACTGAAGAAACAACAAAACAAGCACTCATCCTACCTTTATTGGATTTATTAGGTTTTAGTCCTTATGACCCAACCAAAGTACTTGCCGAATATGCAGCTGACTTTCCAGGTGTTAAAGCTACGGAGCGCGTAGATTATGCCTTGTATTGTAATGGTCAACCTGTGATGTTTATTGAAGCGAAGTCTTATAACAGCAATTTAACTAACCATGCACCACAGCTTTCACGTTATTTTAATTCAACTTTAGGTGTAACAATTGGCGCAATTACAAATGGGCGTGAGTGGCGCTTCTTTACTGATTTGATCAATCCTAATGTTATGGATGAGCGACCATTTTTGGTGGTTGATTTCACTAAACATAAGGCTGATGAGCTTATCCAATTGGCTGAATTTAAGCACGATAATTTTCATGTAGAAAAATTGAGATTCTTTGCAGAAGAAAACCAATACATTCAGCAATTTAAATCCGTTATCAAACAATGTATTAATGAAGTAAATATTGATTTTGTACGCCATGTGGCACAACAAGCGAATATTCCAAGACAGCTCAATACTAAATTTTTAGAATCCATTCAGCCTTTTGTAAAACAAGCAGTTGAACAAGTCATTAGCGATACTGTCGTTAAAGGACTCTCCGCTCCTACTATTATTACTGCTCAAACAATTGAACAACAGCCTGATCTTCATGAAACCTTAGCTTCAAATGACACTTCAGGTGTAGATATTGCTCAAGATATTATTCATCCTGAGAATAATAAAATTGTTACTACCCTTGCTGAACAAACTTTACAAACAATTATTAATGACTTATTCCCTGAACATGAATTAATTGGAAAAGATACTGAGAGTTACTATTCTATTTTGTATCAGAATAAAAATAATCGTTGGCTATTTCGTTATGACGTAAACCGTAAACGTCCTACCATTCAGTTTATTGTACCTATTGATGAACAGCGTAAAATTGAGTTGAATCGAGCAGGGCTAGAAGTGTTAAGCAACGGTCAAATCTACCTAGATAAACCAGAATATATTTACCGTGCGGTAGGTATTTTGAATGATTGTCTTGCTTATTGTAGCAACGATGATAATTTTAAACGAACAGCGAATAGCTAATAAAAAAGGACGCTTGAGCGTCCTTTTTTATTATACAGAATCTACTCAGTGTTATGAGGCTTATGTTGATTATTAACATACTCTTATCAAGAGCCAAGTCGCCTAGAATTTAAAAATTGAATCAAGGTTATTAAC
>CAVBYE010000036.1:0-20738 GCA_963599285.1 Bacteroidaceae bacterium | reverse complement strand
ATTTATTTTTAAATTTATGTTACGGATGTTTATTTATTCAGCAATTTGGCCATTTTTGCTATATTTTAAAGACAATACCTTTGATAATGCCTGTTCTGCGTCGTGTGTGACGACCTATTTAGCACTTGTTCGAGATTGTCTATGTATCATTATTCTTATTTAGTCGCTGCACTTTTTGTTGGAATCAGTTTAGGTTCACCTACGTTAGCAGCAGAGTCTAGTGCTACAGCAACAGGTGAGAATTCACGTCTAAATCATTTAAAGCAATTTACTCAAGGTCAGGTGAGTCAGCTCAAGGTTGCGACTCAAGATCAAATCAAGATTTTGAAAGTAGATGCCAATGCAGCTCAACCTGATAGCCAAAAAGACCCCTTTCAATCGATTAACCGTCAAATTTATCGTTTTAATAACAGCATTGATGACCAATTATTGCGTCCTGTTGCCGTACAGTATGCAAAAAAGACCCCTGAACAGCTACGTGGCAGTTTTACTCAAGCCCGCCGTAATTTAGGTGAACCCTGGAATGCAGTGAACCAATTGGTTCAAGGCCGTCCTTTACGTGCAGCCAAAACTTTGGGGCGCTTTGCGATTAATACCACCACCACCTTGGGCTTTGCCGATCCTGCTCGCCGTTTAGGCCTGAATACAGAAGATGAAAACTTTGGTACGACTTTAGGCTTCTACGGTGTACCTTCTGGCCCTTATTTGGTGATTCCATTTTTAGGTCCAAGTACATTGCGTGATAGTTTAGGTTTATTTGTAGATGCACGTACTCGTGTGCAAAATTATGTCTTTAATGATCAAGATGGTTTGTATTGGGGAGAACGTACTTGGTTAATCGTGGATACACGTGCACGCCTATTAGATTTAGAAGATGTTTTGCAGGGTGACCGTTACGCAGCGATCCGCGATATTTATTTACAACGCAAAACTTTTCAAATCGCAGAAAAACAAGGTTTGAGTGCTGAAAATATTGGCTTTATTGATGATGAATTTGAACTTGATCTTGAGTCTGAATCTGAAAATCCACAAATTGACGAATAAAAGTACAAAAAAAAATTAAAAATATGGGGTTAGTCTTTGGGATGTTGCCCACTAACCCTATTTTGATTGCTATAGTAATCGTCATTCGATTGTTCAAGGAACATTATCAGTCTTTATGTATTTCATTCAACCGACGCGCGATATCGCTGATTTAGCTCAAGTCTTAGACACACTGCCCAGTGTGCAAATGATTCACATAGATGATATTCACTTGTATGATCCTACCATCTTGGCGATTGCTGATGTGGAAGACTATTTACAGTATAAATGGTCATTGCCTACGATTGTGCTGGCACATGCACATGAAGGTGATGCACTTGCACGCGCATGGGAGCAAGGTGCGCTCGCAGGCTGGATTTGGAATCGCCTGCCCGAACATCCTGAAGCGGCGCTACTTAAAATTGATGCCCAATATAAACGTAATCAAGACAGTCGTGATTTACCCTCGGCGGCCGAATTACAAAAGCGTTTACTGCCCAATCCTATTGAACTACCGAACTACCAAGTTGAAACCCTATTTAAGCCTTCTGCCTATCTGTCTGGGGATTGGTATGACTATTGGAAAATCAGTGACAAGGAAATTATGTTTTACTTGGCCGATGTTTCAGGTCATGGCGTCACCAGTTCACTCCTGACCTCGTGGATGGCTGCCTTTCATGGTCGTGCCAAAAGCCCTAAAGACTTAATTAACAAACTCAATGGCATGTTACTGCAAGAAAATATTGAAAAGCACATTACCATGCTGGCCGGTATTTTAAATATTGAGACGCATCACATTCGCTGGTCGAGTGCAGGCCATTATCCACCTGCGATCATTTTTGAACCTCATCAACCCCCCAAAGTCCTCAACACCAGTAGTTTCCCGCTCGGTTTAACCGAGGATTTGGAGGTAGAAGAGTATGAATGCACGTTAAATCGAAACGCACGGTTCATTATTTGTTCAGATGGTGCGCTTGAACCCTATAGTGGTGGCTTAAATGAACAATTTGAGCAATTGGTCTTTCACCTTAAAAATCAATCATTTCAAGCACCAGACCATGTTGCCGATGACATTGCCATTTTAAGTCTCAGACGAATGAAATAAAGGCTAATCAAATACTTATAAAAATTACAAAGCAGATACAACTCATCCACACTTGAGTTCTGCCTATTGGCTATGGGATAATTTTCTATCCTTCTCTGCAAATGGCATTTATATGTCAACAGGTCATGTTGAATACGCAAGTTTGAATGGAACGCACATTTTTAAACTGATTGGTGAAGTGCGTGCCCAATCTTGCATTAGTCTAGACAAACTGCTTCACAAGCTCGAACAACATCCCAACGTCGTGGGTGCCATGGTGGATCTCACCCAAACCACCTTTATCGACAGTACCGTGCTCGGTGTGTTGGCTAAACTTGGCTTAAAGCTCAAACAAACCCATAAAATTCAAGCTGTGATGTTGTCGACCAATCCCGATATTACCACGCTGGCCAACAGTATGGGTTTAGGCCAAGTGTTTGTGATCTTAAATTATTGTGGTGATCCGCAGATCTGCACGCGTGCCTTAGTGGAAGAAAATATTACCCATAGTGCCATGCTCAATACCGTACTTGACGCACATAAAACCTTAATGCAACTCAACCAAAGTAATCAAAATATGTTTGAACCTTTGGTGAAACAACTTGAAAAAGAACAAGAAAACATACAACAATCCAACCAAAACGTATAATGATTAATCAGGGGTACCCATGACCTTACTGTCTGTTGCTCAAATGAACTCCCAAGACGATATTGAAACTAATTTCAGTATCGTTGAACAGCTGATTCAACAAGCCAAAGCCCATGGGTCTGACCTTCTGGTCTTACCTGAAAACTTCATTTGTTTTGCAGGTGGCAAACAACGCCAGACCGCAGAACAATTTGAAGCCATTCAGGCCCGTTTAGAACAACTCGCGCATCGCCATCAGCTTTGGCTTGTGGCGGGCACACTCCCTTGTCCGTTTCGTCCCGATGGAAGCAGCATCGCTGATGGTCGGGTACGTACGGTCAGCTTATGCATTAGCCCAGAAAAAACTGAAGCACGCTACGACAAAATTCATCTATTTGATGTGCAAGTAGGTGATGCGGTGGGTGGTTATCAGGAATCTAAGTACTACGAACCAGGCACAGATGTCGTCGTTGCGAAAACACCATTTGGTCAGCTCGGTTTGATGGTCTGCTATGATTTACGTTTTCCTGAGTTAGCACTTAAACTTCGCCAACAAGGGGCACATATTTTAACTGCACCTGCAGCCTTTACTTATACGACCGGACAAATGCATTGGCAGCTGTTACTACAAGCACGTGCGATGGACAGCCAATGCCAAGTTTTAGGTTCAGCCCAACAAGGCTGGCACGGCGACACACGCCAAACTTGGGGACATACCGCAGCGACCAATTCACGTGGTCAAGTCTTAGATGTGGTACACAGTGAAGGTACGCAGCTCATTACAGTACCATTTGACTTGGCTGAGCAAGCACATATTCGCGAATCAATGCCATTAATGCAGCATCGGGTGCTGGTAAATTATTGATCCTTTTTCCGATTAAAATGCAGTGCTTGATGGAATCAATTCACAAGCGCTGTTTTTTATGCCTGCTTTTTTTATAATACAGCCTGACTTTTTTGTAGTTACTCCCATGTTCAAACCCGTTCTCTTCTTCACCGCTGTATTGACCCTCTCTCCGCTTACTCAAGCTGAATTAACATATTCGGAGAAAATTCGCCCAACTGTGAAGTCTGCGGTGAATCCTGCCTATCAACGTTTCGAGATTCCCCCAACACCTCATAACATGAACCTACCAAGCTTTGGGAAAGGTGTGGTCGGTTGGGGTTCAGGTCCAGATGATGCCAAAGCACGCTTAGACAATGTGACCCGTGCCGATGTGCAAATCATGAAAGCCAAAGGCACCACACTTGAAATGGCTCAAGCATGGCAAGCATTTTATGACAATGAAACCCTACGTAATCCAGGTAATCCCACTGCACCATTTCGTGCGCAGCTCATGAAAAAAATCGTCAGCTTGTGGTAATTAGCCTTCCACTGCATTGGTAACACGTAGCACTTCTTCAAGCGTAGTTTTACCTGCCAGGACTTTTCTGAGTCCATCATCACGAATTGAGCCCGTGTTTTGACGTGCATATTGCTCAAGCTCAAATTCAGCAGCATTGCTGTGAATTAAGCGACGCATATGCTCGTCCACCGGCACAATTTCATAGATTGCAGTTCGACCACTAAAGCCCGTGTGACTACAGTGTTCACAGCCTTGAGGTTTTGGTAGCTGTACTACCTCTGCTGTAGTCACACTGTTTAAAATCTGCTGTTCGAACTCATCTGCAGCATGCCATGTTGCACAATGTTGACACAGCGTGCGCACTAAACGCTGCGCAATTACGCCAATTAACGAGCTTGATAATAAAAACGGTTCAATCCCCATATCCTTTAAACGCGTGACTGCACCAATCGCAGTATTGGTATGCAAGGTCGAGAGCACCAAGTGACCAGTTAAAGACGCTTGCACGGCAATTTCAGCAGTTTCTAAATCTCGAATCTCACCCACCATCACCACATCCGGATCTTGACGCAACATGGCTTTTAAGGCCCGCGCAAAGGTCATATCTACTTTGGTATTGACTTGGGTTTGTCCAATGCCTTCGAGTTGATATTCAATCGGGTCTTCTGCGGTCAAAATATTTTTAGACCCATCATTTAAGTCGGCCAATGCTGCATATAAAGTGGTGGTTTTACCTGAACCTGTTGGACCAGTCACCAAAATAATGCCATGTGGACGATGGACTAAGGTTTTAAGCTGCGCATAGTCCTGCTGCATGAGGCCTAAATGACTCATGTTTAAACGCCCTGCTTGTTTATCCAATAAACGCATCACCACACGTTCACCATGACTTGATGGGAGCGTCGATACACGTACATCGACTTCACGGCCCGCCAAACGTAGCGAAATACGCCCATCTTGCGGAATGCGCTTTTCGGCAATATCTAACTTGGCCATGACTTTAATTCGCGACACCAAAAGTGGGGCCAATTCACGGCGCGGCTGTACAATTTCACGCAGTTGACCATCGACCCGCAGCCGTACTGACAGTTTTTTTTCAAAAGATTCAATGTGAATATCTGAAGCGGATACTCGAATGGCTTCAGACAATAAGGCATTAATTAAGCGTACGATTGGGGCATCATCTTCTTGATCCATCAAATCTTCAGCCTCAGGCACAGAATCGGCAAGACTCAGTAAATCAGGATGATCTTCTAGACCTGCCGCCACCTGTTGTGATTCACCGGTATCACCGGCAAAACTGCTGCTGAGGAGCTGATTAAATTGTTCTTCTGTATACAGCATGTATTGAGCAGGCATTTTAAGTAAACGACGTGCTTCTTGTACGGCGAGCATAGGTGTACGTTCACAGCGCACAATGGTTGGCTGAGCCCCTTCATAACGAATTAAAATGCCGTGGCGTTTGGCAAAGCTATATGGAATTTGAATTTGTTTGAGTACGTGCATCACAAATTATCATGATGAAAAAAATTGTTTTGAGTGTACTCTAAGCATATGACAGCGTGAAGTATGTTTTGCGGTATGAGGATGCAATCTTGCAACTAAGCTCTTCTCAATCAAACACCCAATGGTGGGGCGAATATGAATTTGAACTCGGTCAAGCCCGTGCGTGGCAATTCGGTTCGCTCTTGTTACGGATTACTCGTGGTTTACAAGAGTGGCGTTTAGAATACCACCGCCCCCAAGTGCAGTATGACTATGAACAACAATGGCATACGATCGATGATCCAGCCTTTGCCTTTCCACATCCTGTGCATGTGGAACGTTATATGTTTAAACACACCCAAAATACTTTACAGTTGATGCCACGTTTGGCCAATCGTTCTGTGGTGATCAAACCTGTCGATCCGATCTATATTCCTGCAGGGCAGCGCGGTACCCTCTATATCAGTACCCCACTATGGATTGCTGGTTTTGTGGAAGGTCAGCGTGAACCGTTATTTGATCTGCCGGTGATTTTACCCAAAGATACCTGGTTTGGTCCCAATCCACGTTTAGGTGAGATTGCCTATGCAACTGCCGTAGATGGACGTACTGAGCTAAAACAACTTAAAGTACGTGCCTTTCGTGCCGTCACCCCGATCGAATTTTTTAACAGCAGTAACCAACAACTACGCTTCGATCGTATGAACGTCCCTGTAACGGCATTGCCGCTATTTTTTAGTGATGCAACAGAACGCTTGTGGACCTCACAAATTCGGGTCAATCATGAAGGTTTAGATCGTCCCCCTCGGATTCGTATTGAAAATCGTACCCCACCACATGCAGGTGCGGTGACTGCGATTCATACGCCACGTGAGTCAGGTAGTGTGCTGTTTAATATGTTCGATTCATTCTTCTAAGGTCACCTATGTCTGATTCAAAAATTGTCGATGGTGTATTTAGTAGCCTCGCAAGCACCTTTTCCGGTTGGAAAACTGATCGAGTGATTGAAATTCTCATCGCGGTCGTGATTATTATTTTAGGTTTTTTTATCGCACGACTGGTGTCAAACACCTTTATTCGCACGATCGGCACCAAATTTAATGCCCATCAAAGCTTGGTATGGCGACGTGGGATTTTCTACAGTATTTTTTTACTGTTTATGATTGCAGGCTTAAAAGAAGCTGGCTTTAAACTCAGTGTATTTTTAGGTGCTGCGGGCATTTTGACTGTAGCCTTAGGTTTTGCTTCACAAACCTCTGCCAGTAACTTAATTAGCGGCATGTTTTTGATTGGTGAAGGCTCTTTTGAAGTGGGGGATACGATTCAAATTACCCTGATTCGTGGACATACCATTGAAGGTGAAGTGATTTCGATTGACTTACTTTCGGTCAAACTCTTGACCCAAGATAACGTGTATGTACGTTTGCCTAATGAGCAACTCATTCGAGCACCGGTACAAAACTTGTCTAAGTTTCCGATTCGTCGAATTCCCATTACTTTGGCAATTAATTTTAACGAAGACATTATTAAAGTGCGCCGTGTGTTGTTAGATGTGGCGCAAAAATATCCGTTGGTCTTGGCTGACCCTAAACCTGCCGTAACGGTCACCTCCTTTGGTGAGTCCTCGATTGAGATTCTTTTTGCAGTGTGGTGCCAACGCGAAAACTTTTTAAAAGTGAAAGATGAACTGCATGAACGGATTCGCAATGGCTTTGTCGACAATCATATTGAAATCCCCGTGCCCAAAATGGGCTTTGTCGATCACCCTTTGTCTGCGCAACATGCACATGACGTGGATGCCTATGCCACAGCAGAAGCAGCGAAGATTGAACCTAAACCCTAAATTGGCTCCTTCCCCCTACTTGGGGGAATGTTCCGGCATCGGCGCAATATAGGCAATCATCAGCATCACCAAACCTGCACCTAAGAACGATAAAACACGGCTTAACGTACCAATATTGGCCAAATCGAGTAACACCAACTTTAAGCTCACAATCACCAATACACTTGCTCCTAACAGCCAAACCCCTTTGTGTTTTTTGCGACTTGCAAACTGCATGGTAATGAACGCTAAGCTGACCCAAAGCAACGTTAAGCTCATTTGTACTGTGGCATCTTGCCAAATCGCAATAGTGTTATAGGGCGTATCAAAATAAACATGCAAGGCACGTAGCACAATATAACTGCTTAACCACAGCGCACCTAAAACACTACAGACCCCAAGTAAACCGCGCTCTAAACCTGATTTTTGCTGTTGCAACAACATCCAAATAAACGTCAGTAGCATCGCAATACTGATTGCATCAAATGGATTTAGAATCGGCAGTAAATAAGCGGTAAAGGCATGTTGTGAGAACAGCTGTGAGCTGATCATCCAAACCACCATTAAGACTAAACTGCTACGCGCTTGCCAAAATTGCTGCCATGTCGTTTCTTGTTTGGCACACCACAAGGCAAAACCAAGCGGTAAAATCACCACGCTTAAAAATGGCATACTCGGTACAAGTGCCACACTTGCTAAAGCAAGACTTGTGAGCGTGGTGAGACTCACCCATTCACGATCTTCATCAATCGCGTGCTTTGGGCGAATACACGTCATGGCTAACAGCAATAATGCAGCTATAAATAAGCCCTGTTCAAGCGCGTTATACCAAATCATTTGGCCATCTTTGCTATGCGTAAACAGCAACCAAAATGCATAGGCAAAAATTGGCAACATGCCCACCCATTTGGCGAGTGTCCATGATTCGGTGGCACGGCGATACATCATGAGTTCATTCATGATGAGATACACCACTGTTAGAATACTCAGTGTGATCACGCTTTGTAGCTTACCCTCTAGGGCATCAAGACATAACACCTGTAGCAACAGCACTGCTACAAAGTTTAAGCCACTTAAAAATACGCTATCAAAGATTTTTAGCTGCTGACGATACGGTGCAAAGTAATGACTGATGATCACGACCGCCAAATAACACAATGCCAACACCCAATACACTTGGCTTGCAAAATAATCTAAATCCACCAAGTAATACGCCGCGCTACAGCCTGCAATGACCAATAAAGCCATCGCCACGTAACGGCTAATTTCAGATTGGCGCTGTAAAGCAAGAATAAAGACCACAGTACCTAATACCGCCCACCCCACTACGCTCCACTCTTGTGGTAATACAATGGCAGGAATAAACGCAGTAAAGATTAACGCTAAACTTAAATAACTGTGTTTTACCCAAGCAAACTGTTGTTGCTGACGCGCAAGCAGATACAGCACTACATATAAAATGGCATAGCCCAAACTCAGTAATGCTTGAATTGTTGTTTGCTCAAAATAGATCAGATATAAGGCCCCATACGCCACTAAAGGCGCACCAAATAACAGACCCAAATCAAGCGTTGGTTTTAAAGCAAAGCCTTGCACATCTTGCTGAGATAACAGTTGACTAAAACGAAAGGCTAACCAAACAAAGACCGCACTATGTAAAACAACTAACAGTGCGATGGCATCCTGCTGCGTGTCTTGCCCATGCCATAACACATAAGCTCCACCTACAAATAAGGTGACTAAAAAGCCAATTTGATTAAGCACTTTCCACGGACGTAAGGTTGTGAGTACTGCAATCGCGACATTAATGGCCAAGTAATAGGCCAAAAATTCAATTGCGGTTGCATCACGAATCGGCAAAGTAAATGGTGCAACATAGGCAATCAGCATGGCCATTAAAGCAAGCTCAAGGCTTTTTTGTTTTAGGCTCAGATAAATACTCAGCGCCATCAACGCTGCAAATAAAAGGCTCGCCACCCAAAAGCTTGGCAAGAGCTGATTGTAATAACTAAAAAATAAATCTAAGCATAAAGTGGCAATCCCTAGACCTTGTAAGGCCAAGGCAAAACTGCGATTTTTTGTACTTAAATAAACCCCAAAAGCTGTGACCAATGCCGCGATTCCTGCAAGGCTCAGTAACTTCACACTTAAACTGACTTGCCAATATTCCGTTGCAAAGCGCAGCAGTAAAATCACACCAATCACTAACACCACAATCGCGCCTTTGAGCACTGGATTGCCTTGAAACAGCCAATGATGAATACTTTGACTCAGTGAATTGGTTTCTTTTAAATTTTCAGTTTCAGGTTCGATATTTTGTTCAGGAAAAGGATCAGCAATAATTTCAAGTGGTTGTATCTCTGGTTCATGTGCACGTTGATTTAAACGCTGCTCAAGTCGCTGTAACCAACTGAGGAGAAAATAAATCCATAAACTCAAAGCTAAGCCAAACAGCCAAGACCATTCCAACACGGCGGCAATCACCGCCAAAATAGAACACATATACAAAGGCACACGGGAACGTACGGGCGCTTGTGGCTCGGCTTGCTCTGCAAGTACATTGACGTATTGCATAATACTCATGACAAAAGCTAAGCCACACAATAAGCTGATCACATGGTTTTCAAAGACAAACCATGACCCTACCCCCACGATCAGCAAGCCAAGCAACCACATCAAGCGCAGTTCAGATTGCTTATTGGTCATTGTTTTTTTCTCAAGTGTTTTAATCATCATACAACAGCCGATGGGATGTTTGAGGGCATAGTGTTAAAATCCTGTTTAGACTATTGATGCTAAAAACTAGGATTCCTACCATGCCACCATTTGTATTGGTCGATGGCTCATACTTTTTATTTCGTGCCTTTCACGCCCTCCCGCCATTAACCACCTCAACCGGCTTACACACCAACGCCGTGCGTGGTGCGATTTCTGCCATTCAAAAATTAATGCGTCGTATTGGGCCAACCCATATGGCGGTGATTTTTGATACCTCAGAACCCACTTTCCGTCACCATTTATCGCCTATTTATAAAGGCGACCGTCCAAGCATGCCAACCGAGCTTTCAGAGCAAATTCCCTATTTGCATGATTTGATTCGTGCTTTAGGGATTCCATTACATTATTTAGCCGGTGCAGAAGCCGACGATATTATTGGCACCTTGGCCAAGCGTGCGGAAGCTTTAGGTCATCAAGTCTTGATTTCTACCGGCGATAAAGACATGGCGCAGTTGGTCACTGACAAAGTGACCTTAGAAGACAGCTTTAAAGAACGCCCAATGGACGTACAAGCCGTATTTGAAAAATTTGGCGTATGGCCACATCAAATTATTGATTATTTAACCCTGATGGGTGATGCATCAGACGGCATTATGGGTGTACCGGGTGTGGGTGCAAAAACCGCGGCCAAACTGTTAACTGAATACGGCTCAATTGGCGGTATTTTAGAAAACGTCGATAAAATTAAAGGCAAAGTCGGTCAAAACCTCAAAGACAGCGTTGAAGGCATTGTGCTTGACCATCAATTGGCAAGTATTGTCTGTGATCTTGATTTAAGCTTTGGTTATGATGATCTTAAACTCCAAGAACCCAATGTCGATGAGTTACGTCGTTTGTATACCGAACTTGAGTTCCGTAACCAATTGCAATCTTTAGATCATCCTAATAATCCTAACAGCCCGCAATATAAAAAGATCAATCAAGCTTTAGAGACTCAGCCACAAACGGTAGAGGTTGTACAAGAGGCTGCGCAAACCAGTCATGATGATCAACTTGGTCAAGCCAAATACCATACGGTACTCAGCCAAGCGGATTGGGAAAATTTATGGGCGCGTTTAAACACTGCAACGCGTTTTGCTTTTGATACCGAAACCACAAGCTTAGATTATCGTGTGGCAGAAATTGTCGGCTTCTCTGTGGCCTTTGATGCAACCGATGCGTATTACGTACCGCTTGCGCATGATTACGAAGGTGCGCCTGAACAGCTGAATCGTGATGTGATTTTAGAACAGATTAAACCCATTCTAGAAAATCCTCAGATTGAGAAAATTGGTCATCATTTAAAATATGATGCACACGTTTTAGAAAATCACGGTATTCATTTACAAGGTTGGTACTTTGATACCATGTTGGCGTCTTACGTGCTCAATGCCGTGGCAACACGTCATGGCATGGATGATGTGGCACGGGTGTATTTAAGTCACTTTACCACCACCTTTGAACAAATTGCCGGTAAAGGCGCCAAGCAAAAAACTTTCAATCAAATCGAAATTGAAACGGCTGCCCACTACGCCGCAGAAGATGCGCATGTGACTTATCGTCTATACGAAGTATTAGATGAAAAGCTTAAAGCTGTGCCTGAACTGAGCAATATTTTGCATCATATTGAAATGCCAACTGCACGCGTGTTAACGCTGATGGAAGAAAACGGTATTCAGCTTGATTTAGCGTTCCTTGAACAATTGGGCAACGACTTTGCAAGCGCAATTACTGAGCTTGAGCAAAAGATCACTGAAATTGCCGGTGAAGCATTTAATGTGAGTTCGCCGAAGCAAGTCGGTGAAGTGCTGTTTGAAAAATTAGGTTTAAAAGGCGGTAAAAAAACCTCAACTGGTCAATACAGTACCAGCGAAAGCGTGCTTGAAAAAATTGAACATCCAATCGCGGAATTGATTTTAGAATACCGTGGCTTAACCAAGCTAAAAAGCACCTATACCGATGGTCTGATTAAACAAGCCAACGATGAAAGTGCTCGCGTACATACCAGTTACCATCAAGCTTTGACCGCAACAGGTCGTTTGTCTTCGACTGATCCAAACTTACAGAATATTCCCGTCCGTGAGCAAATTGGCCGTCAAATTCGTAAAGCCTTTGTGGCCCCTGAAGGTCGTGTGTTATTGGCAGCCGATTACTCGCAAATTGAATTGCGTTTAATGGCGCATTTCTCGCAAGATGAAGCGCTTGTCGATGCCTTTAAGCATAATCAAGATGTGCACCGTCGTACTGCGGCAGAAGTATTGGGCATTGCACTTGAAGATGTCAGCAATGACCAACGTCGCCAAGCCAAAGCCGTTAACTTTGGTCTGTTGTATGGTATGTCTGAGTTTGGTTTAACCCGTCAACTGGGGTTTAGCCGTCAAGAATCGCAAGACTATATTAAGAAATACTTTAACCGCTATCCGGGCATTTACGAGTATATGCAGCGCACTCGTCAGGTGGCCTTAGAGCAAGGCTTTATTGAAACCATTAGCGGTCGTCGTTTATATACCCCTGATATTGATGCACGCAATATGATGGTACGTAAAGCTGCAGAACGTGCTGCGATTAACGCACCACTACAAGGCTCGGCAGCCGATATTATTAAAATGGCGATGATTGAAGTTGATAAAATCTTGCCGAAAGATCAAGCCAAATTGTTACTGCAAGTGCACGATGAATTGGTGTTTGAAGTAGATGCTGAGATTGCAGATCAACTCGCTGAACAATTACGTGACGTGATGCAATCTGTTGTACAACTGTCTGTACCGCTGATTGTAGAAGTGGGCAAAGGCCAAAACTGGGACGAAGCACACTAAAGCTTAAGCAATAGAATGAGTAATAAAAAAGGACGCCACGGCGTCCTTTTTAAATACTTTTACACAATCGATTTCAGCATAATCTCTGCAATATATAGCGTAAAGAACGCTAGAATTGGCGAGAGATCAATCATGCCCATATTTGGCATGATCTTACGAAATGGCGCCAGCATCGGCTCGGCCAATTCTTGAATCACTTCAATATACGGTGAACGTGATTGACTAAACATCACAATCCAGCTGCAAATAATATAGCCAAACAGCAGATACTTTAAGATGGCAATTAACGACTGCAACATCATTAAAATGGTGGTGGCAATAAAGTAGCCTGCATCACCTGTTGGCTGTGCATTCAGCTGTTTTAAACCAAAAATTTTCAGAAAATACAGTAAGACCACCAACACCAGTGCCGCTAAGTTGACACGGCCATTCGAAACAGTGGGTAAAATACGGCTAAAGGTATCCACCAATTTAGTGGCCTTGGCTGTTGATTGCACCACAGGGTTATACGCATTCACCCCTGCAAGTTGCATCAGGAATCGAAAGAACACCAATAAAATGGCGACATTCATAATAATGTCAAAAATTAGCGCAGAACTTGCACCCATACCTAAATTTTCCTAAATAAAAATTATTGACTGCTTTCGCTTAATTCTTTTGCCAATTCTTGACTACGCGTTTTAGCCGCAGCCAAAGCAGCTTGAATATTTTGTGAAATTTGGGCGTGATCAAAAACTTCAATGGCTGCTTGAGTCGTACCGTTCGGTGACGTGACATTTTTACGCAGTTCCGCAGGACTATTGGCACTGGTAATCGCCATTTGTGCCGCACCCAATGCCGTTTGCAAAGTAAGTGCCGTTGCGGTTTTTTCATCTAAACCTAAGTTTTTACCCGCACGAATCATGCTTTCCATCATATAGAAGAAATATGCAGGGCCTGAACCAGAGACTGCTGTTACGGCATCAATTTGTGCCTCTTGCTCAACCCAAATGGTTAAGCCAGTCGCTGCTAGCACTTGGCTTGCCAACTGACGCCCTTTTTCATCTACAGCAGCAGTGGCAAATAAGCCATGTGCGCCAATTTGTACCAATGCCGGCGTATTGGGCATCACACGCACAATACGCTCAGTCCCCAACAACTGGGCAATGGTATTCACTTCAGCACCAGCTACAATTGAAATCACTAATTTGTTGGCCAATAAGCCTTGCAGCGGCTTTAATACCTGAGCCAGCACTTGTGGTTTAACTGCAAACACCACAATGTCTGCATCACGAATGGCTGCACGATTGTCCTCAGTGACCTGTACATCTTTTTCTTGTAATAATTCACGTACACGCTCCACCGGATCGGAGACTGTAATACGAGTTGCGGGTAAACCACGGGAAATCAGACCACCAATTAAGGCCTGTGCCATATTACCGCCACCAATAAAACTAATATTACAATCTAAAACAGCACTCATGATTTTTGCTCAATGTTAATGTAATGAAACGTCTAGCCACTTGGGTTGCCATCCACCGACTTCACAATAGTCCGACTGGGCAAGCCAAAATCCTTTCGGAGTAAAAACACCTAGCATAACATCATCTTTGCTTAATATTTGTATCTGATGTCGTTGCCAAGGAAAAATTTGCGCAGCTTGAATGGCTTTTTTTAAAGGCCAACGCCCCACGCGTCCATGCAGATGAATTTTCTCCCCGCCCTGTCTTGCGGATACTTGAAGCGGCTGTCCCAACAGTGACTTTGCCAATCCCACCGTCATGGTCTGAGGTATAAATTGGCCTGCAGCCAATTGCACAGACTGCTGTAACTGAAAAGCTATAGCCGTGGTTGGCAAAGATTGCTGCTGCGCCCAATACTGCTGCTCCGCTAAGCGATAGAGCACATGTTGATAGCGCACATAGTAAAACGGGGCAATATGTAATGCCGCTTGGGCATCGGTTTTGGCGGCAATGACTTCATGTTGCACACGTTCAACCATGGCCAAAGGTGGACGGTATTGTCCTTGACCTTTGATCCATGCCGATAACAATTGCCGTTGTCGTGCTGGGGTCAGCTGTGCCAATGCCTCAAGTTTGAGTTGCTGTTCATCACCACAGTGTTGCCAATCTTGCGCCAACACTTCAGACAGAATTTCTTCAGCATCTTGCATTAAACGACTGCTGCGTGTGATGGCCTGCTGCATTTTTGCAAAGCGGTTTTCGAGCACCGGCCATAACACCTCACGGCACCAGGCACGGTCATAGTGGATATCGTAATTGGTGGGATCAGTCACATAATCAAGCTGTAACTGACTGCTCCACTGCTCAATCTGTTGACGTGAGAGATCCAGTAACGGCCGCCATAGGGTCAGCTGATCACGTACATCAATGGCTTGCATTGCGGCAAGACCGGACACACCACTGCCTGAAAATAAATTCAAGAGGACGGTTTCGGCTTGATCTTGTTGATGATGGGCAAGCACCAAAATTTCATTGGGCTTTAAATGCTGGAGAAAGGCTTGATAACGCGCTTGACGGGCTTGGTTTTCTAAATTACCACGCTCGACCTGCACGGTCTGAACAATACACGGAATCTGCAAACGCAGGCATTGTGCCGCCACAAATTGCCCCCAACTGGCGTTGGCAGTTTGCAATTGATGGTCAATATAAATGGCACGAACTTGCTGTGGAAATAGCGTAGACATTAAATGCAGCAGCAGCATCGAATCCATGCCACCACTGCATCCAATTAAAAATGTGCCCGCATCAGTAAAAGACTGACGTTGGTTTAAGATGCGAGACCTAAGTTTTCGCTGCCAAACTTCATTAAACGTTGGTAACGTGCTTCGCATCGTTCTTCAGCACTCATCGGTTGTAAATCTGCTAATGCTTGTTGTAACACATCTTTTAATGCATACATAACATTTTCAGGATCAAGATGTGCACCTTCACCTTCATCTACCACATACTCAACAATACCAATTTGTTTGAGTTTTTCAGCAGTTAAAGCTAAAGCTTCGCTGGCTTGTTCCGCTTTTTCAGCTGTCTTCCATAAAATAGATGCACAGCCTTCAGGTGAAATCACCGAATAAATACTGTGTGACAACATAATCACACGGTCAGCAACACCAATACCAAGCGCACCGCCCGAACCACCTTCACCGAGCACTGTTGCAATAACAGGTACTTTTAAGCTCGACAATTGCGCCAAACTGGATGCAATCGCTTCAGCTTGACCACGTTCTTCTGCCCCTAGACCTGGATATGCACCCATCGTGTCAATAAAGGTAAATACAGGTAGCTTAAAGCGCTCAGCCATGTCTAACAGACGCTGTGACTTACGGTAACCTTCAGGGTTACACATACCAAAGTTATGTTTTAATTTTTCACGTGTACTACGACCACGGTGCTGACCAATGACCATCACCGGCTGACCATTAAAGCGAGCTAAACCACCCACCATGGCACCATCGTCACCAAATACGCGGTCACCGTGTAAAGCATCGAATTCGTCGAAAATTTCACTTACGTAATCCAAGAATTGCGGACGCTCTGGATGACGTGCAATTTGAACCGTTTTCCATGCTTTAGATACAGCTTTATTTTTCATAGGTCGACCATTATCCCTAAATTAACCAAATCGTTAATCGATAAATTGTTCCGACTGAATGTTCAATTCAATATCCCAATGCTTAAATTGCACTTGTTCATCATGTAACTCGGCAACCAGCAGCGGCCATTGTTTGGCATCACCAGAAACGCTAAGTTGCCATTGTTGCGCATTGATTACCTGTAATTCAATGGCAGGAAGCATCTCATCGCTACGACTGTGATTGAGCAAAACGGCAAGGCGTAATAACAAGCACAAATGAATCAGTTTTTGCCCACCCACCTTATAAACATCGATTTTCGCTTCGTGACGTAGCTTACGACGATGATGGGAAACCAAGTGTGATAGATGGTTTTGATCGATTTGTGAGAAGCCCGGAATATCCGAATGTTGCAATAAATACGCCCCATGACGATGATAACCACTATGGCTAATCGCGAGGCCAATTTCATGCAAATAGGCGGCACGGCGCAGTAAATCACTATCATCGTTGACTAAACCGAGCTTAGTGGCAACACTTTCAAACAGTTTTTGTGCTGTGCCAACCACACGCTCTGCTTGCTTAGGATCTGCATTATAACGGCCGAGTAAGGCATGCACTGAACGGTCACGAATATCTTCATGTTGGAAGCGTCCCAACAGGTCATACATGACACCTTCACGTAAAGCACCATCAGAATAGACCAGTTTTTCGATGCCTAAAACATCAAATACCGCATACAAAATGGCAATACCGGCTGGCAAAACTGCTCGACGGTCTTCTTTTAGCCCGACAAATTCCATCTCTGAAACATGCTTATATTTGAGCATTTTGTCTTTGAGTTTTTCTAAACCTTCGCGGGTAAGTTCTTCTTTTTCGTTGCTCCAGCCCATGTTCACGGTAATCTGACGACAGGCTTTAATGGTACCACTTGACCCCACAACCGTGTCCCAACCCGAAGCTTTATAGGTATTGACCAAGCCTGAGATTTCTTTGCGCGCTGAGGTTACCGCTTTATCAAATGCTTTTTGGCTAATTTCACCTTCAGTGAAGTAAGCTTTGGTAAAAGCCACGCAGCCCATCTGCACCGACTCAGTATGAATCGGTTCAAACTCTTCACCAATAATCAGCTCGGTCGAACCGCCACCAATATCAATCACCAAACGGCGACCACTGTTCTCCATGGTATGCGATACGCCTAAGTAAATTAAACGTGCTTCTTCACGACCCGCAATAATTTCAATGGGCTTTGGTAAGATTTCAGCGGCTTTTTGAATAAATTCATGTCCGTTTTTGGCTTGGCGTAAGGCATTGGTTGCGACAATACGTAAACGATTGGGTTGCACAGAGCCTAAACGCCCCACAAAACGTGCCAAACATGCCAAACCACGCTGCTGTGCAGCTTCAGTTAAATTTTTATTTTCGTCTAACCCCGCAGCCAATTGTACTTTTTCTGACATTGAGGCAACTTTCTTCACTTCCCCATGATCGACCCGTGCAATCGCCAAATGAAAGCTGTTCGATCCCATGTCGATGGCTGCAAGTAATTCTTCATCAATCAAAAAATCAGACATGATGTCAACAAACCTATCCTGAATTGTGCCTAGATTAATGCACATATATTCAATTTAAAAGCCATTTATACACAGTTTTTCATAACTCAGGCGATTTTCTTGTTATATGACAATAGTGTTACACGATTGAGTTAATTGTGAGCACCAATTGGACAAAATACGCAGAAAGGCTCAGAATTTACATATTCTGCTACATTGTTTTAGATCACTATGTAATACTAACGATTATAAAGCGATCTTAAAAAAGTTATTTTTGGAGCCCAATCCATGTCTATCGTAAACACTACTGAAGCAAATTTCGCTGCTGACGTTTTAGAATCTGAAGTTCCTGTTCTTGTCGATTTCTGGGCAGGCTGGTGTGCACCGTGTAAAGCGATTGCTCCAGTGCTTGAAGTTCTTGCGACTGAATACGAAGGTAAAGTGAAAATCGTTAAAGTTGACGTGACTCAATTACAATCTGTTGCAGCGGACTACAACATCCGTAACATTCCTGCATTGTTAATGTTCAAAGGCGGTGAAGTTGTTGCAACTCAAGTGGGTGCTGCACCAAAATCTAAACTTGCTGCGTTCATTGATGAAAATATCTAAGCGCTGAGCATAAAAGATTTAAAATACGTTGCATCCTGCAGCGTATTTTTTTTTGTGCTAAATTGACAACAGCACGATTCTCTTCTATATTACATGTTCAAGAAATAGAGGATGTCAATCCTGTCATTTTCTTACAAACACAACACATAACATCGCCGCTCGGCATAGAAATTGTTTTTACGCATTCCTCTTTGAAACTTCAGTCCTCTGAATTGTTTTATGCAAAACAATTGCTTTCCTTTTCATATCTGCTCGCGGTTGAGTGTGACTCCCTTTCCTAAACATATCCTAGAATTTTTCATTCTATCTGCCCCCTATGAATTTAACCGAACTCAAGAAAAAACCGATTGGCGAACTCATTAAAATTGCTGAGTTTATGGGCCTTGAAGGTATGGCACGTAACCGCAAACAAGATATTATCTTTGCGATTTTAAAACGCCATGCGATGAATGGTGAAGAAATTTTTGGTGACGGCGTTCTAGAAATTCTGTCAGATGGTTTCGGCTTCTTACGCTCAGCTGCTGGCTCATACCTTGCTGGCCCTGATGACATTTACGTGAGCCCATCTCAAATTCGTCGTTTTAACCTCCGTACGGGTGACACCATTACGGGTACGATTCGCCCACCAAAAGAAGGCGAACGTTACTTTGCCCTTTTGAAAGTGAACCAAATTAACTACGACACACCTGAAAACTCACGTAACAAAATTCTGTTTGAAAACTTAACCCCACTCTTCCCCACTGAACAGTTGGTGATGGAGTTAGGTAACGGCACCACAGAAGACTTAACTGCACGTGTAGTGGACTTGGTTGCCCCAATTGGTAAAGGCCAACGTTCAATTATTGTGGCACCGCCTAAAGCGGGTAAAACCATGTTATTACAAAACATCGCTCAGTCGATTGTGCGTAATAACCCAGAATGTTTCCTGATTGTACTTCTGATTGACGAACGTCCTGAAGAAGTGACCGAAATGGAACGTACTGTTCGTGGTGAAGTCATTGCATCAACCTTCGATGAATCGCCTGCACGTCACGTGCAAGTGGCTGAAATGGTGATTGAAAAAGCAAAACGTCTTGTTGAACACAAAAAAGACGTGGTGATTTTACTTGACTCAATTACCCGTTTAGCACGTGCATACAACACTGTGATTCCATCATCAGGTAAAGTGTTAACTGGTGGTGTGGATGCCCATGCACTTGAACGTCCAAAACGCTTCTTCGGTGCTGCACGTAACATTGAAGAAGGTGGCTCACTGACGATCATCTCTACTGCTTTAATTGAAACAGGCAGTAAGATGGATGAAGTGATCTACGAAGAATTCAAAGGTACAGGTAACCAAGAAATTACGCTGGATCGTCGTATTGCTGAAAAACGTGTCTTCCCTGCGATGAACATTAAAAAGTCAGGTACGCGTCGTGAAGAGCGCCTGATGGGTGAAGATAACTTACGTAAAGTTTGGATTTTACGTAAATTACTGCATACACAAGACGAACTTGCAGCAATGGAATTCTTACTTGATCGTATGAAAGAAACCAAAACTAACGATGATTTCTTTGATCAGATGAAGCGTAAAGCAACCAACTAAGTCAAATCCTTTGATTTATCGCAAAAGGCCATCTATAACGATGGCCTTTTGTTTTGGTTGACAAAGCTTACATAAATACACAATTCACGTAACATCACGTAAAGCTAATTTTAAATCTATGATTATTAAAAGTTAATATTAAAAAAAATCAGCATTTTTAATCAGTTATTAAGCCTTTCTCCAATACAAATCTTTTTTTTAATTGTTATTTTCTGTTAAAAAACAGGCTTTTTTTGGCATTTTTTGCAGTTTTTTTCCAACTACCTAGTGGAATTTAAAAAAGCGCAGTGATAGCATAGCGCCATACCAGTTAGACTGCTTCTGCATTGTTTAACCTAATACAATGATTAGGCAAAATAACAGCACTCAACAGGCTAACTTAGGTCTTTTTTATCTCATATTTAGAGAGTGATGCCATGTTATTCAAAAAAATCGCTATTGCTGCTGCAGTTGCTACTA
>CAVBYE010000035.1:0-21634 GCA_963599285.1 Bacteroidaceae bacterium | reverse complement strand
TGTTGAACCATTGTTTGAATTTTGGATGCGCAGCGAACTGTTCAGAGAAATCTTCATCTGCATAATCTTGGTAGGCAAATGGTGTGAAGTTCTCATCCATTTTCGCCAATGTTGCAGCATCAACTTTTAATGTTTTAATCGTGTGAGCAAATTCAGCTTCAACTTTCTCAGCAAACACTTCAGGTGTGAGTGCCTTCACCAAAATTTTGATACGTGCTTTATATTTGTTGTCACGACGACCATGCAAGTTATACACACGAAGTACGGCTTCTAAGTAAGCAATCAAATCTTCACGTGGCAAGAAGTCACGGATAAAGCTACCAATAATTGGGGTACGACCTAAACCGCCGCCCACTTTAATTTTGTAGCCCATCTCGCCTGCGTCGTTACGCACGATGTACACACCGATATCGTGGAACGAGGTTGCAGCACGGTCAATTTCTTCAAGTGCAGAGACTGCAATTTTGAACTTACGTGGCAAGAAAGCAAATTCTGGGTGGAAGGTTGACCATTGACGGATCAATTCACACGTTGGACGTGGATCTGCGATTTCGCCTGCAACCACACCCGCATATTGGTCAGTTGTCGTGTTACGAATACAGTTACCCGACGTTTGAATGGCGTGCATTTGTACTGATGCTAACTCGGCGAGCATATCAGGCACGTTTTCAAGCGCAGGCCAGTTAAACTGGAAGTTTTGGCGTGTTGATACGTGTGCATAACCACGGTCGTATTCAGTCGCCAATTGTGCAATTTTACGTAATTGTTTTGAGTTCATTAAGCCATACGGCACGGCTACACGCAGCATTGGCGCATAACGTTGTACATATAGACCATTTTGCAAACGCAGTGGACGATATTCATCTTCCGTTAATTTGCCGGCTAAATAACGCTCCGTTTGATCACGGAACTGTGCAACACGTTCATTAATCAGTTGCTGATCAAAATCAGTATATAAATACATGGCGTACAGCTAGTAATATCTATTATAACGGCGCACAGCATAACGAGATTCAATCTATCAACAAAATGCGTTTTTTACATATTTTATAGCGATTTTATTGATAAGCATGTCTAAAAGCCTGTGATCTCAAGCAATTACAGACTTTTAGACGACTTTTCAGTGTGATGTGGTTTTTAATGCGTTGTTTAGCATTTTTTAATATATAAAAACCAACTGTGTTTTAGGGTTAAGTAAATGATTCTTATTTAATTTACCATTTTCCTTGACCCAAAGCCTGCCCCACAAAATCATAGCGTTTTTGTGAGCGTGAGAATTGAATTGGACAACCCAACTGCGCTTCGGTCTGTGTTTTACCCGCTGCGAGCGGCACATGAACCACCCAGCCACGTTGCTGTGCCAATTGCGAGTTAAAGGCTTCCTCTAGACTCAATACCGGTTCAACACAAACATCCGCTGCTGCGAAGATCTGTTGCCACTCTGCAAAGGTTTTTTGTTCAATTTTGGCCTGAATTGCAGGTTTGACCACATCAACATCCAATTGATCAAAGCTTTGATCATTTTCAATCAACATTGGCAGCGCTAAAATTTGGGCTAAGCCACGCATAAATTGTGGTTCTAAGCCACCAATGGCCAAGTAGCGCTGATCTTGGGTACGATAGTAATCATAGAAAGAGCCACCATTGAGTGGCCCCTGCTCGGGAGAGACTTTGGTATTTCCTGCCAATGT
This sequence comes from Bacteroidaceae bacterium, assembly GCA_963599285.1. Taxonomy (GTDB): domain Bacteria; phylum Pseudomonadota; class Gammaproteobacteria; order Pseudomonadales; family Moraxellaceae; genus Acinetobacter. The sequence continues at coordinate 19,943 of CAVBYE010000035.1, read as the reverse complement.
TGCGGCTGCGGCCATGGTGTTTAAGCTGGCCACACAATCGGTCATCGCAATATCAATATGCTGGCCTTGTTGACTGTGTTGGCGCTCAATGACTGCAGCTAAAATCCCCATCACCGCATGAAAAGCCCCACCTGCCACATCGGCCATTTGAATACCTAAAGCTGGAGGCGCACTATTTTGTCGCCCAGAGTGCCCCATAATGCCCGATAACGCGACATAGTTTAAATCATGACCCGCTTTATCTTTGTACGGCCCTGTTTGACCATAGCCTGTAATGGAACAATAAATCAGTTTGGGGTGAATTTTGGCTAAGGTCTCGTAATCTAGGCCTAGGCGCTGCATGACCCCAGGGCGAAATTGCTCAATCACAATGTCGTAGTCGGTAATTTTTTCGTAAATTAAGGCAATATTGTCAGGATCTTTGAGATCTAAGGCCACAGATTGTTTATTGCGATTTAAATAACTGTGCGCGGTTGCCTGACCATTGGCAAAAGGTTCCAAAACCCGCATTAAATCGATGCGCGTAGGCGATTCTATATGCACCACTTCAGCGCCTAAGTCTGCTAGATATAAACTGGCCATAGGTCCAGGCAAAAGTGTAGAAAAATCGAGGACTTTGAGTCCATGTAATGCGGTTGACATCTGTTGTTATTACTCTTGTAGTGTTGTTTTTTACAGCATCGTATGCAAAATTGCGCCAGAACACAATGTCATGTTCAGCCATTTACCTTGATCGTTTCGGCAATTTAAGATGTAGCCGAAGCAAATTAGGCTTTCCCCTTCATTTTTAGCATCATTAGGTCAACCGTAAGTGAATACAAGAGAGACTGAAGAATTTAACATGAGTCGCGATACCATCAGTATCCACTTTGTCAATGCCGCACTCACTGGGGTCAAACGTCTTGGGATGGACGTGGAAACCTTATTGTCCCATGTTGGGATTGAGGCTGAGCTGTTACGCCAGCCCAAAGCACGTATCTCACCTGAACAATATACCCGCTTTGTGAAAATGCTGTGGTTAGTGACTCAAGATGAACATGTCGGCTTTAGTCCTGAAGTGCGCCGCTTGGGCAGTTTCACGATCATGTGTCAGTTGATTGTGCATGCTAAAACTTTAGGTGCTGCGCTCGAACTTTCGACTCAGTTTTATAAATTATTTGGTGATGACTGGTGTGTCACACTCGAACGTGACAAACATGAAGCACGTTTGGTGCCGCTGATTCCCAATGAACAAGATCCTGACCATTACATGACAGAAAGCATGCTGATGATTTGGCATGGTTTGGCGGCATGGTTAATTGACCGTCGCTTACCTTTGGAACGTGTGCACTTAAATTATCCACGCCCACAGCATGCAGATGAATATGATGCACTGTTCTTTGCCCCTGTGATTCAGTTTGATGCCGCACGAACTGAAATTACCTTTGCAGCTGACTATTTAGACTTACCAATTCGTCAAGATGCAGACAGCTTAGAAGAATTCTTAAAAAATGCCCCTGCTGATTTGTTGGTGAAATTTAAGAATACCCACTCACTCACCTCACGTATTCGTGAAGTGCTAAAAAGCCAAATTGGCGAAGAAATGCCAACACTTAATGATGTGGCATCGATGTTATATTTATCACCGCAAACGTTGCGTCGTCGTTTAGCAGCTGAAGGTAAGAGCTATCAAGGGGTCAAAGATGCCCTGCGTCGTGATGCCGCGATTCATTTATTGCTCAATCCAAAGCTCACTTTAGAAGATGTGGCACAACAGGTCGGTTTTAGTGAAACCAGTACCTTCCACCGTGCGTTTAAAAAGTGGACTGGGGTTACACCGGGCTTGTACCGCCAACTTCACGGTTATCACTAAGTTAAAAGCCCAAGCATCGCCTTGGGCTTTTTTATAGGCTTGCTTGGCATTTCATGTTATAAAGTAACACCTTTTGTTTTCAATCTCCTCATTGGGTAGTGCCGCTATGCATGATATTCCTCCAGAAAAAACCTTTTGGGGCTGGAAAGCTCTGATTGTTGCCATCGTTTTAAGTATTTTATTTTTAGGCATTTTCTATGTTGCGATGGAAAATGACCCTGACTACATGCCAAGTCAGCAAAATAAAGAGCAAATGCATCAACAACATGCTTTTAAAAATGCGCCAACCATGAAGCAAGATCATGCATCTGCACCGACCGCCGCAGATCATGGCATGAGTGCAGAAGAACATGCCAATATGAACATGTCACATGCTGAAGGTCAGCACGGCCACTAAACTACAATTAAAAAAGGCAAACTGAAGTTTGCCTTTTTATTTTAAAATGCGAGCTGCATATGTATATGCGCAATATCACAATCAAGATATGGCTCACCTGCAGCGACAAAACCTAAGGCCTGGTAAAATGCCATCGCCTGTACTTGTGATGAAAGATGAACCTGAGTGCGGCCTTGTTGCTGTGCAAAATCTAGTACATTCTGCATCAGTTTCGCCCCTAGGCCTTGGCCTCGGTACTGGGCCAATACCGCCACTCGCCCAATACGGTCATTGGGCAGCAATCGTGCCGTTGCCACGGCCTCTTGATCGTGATACAGCAAAAAATGTGTTGCAACAGCATCTTCAGCATCCCATTCATCTTCAGGGGCAATCTGCTGTTCTAGAATAAACACCTGTTCACGAATTTGCTGTGCAGCTGCCTTCAAATGCTCCCAAGACCCTGCAACGATCTGAATCATGTTCTGCTCCTTAGCATTTACAACCGATCCCCTGCTGATCCCATTGATCATTGAGCAACAGTTCTAAAGAATGTCGTTGAATGCCATACATCTGTTTGAGCGCGTCAATTTGCGCTAAAACAGCCACATCTGGCGCTGTAAAGTCTTTACGCTTGGTGGCTAAGATCATTTTATTTTTACTGGTATGCTCAAGTGCCACAAATTCAAATACTTTAGTGTCATAGCCATATGCTTGTAACAATAAAGCACGAATCGTGTCGGTTAGCATTTCTGCTTGTTGTCCTGCATGAATACCAAATTGCAGCATTGGACTTAACACTTGAGGTGCTGTGAGCTGTGGACGTAATTCTTTATGACAACACGGCGCACACATAATCATTTGTGCATTTAAACGAATCCCGCTATGAATGGCAAAATCCGTCGCCACATCACATGCATGCAGGGCAATCATGACGTCCAACTTTTCAGGCGCATAGGTACGCACGTCGCCTTGGAAAAACGCCAACTGATCAAAGCCTGATTTTTCTGCCACCCCTTGGCAAAACTCCACCATTTTCGGGTTAAGCTCAACACCGGTCACTTTAGGGGGATGTAAATGTTTGGCCGTATAGTCATACAATGCCGTGGTTAAGTAGCCTTTGCCTGAACCAAAGTCCACCACATGCAGTTGCTCTTGTACCTGAATTTGATTTAATGCACCGGCAAAAATTTCTACAAATTTATTAATTTGTTTCCATTTACGCGCCATGCTTGGAATCACCTGAGCCTTTGCATCGGTAATACCCAAGTGTTGCAAAAAGCTGCTGTCTTGATCTACATAACGCTGTTTGGCACGGTCATGTGCTTGCACTTCAAGTGGTTTGCTAAGCGCTGCAGCTTTACTGCTGGTCAACATCGCTTTTTTCTTGTTCTTTTTCAGTTGCGTCTCCCCCGCTGCAGTAAACAGATTGGCCTGCTTACACTGAGCCAACAGAGAAGCAATCATGGCTGCTGCTTCATCAAGGGCATAATTTTTAGTGACGTCTTGGGTTTTATAACGATAGAGACAGTTTAAGGTCGCCACATTTTGCAGCTGAATCACGCGAAAGGTGATTTTTTCTAGATCTTGGATCTCACCTTTGTATTGACTCAAAATCAAACGATCTAAGCTATTGTTTTGTATAGCATCTATACAGAGAGTAATAAACTGCTGTTCGGTATCAAGCAATGACATGGGTGCAACCTAAAAAAATCAGAGTTAAATTTTAAAGTTGTCTTACGCTAAAAGCAAAATTGAATTACTATACAATTGTACTTTTATTATTAGATGCGGTTATGAGTGCTGATTTTTTAAAAAACTATGACAGCCAAGAAGAAAATTTAAACGTTTGGAGTCATGGCTTTGGAGCACTGCTGGCCTTATTGGGTGGTTTAGGCTTAGTCATTAAAGGTAGCGACTTACCCACTGCGCAGTGGATCGGGCTTTGGGTCTATGGCTTAAGCCTGTTGCTGCTATTTAGTGCCTCTACGCTGTACCATATGGCCAAAACACAACAGCGCCGCTTTTGGTATAAAAAGTTAGACCACACTGCAATTTATTATTTAATTGCAGGTACTTATACACCTTTTTTAGCGATTGCAATTCCCACTGAAAAAGCCAAAATTCTGCTCATTGCCCTTTGGATGATTGCCGCTTTGGGCACAGTATTTAAACTGATCTTTATTCACCGTTTTCAAAAAGTTTCATTGATCGCTTATTTGGTCATGGGTTGGCTTGCCATCTTGGTGATGGATGATATGCAAACCTATCTAGATGCTCAATGTTTAAACTTAATCATTGCAGGTGGCTTGGCTTATACGATTGGTGCATTGTTTTATGCTTTAAAACGGGTAAGATACACCCATGCTATCTGGCATGTGTTTGTACTGATCGGCGCTGGATTACAATTCTGGGCGGTCTTTGAGTACGTGATTTGACCTCTTCATTCTTCATTTCAGTGACCCTGAGCGAGACGAATTGGAGTGGTCTCCGTTGTTTTTTTAAAAAATTACGCCTTTTTTAAAAAGATTACGCTTGTAAAACTAAGTTCATTATTTTTAGTAAGTGTAAGGTCATTATGGCGTCTTCAACTACAGTAGCTGCAACCGAACAGCCCACCAATTCTAAAGTACGTGTACTTACAGCCAGTCTTGTAGGTACCACGATCGAATTCTTCGATTTTTATATTTATGCGACTGCGGCAGTCATTATCTTCCCGTATCTGTTCTTCCCTGCAAGTACAGATCCAATGACCGCGACCATTCAATCGCTCGCAACCTTTGCCATTGCCTTTATTGCTCGTCCTGTCGGGGCTGCACTCTTTGGTCACTTAGGCGACCGCATTGGACGTAAAGCCACCTTGGTCGCGGCCTTGCTGACCATGGGTCTATCGACTGTTGCCATTGGCTTACTCCCAACCTATGCCCAAATTGGAATTATGGCGCCGTTATTGCTTGCGCTGTGCCGTTTAGGTCAGGGCTTAGGCTTAGGGGGCGAATGGTCAGGTGCAGTATTGCTGGCAACAGAAAATGCCCCTGAAGGCAAACGTGCTTGGTACGGCATGTTCCCCCAATTAGGTGCACCAATTGGCTTTATTTTAGCCACTGGTTCGTTCCTGACCTTAGGTGCCTTTATGTCAGAAGAAGCCTTCATGACATGGGGCTGGCGTATTCCATTTATCTCAAGTGCCTTATTGGTGATTGTAGGTCTATGGATTCGTTTAAAACTACATGAAACACCAGCTTTCCAAAACGTTTTAGACAAACAAAAAGAAGTGAACGTACCTTTTGTTCAAGTCTTTAAAAAGCATTCTAAAATGTTAGTCTTAGGCACCATTGCCGCGATTTGTACCTTCGTTGTGTTCTACTTAACCACCGTATTTGCATTACAGTGGGGAACCAAGCAGTTAGGCTACTCACGTGAACAATTCCTACAGCTGCAATTGGTTGCAACATTGTGCTTTGCCGCATTTATTCCTTTATCTGCAGTTTTTGCAGAGAAATTTGGCCGTCGTGCAACCTCAATTGGCGTATGTGTTGTTTCAGCAATCTTTGGTATTTTCTTTGCCGACATGCTTGAATCAGGCAGCACACTGATCGTGTTCTTGTTCTTGTGTATTGGTTTAGCCATTATGGGCTTAACCTATGGTCCAATTGGTACTGTATTGTCTGAAATTTTCCCTACTTCAGTACGTTATACCGGTTCTGCGTTGACCTTTAACATGGCAGGTATTTTTGGTGCCTCTTTTGCACCGCTGATTGCCACTAAGCTTGCCACTGAATATGGCTTATCTGCAGTGGGTTATTACTTAACAGCAGCATCAATTTTGTCATTAATCGCGTTCTTAATGATTCGTGAAACTAAACATGACGATGTGAATAACCAGCTTTAAGCCGGTTTAACACACAAAAAAACCAGTGCCTTTGCACTGGTTTTTTTATTTGCAATTGCGCGTAATTGTATTAAGCTCAACGTTCATCCTCTGTAATTGCGAGCGTGTGTGATGCAGCAATGGATTGATAAACTCAGTGAACAACAAATCATTGAATTGATTTTATTGTTAGATGATCACAAGGTACATACCGCACAAGTGATGCTGCAACAGCAACTTGATGTCTCTGCCGAAGATGCTGAGCACATTGTGCGTGCCTTTGCCCGTCTTCAAAATATTGCTTTACCTGAGCACTGTTCGGCAACTCCCATAGGCGAACAGCTGGAATTTGATGACCCTTCGCAGCCAAATCCGATCACGATTAACGCCAGCCAACCACAAGTCTTTGCCCGTACTCCACCACATAAAACGCTGAACTTAAAAACCAAACGGCTGTGGATTGCTGTAAGTATTTTGCTTTTGGTGCTAATTTTAGGTTGGCTTTTTGCTTAATACACTTCAATTAAATCAATGGTCGGTGGCACACGAAAACGAAACGGCACCCCAACCATACCTGTCCCCACCGAGACAAATACATCTGCATGGGCGTGCTGATATAAACCACGTTTATGGCCTAAGATCGAGACTTTCTTCATGACATAGTCGGTTACAAAAGGCAACTCAACCTGTCCGCCATGGGTATGCCCAGACAGCATCAAGGGACGATAGACCAACTGCGGGACCATTTCCACAGTATCGGGATTATGCGACAGCAAGATAAAAGGTTTATCTTGAGGTAAATCTGGCAATAAACGCATATCGGCTTTACCCGCCCACAGATCCCCCACACCAATCAAATAAAACTCCTCAAACTCGACCAACTTGCCTTCAATATCCATGACCTGATTGACTTCAAGTGCATGTTTTAACAGTGCTTGGATCGGTGGTCCGGGATATTGCTCATCATGATTGCCATTGACTGAATAAATAGGCGCTTGAATGTCACGAAGAATTTTAAGCTCATCGGCCAGCTTATTTTCAGGTTCGTAGGTCCAATCTCCTGCCACCACCACCAAGTCGGGCTGTTGCTGATTGACTTTTTCAACAATAATTTTCAGTTGACGTTCATGCCCCGAAAACAGCCCAATATGTAAGTCAGCCAACAGCGCAATGCGCACAGGGCGTTGCAGTGGCTGTGCTGGATTGAGGCGATAACGTAAGGTGCTCACTTTGACCTGATGGGGTTCAATAAAACGGGCATAAATCAACACACTGGTGAGTAAAAATACAAACACGGCCTGATGCAGCGAGTAAATCTCGGTAAAACCCGCATACAGGCTAAAACACCATAAAGGCCATAACAAATACGACAGATAAAAGGCCAGCAAATGCACAAAGGCTTTATAAGGATGGATGGTTTCTGTACGTGATTGGCTCAACCATGCTTGTGCAATGCCCCAAATCGCCACCACAGCAAAAATGAGATAAAAAATTATCTGCCCGTCCATTTATCTGTACCCATTGAAATTTTATTTATCTTTTCACAGCTGACAACTATACTCAATTGTAATTTTGATCCGCTGACTTGACGATGCCCCAACCGACGCCTATTGCCCTTTGTTCTCAACTTGCCTGTCGCCTGTTTTTGTGTAGTGTGCTCGCGGTACTCTCTGCCTGCTCCACTTTACCCAAAAACACCATTCAACCGATTGAGTACGCTTTTGACACCTCAACTGATGAGACTGCATTGGCAAAAATCGTCTTACCTTTACGGGAAAAATACCCTCAACTGACCGGCTACCATGTTTTAGAAGATCCATTAGAGGCATTGGCTGCGCGATTAGAGTTGATTGATAAAGCCGAAAAAACGATTGATTTACAATACTATATTTGGGATAACGACAAGGTTGGGGCATTGGCCTTACATGGCTTAATTCGGGCTGCAGAGCGTGGGGTTAAAGTTCGTCTCTTGATTGACGACAATAATTCTAAAAAAATGCAGGGGATTTATTTAGCCCTCGATCAACATCCTAATATCGATGTACGCTTATATAACCCCTACCGTTTCCGTTATGTACGTACGCTTGATATTGCACTCGATTTAAAGCGCATTAACCGCCGTATGCACAACAAAAGCTTTATTGTCGACAACCAAGTCTCTTTAATTGGGGGTCGCAATATGAGTAACCAATATTATAACGTCAGCGATAATTACCAGTTTTCAGATGTTGATGTAATGTTGGTCGGCTCGGCATCGGATGAAATCATTCACTCCTTTGATGAATATTGGAATGATGACTATGCCTATCCTGTGGTCAATCTTGTTGATCCTGATAAATACAAACTCGACTTTGCACATCTTAAAACCCAAGTCGCTGATCACTATCAACTCGCAACGGTACAAAACTACCTAAACTTAACAGCCCGTGCCGATGCGTTTGAACATTGGCTGCATTCAGAGATTCAACTGAATTGGGTTGAAGCGTTTGTGGTTAAAGACCCACCCAATAAAATTAAGTCCCTTGCCAATGAGGATGAGTTTTTATATGCCCAACTCGGCCAATATCTGAAGCAACCTGAGCGCAGCATTGATATTATTTCTGCCTACTTTGTTCCTCAGCCTGCGGGCACTCAATTGCTCACAAACTTTGCCCAAAATGGCATTCAGGTACGTGTACTGACCAACTCCTTTAAGGCCAATGACGTGGCCTTGGTGCATGCCTTTTATGCCAAGTATCGCAAAGAACTCATTCAACAAGATGTGCAGTTGTATGAATTTTTATCTGCCCCTGAATTCTCACATCTGAATGCCCATACTGAGGAAATTTCCCAAAAGTCAGAGGTCAGTCTTAAAGGGCTCAGTCGCTCAAGTCTACATGCCAAAATGATGGCTTTAGACGAAGAGCAGGTCTTTATTGGTTCATTTAACTTTGACCCACGTTCAGTCAAATTTAATACTGAAATTGGGGTGATTTTAAATAGCCCTCAGCTCGCGCGTGCTGTACATGAAACCATGGACAAGAATCTGTCCAAATATGCTTATAAATTGGTGATGAATGCCCAGCAGCAACTGAATTGGAAAGTACGACAAGGCAATGGTGAAGTGCAGACCCTCACCAAAGAACCTAAAATGAAGTGGTGGCAAAAGTTCAGCTTAAAGGTGGTGTCTTGGTTGCCACTTGAGGACTTAATGTAAGCTCAGCCTTTAACACTTGTGCATGTAAGGCGTGCAGTCCTGAGGTCATTTCTGCTGTCACTGCCTGTGTTAAGCTTTCTAGGTTATGCCCTGCCACATCAATTTGCGGTAGCGCCAAAATATGTGCCGTGACTTTGGGCATTTCAAGCACACGGCGCACATGTTCTGCAAAGCTCATATTGCCAACATAAGGCGCAACAAGATCTAACTCACCCTGTTGATTGACATAACACAATACGCAAATTTGTACCGGCTGCTGTGCTTCAATCGCCGCGCCAAGTAAGCGTCCATGGATTTTTTTAATGCTGGTGCCATCGGTGGTGGTGGCTTCAGGGAAAAATAACACCGGAATATTGTCGCTTAAAAACTGCGTAATTTGCTGCTTAATGCGTAAAGAATCACCGGAACCACGCTGAATAAATAAAGTGCCCCCGCCTTTGGCGAGTTTTCCAATCAAGGGCCAAGTTTCAATTTCAGCTTTGGCCAAGAAAAACACCCGTGCAGCGGAACCTAACACTGCGATATCTAACCATGAGACATGGTTACTGACCCACAGTGCCGGCGTACGTGGTAGATCGCCATGCACACGTACCTCAATATTAAATACTTTACAGAGCTGACGGCAAAAGTGCTGCACATAGCGGGTATTCTTTGGATCATTGGGCTGCTTATATAAGCCATGACGATAGACCAAATAAAAGCCTTCACTGAGACTGGCCACACCTGCTGCTAATTTTTTACTGTATAAAAATACTTTTGCCATGCCAGCAACCGCTTGAGGTTTAAACATAACCACCTGAGCTCATGAAAGTTATCCCTTCATTTTATACGTTCTGTTGCGGTTTTGCATTGATCATAAAAACCGAAGCTGAGGATTTAAAATTCCCATTTCAATCTTAAAAACAAATTAATTAAAATAATTTTATCGTTGATTTAGATCGAGGCGATACCCCATGCCTAATCCCCATTCCTCAGATACTGTTCACATGATTAAACCCCGTACACTGGCTAAATATGTGCTCCTTGGCACCCTCTGCTATCTGGCAGCGATCTGGTTGTTTAGCCGCCTGTTTTGCTATGTATTACTGCCTTAATTCCATCTGTAGCGCTTTTCCCCTAAAATAGACCTTTAAACCCCATAAAGATGGTATTTCGGTGGAAGAATTACAGCAAGCCAAGCAGCCTGAACAGATTATTTTAGTGAGTGTTGCAGTGCAAATGCTCGAGAATCTTGACCCAGATGAGTTTGCCTTATTGGCCAAATCTGCAGGTGCTGAGATTGTTGAACATCTTCATGTCCAACGGATCAAACCCGAAGCCAAGCTGTTTATTGGCTCAGGCAAAGCTGAAGAAATCGCTGAACGTGTACAGGCCTTAGGCGCCGAGTTAGTGATCTTTGATCATGCGCTCACCCCTGCCCAAGCCCGTAACCTCGAACGTATTGTGCAATGTCGTGTGGTCGATCGTACCGAATTGATCTTGGACATTTTCGCGCAACGTGCCCGTACTTTTGAAGGTAAGCTGCAAGTCGAATTGGCCCAACTTGCCCATTTATCCTCACGTTTGGTTGGCGGTCGCTTAGGTTTAGATGGTCAAAAAGGCGGGATTGGTTTACGTGGCCCGGGTGAAACTCAGCTCGAAACCGACCGCCGTTTACTCAAAATTCGCATGGGTCAGCTCAAAGCCAAGCTCGACAAAGTGCGCCAAACCCGAGTGCAAGGTCGAGCTGCACGTCAAAAAGCCGCCATTCCTACTGTGTCTTTAGTGGGCTATACCAATGCTGGAAAATCGACGCTGTTTAATCGCTTAGCCCATAGCGACGTCTATGCCGCGGATCAGCTGTTTGCAACTTTAGATCCAACCTTACGTCGCCTCGATTGGGATGGGATTGGTACCTTGGTCTTGGCAGACACGGTTGGTTTTGTACGCAATTTGGCCCACTCTTTGGTCGAATCTTTTAAAGCCACCTTAGAAGAAACCCTAGAAGCAACCTTAATTTTACATGTCATCGATTCAAGCAGCCCCGATCTACATGAGCAAATTGAAGCGGTTGAAAAGGTGTTAAAAGAAATTGGGGCAACAACCCCGATGCTGCGGGTGTATAACAAAATTGACCAAAGTGGCGAAGAGGCAAAAATTATCTATGCTGCACCGCATCAACCTGAACGCGTGTATATTTCAGCACATAGCGGAGCTGGACTGGCTCAATTACGTCAGGCTGTGCAAGAGTGCTTAATGGGACAATTACAACGCTTCGAACTGACGCTCAAACCTGCCTATGGCAAATTACGTAATCAATTGTATGCTTTAAATGCCATTCAAGCAGAACAGTACGATGACTTTGGTAACCTGCAATTGACTGTACAACTGGCGCCACAGAAGCTCGAACAACTGATTCGACAAGCCCATTTACCACTTGATGAAATTTTAGGCAAAAAAGCTGAAATTTTTCAAAGACCTTTGGAAGAGTTTGAAATTAAACCTTAAATCGGTTAAAAGATGTGTCCTAATGGATAAAATTTAGGCGCAAGCGGCAATGCAAGCACTTTCAAAGATCGACTGGCCGGCATGGATTGGCACCCTTTCATTGATTATTCTGTTCCGTGAGGCTGCGGTTTGGCTGAGTGCACAGCTTGGGCACCCGGAGCTGGGCAATCTGCTGGGGCTACTCAGCTTGCTGACTGTGCTGGTCATTTGGCGTTTAAGCCGTGGCCTGCCACAACGATTGGTAGACACCACCAATCGTTTGATGAAAGAAAGTGGTTTTGCGTTTTTACCTGTTTGTGCCGGCTCACTGATTATGTTGGTGCATATGGGGGCAGAAATTCCCCTGTTCTTGGTGGTATTGGTCACCAGCACCTTAATCCCTTTGTGGGTCTATGCCAAAATGGCCAAAAAGTGGTTATAGGGGAACGGTCATGCTCAGTATTTTAATTGGTTTTGCTTTAACCTTAATTGCCTATTTAGTTGCCAAACCCATTAACCAACGTTTTCCCCAAGTGCCGTTATTGGTGATTGCAATGTTTTTGGTGATTGGACTACTGCTTTTGTTCCAAATTCCCTATGAGCAATACAACAGCAATATGAGTGGGCTGTTTAGTCACTTGCTGGGTTATGTCACCGTTGCCTTGGCCATTCCATTGGCAGCAATGCGTTATGATGACTTACCACTCAAAGCAATGCTTGGGATTTTAGTGTTTGCAAGCTTGAGTGCCGTGGCTTTACCCATGGGCTTGGCTTATGCCTTACATATGGCAGAGCCGACCATCATGGCCTTTGCTACACGCGCAGTCACCACTCCAATTGCAATTAATATTGCAGAACTACTGCACTCCCCTGTGACCTTAGTGATTTTAATTGTGATTTTATCGGGTACGATTGGTGCAGCATTCTCATCCATTATTTTACGTAACATTCAAGACGAGCGCGCTTCTGGTTTGGCCTTAGGTCTTGCAGCCCATGCCATTGGCACGGCGCAAGCCTGGCAACGTGGCCCTGTGGCAGGGCGTTACGCGGCCTTTGGTATGGCTGTCAATGCAGTATTTACCGCAATTTGGCTGCCTGCTTTTGTGTTAATGCTCAAATAAAAAAAGCCTGCATCAAGCAGGCTTTTTCGCAATGTGTTTAAGCGACATGGTCGACTTGAAACAGCTGCTGGTCTTCTAAACGATAGGCCAACAGTTGATTGCCCCAAACACAACCACCATCCACATTTTGAATTTGCTCAGACACGGTTTTGCCTTGTAAAGCTGCCCAATGTCCAAACACAATTTGATGCGTTTTTGCTGCGTTTGATTCAAACTCAAACCATGGCTTAAAGCCTTCTGGCATTGGATCATCTAGACTGTCTTTAAAGCTAAACTCTAACCGTCCTTCTGCATCGGTCAAACGCATACGGGTTAAATAGTTGGTAATACAGCGTAAACGTGCATGCCCCTCTAAATCTTGTGTCCACAGCGCCGGTTCTTGGCCATACATTTGGGCTAAAAACGCATCCAACACATCAAAGTCATCTGCGGCCAACACCGCTTCTACTTCTTGAGCCAAGGCACGTGTTTGTGCTGCGCTCCATGTGCAAGGAATACCTGCATGAGTCAAAATGGTGTGTTCATTTGGGAACACACACAAGGGCTGACGGCGTAACCAATCAATTAACTCGTCAGAATCAATTGCATCAATCACATCACGGGTGTTGTCTTTGTCCTTAACCGCTTTAATGCCACGAGCACACGCCAGCAAGGTTAAGTCATGATTGCCTAAAACCGTTGCAGCCACACCGCGATCAACCAGCTTCTTAATAAAACGCAAAGCACCAATTGAGTTTTCACCACGTGCGACTAAATCGCCTGCAAACCAAATAAAATCTTGATCTGGATCGAATTGAATCTGTTTGAGAAGTGCTTTCAGCGTATCAAAACAGCCTTGTACATCCCCAATCACATAGTTATAACGTGCCATGCTTACACCATATGGTCCGAAAGTGCCACAAACTGCGCGAGGCTTAAGGTTTCAGGACGTGCCATTGGATCGACCCCTGCTTGTTCAAAACCATCTTCAGCCAACATGCCTTTTAAGCTGTTACGCAAGGTTTTACGACGCTGGGTAAAGACATGCGAAACCAAACGCGCCAACGCTTTTTCATTTTTTGCCACAATCGGTTTATCTGCATATGGCTCTAAACGGAATACCGCAGAAGTCACTTTTGGTGGTGGGTTAAATGAACCCGGCGGCACTTCAAACAAGAAGGTTGGTTTGCAGTAATACTGAATCATCACCGACAAACGACCATATTCTTTGGTGTTTGGTGCTGCGGTAATACGATCCACCACTTCTTTTTGTAGCATGAAGTGCATGTCTTTGACTTTGTCACCAAATTCCAAGAGATGGAATAAGAGTGGCGTTGAAATGTTGTAAGGTAAGTTACCCACAACACGTAATGGACGACCTTCTTGGAATAACTCCGTAAAGTCGTATTTCAAGGCATCCGTTTCAACAATGGTTAAACGCTCAGGATAAGGTACACGACCCGGTAAGCCTGCCGCTAAGTCACGATCCAGCTCCACCACGGTTAGCGCATCGCATTCCCCAATTAAAGGTGAAGTTAAAGCTGCAAGACCCGGACCAATTTCCACAATATTGTCACCCTGACGCGGGTTCACTGAGCGTACAATTTTGGCAATGACACGTTGGTCATGTAAGAAGTTTTGACCAAAACGCTTACGCGTGTGATGCCCTTCATCTTTTGGGTTTAAGGCATTAATCTGATACATAGAGATTTCCAACGTGTAATTAAGACAAGATCATTGACGCGCTAACTCTAACGCTAAATCCACAGCCACGTGTAAGCTTGAGCTTTTCGCAAGTCCTGAACCTGCGAGGGAGAGTGCTGTGCCATGATCCACAGATGTGCGAATAAACGGTAAGCCTAAAGTAATATTAATGGCTTCACCAAACCCTTGTGATTTTAACACAGGTAAACCCTGATCGTGATACATGGCTAAAACTGCATCGGCATCTTTTAAATTTTCTGGGGTAAACAAAGTATCAGCCGGCAAACTTAAACTCATGTTGATGCCTTGTTTACGATAGCTTTCCAGCACAGGATTAATCACTTCAATCTCTTCCATGCCTAAGTAGCCGTCTTCCCCTGCATGTGGATTTAAACCGCAGACTAAAATATTAGGATGCTCAATTTTAAACTTTGACTTTAAGTCATGGATTAAAATGTCAATCACTTGATGTAGACGTTCTGCGGTAATCGCATCAGCCACAGCACGCAAAGGCAGATGTGTGGTCGCAAGTGCCACACGTAAGCTTTTGGTCGCCAGCATCATCACCACACGTGGTACGCCTGCAAACTCTTGGTAGTATTCGGTGTGCCCACTAAAAGCAATGCCCGCCTCATTAATCACCGACTTTTGCACCGGTGCTGTTGCCACACCAACACTTTGACCTGACATTGCATACTCAGCCGAACGACGCAGTTGCTCAAGTACATAGGCTGCATTTTGAGCATTCAGTTCACCTAAGACCACGTCTTGATCTAAAGCCACATGCTCTACAAAAAGTTGTCCTCTTGCTGAAGATTCCTGCTGCCCTTGATACTCAATGATTTCAACGGCTAAGCCGAGTTGTTGCGCACGTTGCTGTAACATATGCACATCAGCAAGAATAACGATTGGTCGTTCATCCACACGAGACGCAAGGCTTAGACAAATATCTGGGCCAATGCCCGCAGGTTCACCACTTGTGACATACAAAGGACGCATGTTGACCACCTCAAAATACAGTACTGCCATTATAGGCGCATTTTCAATCGACCAAAACATGCTAACGCCTCGATTGCAAAGCAGTTTTAGCCCCTACAGCAAGGCGTTTAAAAATAATTCAACGAAATTGTATAAATAACTAGCAACTTCAATTTAACTTGTTTAAAATACGGCGCTTGAAATTTTATATTTTCATTGTGGTTCTAAGCAAATTCGTTTAGAATCTCGTCTCCTTTTTGTTTGGACAGATCCATCGTCCAAACCAACTATAATAGGTAGTGGTTTAATGAAAACTCTCAGCGCTAAGCCAGCTGAAGTTCAACACGACTGGTACGTTGTTGATGCTTCTGGCAAAACTTTAGGTCGTCTTGCGACTGAAATCGCTCGTCGTTTACGCGGTAAGCACAAAACTTCTTATACTCCTCACGTTGACACTGGTGACTACATCGTAGTTATCAACGCTGAAAACGTTCAAGTGACTGGTAACAAAGCACTTGATAAGAAATACTATCGCCACACTGGCTTCCCTGGTGGTATCCGCGAAACTAACTTCGAGAAGTTAATTGCGCACAAACCTGAAGCAGTTTTAGAAAAAGCTGTTAAAG
The DNA here is from genome assembly GCA_963599285.1 of Bacteroidaceae bacterium. Lineage (GTDB taxonomy): Bacteria > Pseudomonadota > Gammaproteobacteria > Pseudomonadales > Moraxellaceae > Acinetobacter. The sequence goes on along the minus strand of CAVBYE010000035.1, from coordinate 3,777 downwards.
GTATGTTACCAAAAGGTCCTCTTGGTTATGCAATGATCAAGAAAATGAAAGTGTACGCTGGTACTGAGCATCCACATGCTGCTCAACAGCCACAAGTTTTGGACATCTAAGGGATACAGCACATGGCTACTAACTATGGTACAGGTCGCCGTAAGACCGCAACTGCACGTGTTTTCCTATCAGCTGGTACTGGTAAACTCGTAATTAACAACCGTTCTTTAGAACAATACTTCGGTCGTGAGACTGCTCGTATGGTTGTTAACCAACCGCTTGAGCTTCTTGAAGCGACTACTAAGTATGACCTTTACATCACTGTTGCTGGTGGTGGTATCGGTGGTCAAGCTGGCGCGATCCGTCACGGTATTACTCGTGCATTAATCGCTGCTGACGAAACTTTAAAACCTGCTCTTCGTCAAGCTGGTTTCGTTACTCGTGATGCTCGTGAAGTTGAACGTAAGAAACTTGGTTTACGTAAAGCACGTAAACGTCCACAATTCTCTAAACGTTAATTCGTTTTCCGAATTCGGACAAAAAAGCCTTGGAATTTCCAAGGCTTTTTTTATGCGCTGTTATTCATAAGATTCATCTTGGCACCAAAAGGCTTTGCTCCAATAATAGTTGATTAAGCCAATGCCAATGCATAGCCCTAACAACATGAATTTTATCATCATCTTCATCCCCTCTTGTTATTGTGTTTGAACTGCTTTATGAAATCTGCAGTTTTATACTTCGTGCTTTTTGGCCACAGTTTTAGTATGCTAATTTCACCTCGTTAAGCTCAGTGTTTTATGTCCTTGGAAGCCCCATCAATACAGGGAATCACCTTATACAGTCATGCTGATGATTTCCGTAGTCATTGGATTCGTTATGTATTGGCAGAAAAGCAAATTAAATATCATTCTATTGTCATTGAAGACGAAGATGAAGATTTAGCGAGTCTAAATCCCTATAATCGCCTCCCTATGCTGATTGAAAATGATCTTAAACTCTTTAATACCACGGTTATTGCTGAATATCTAGACGATCGTTATCGTCAAAACAAACTTTATGCCGATGCGCCAATGCCTCGTGCTGAGCAACGCCAGTATGTATGGCGTTTTGAACAGGATTGGTTACGCTTAGCAGATATTATGCTATGCCATCCTGACAGCTTAAATGCGCTAGAAAAACAAAAAGCGCAAAAAAAATTACGCGATACCTTAATTTCACTGACCCCATTGTTCCAGCATTATCCTTATTTTATGTCGGAACAGTTAACGATTTTAGATTGCATGTTGGCGCCTGTTTTTTTACGTTTACATGCAATGGGCATTGAACTGCCACAACAGCATTGCCGTCCTATTCATTTATACTGCCAACGTATCTTTAGTCGTCCTGCATTTGTACACAGTTTAACGGTGCAGGAAAAAAACCGTTATGGCGAATTTTTAAAACCTTAATTGAGTCGATTATGTCTGAAGTAGAATTAAATTTAAGCCCAACCCGTCCTTATTTAGCCCGTGCTATTTATGAATGGATCTGTGATAACAACCTCACGCCGTATCTGTTGGTTGATGCGACCTTACCCAATACCCTGGTACCCACCGAATTCGTTAAAGATGGTCAGATTGTGTTAAATATCGTGCCACATGCGGTACATGCGTTACATATGAGCAACGATGCGATAACTTTCTCTGCTCGTTTTGGTGGGGTGTCTCGTGATATTTATGTACCTTTAGCCGCGGTGATGGGGTTATATGCACGTGAAAATGGCCAAGGTCTATTCTTTGACCCAAGCGAATACGAACAAGCTGATGCACAAAATCAAGTTGATAGTTTAGAATCAGCAGCAGAGCAAGAACCCGCACCGAAAAAGAAACCAAGCCTTCGAATATTGGATTAAAATAAAGGGGAATGCGCATGGCTTTTGATTTAGTACAATATTTTGCTGAGCAGATTAGTATTCAAAAGCCTCAGCTTCTAGAGCACCATGATCCAAGCCGACGTCAGCACCTGATTCATGAGTTAAATGTACTCAGCTTAGGCAAGCTGATTAGCCTTTGGCGCGAAGACGAAGCGAAGTGCTATCACGAAATTAAATCCCAAGAACAACTTTATATTCAGCAAATTTCACGCAGTCTCACCACCTCCGTGCACAATCAATCCGTGCTGAGTAAAGCTGAGCTTGAACCGGCCTTAAGTGAAATCTTGAGCCTGCAGCTTAAAGAGCTCAAACAGCTTGAGGACACGGCAAGTTTTGGCCTTGACGGCTTTCGTGAGTTACTCAAGGGCCAGCGTGATCATTTATCCGGTCAGGCAGACGATTGGGTTTGGTTAACAAACAACCTAATAGAGTTAAAAGGTTCTAAACCTCTGCAGCAAGAACCGCTATCATTGCAAGCAACTTTACAGGAGTTTAATCAAATGGTTAACCAAAATGATCACCACGACCACCACCCCGTAGCTGAAGTGGTTATGCCGGCTGTTCCAGCATGGTCGAAAGCGGTTGAACCTGTTGTTGCTGTAGCCATCTTATGGTTATTGTGGTGTGCAGGCACCCAAATTTTTGCTTAATCGCAAAAATGACTAAGCCCTCTTCGGAGGGTTTTTTTGTGGTTGTTGTACGCTATAGCCTACAGCATAAGCTGCTTTTAACGACTAGTTGCATTTGATGTGCCGGTCTATATTAGAAGCATAAGGAGACAGGAAGTTTCCCAAACATAAAACAATAATCATAAGTTTGCGCATCAGGAACGTGAGGTAAGACAGGAGTTATACCTAAACCTACCCCCATATAAAACAGCCCGATCAGGATGATCGGGCTGTTTTTTATTTATAATTGCTGTAAATAAGCAATGACCTCTGCATGGCCTGCCATTTCAGCCAATTGCAGCGCCGTATATTCACCTTTATAGGTTACATCTGCACCGTTCTCGACTAATACCTTAACCACATCAAGATAGCCATTTTCGGCAGCAGCTTGTAGTGCGCTATAACCTTCATCATCGGCTTGATTCACATCTACACCATTGGCTAAAGCGGCTTGGACTTCAGCTGTTTCACCTAGCGAAGCCCAGTATACGAGTTCAGGAAGATGAAGTTCGTTATCATCTTCAGGGATTGGGGAAAATGAATTGAGTTTCATACGCAGCCAAATTATCTATTAAAGTTTATTCAATATAGTTTAATTTAGAGCAAAAATCATAATCTGGTAAAAGATCATCCCCGTGAATATTTGGATCTTTGCCTAAATTTAACTCCTCATAAAAGAGTGAGCTTTTATGCATCGTTTTAATATTGATAATAACTTCATCTTTTTTTATCAATTTAAGCTTGCCTAGCACAACACGTTTTCCACCAATATAATCCCAAACTGCTACATCAGCTTGATCAGGATTCAAAAAATTTACCTTGCCACTGAGCTGAGCATATTTAATAAAACCATATTCTTTACATATAAATGGCGTAGCGATCGTACCACTGATTTCTCCTTCATCAGCCCAAATAACAAGCTCAGATTTGGCGTCACTTGTTTCCAACAAATCTAAATAACCTTCAGGAGAAGACACATATTTTCCTTCCCATTTAGAGTCGTTATTTTTCCATATCATAAAAGTGGATTTTGTCTTTCCATACTCCACCGGAATAACTCTGAGACTTTCTAATATTTTAGGAATATTCAAAATTATCGCTGTCACCACTCCTACACCAACAGTGAAAACATACCAAATTTTCTTAGATTGAAATTTGGTAGATTGAGGTAATTGTATTGGTGTTGATGAAGTTTTAAAATTTTTA
>CAVBYE010000034.1:0-22377 GCA_963599285.1 Bacteroidaceae bacterium | reverse complement strand
ATCATGGGTCACGTTGACCATGGTAAAACATCGCTTCTTGACCGTATTCGTCGTGCCAAAGTGGCACAAGGCGAAGCGGGCGGTATTACGCAGCATATCGGTGCTTACCACGTTACTACTGACAAAGGTATCATTACGTTCTTAGATACACCGGGACACGCAGCGTTTACTGCTATGCGTTCACGTGGTGCTAAAGCAACTGATATCGTAGTGTTAGTTGTAGCAGCAGATGATGGTGTAATGCCACAAACTGCAGAAGCAATTGACCATGCGCGTGCTGCAGGTACACCAATCATTGTTGCAATCAACAAGATGGATAAAGAATCTGCGGATCCAGATCGCGTATTGAACGAATTAACCACTAAAGAAATCGTGCCTGAACAATGGGGCGGTGACGTTCCTGTGGCAATGGTATCTGCGCACACAGGTGCCGGTATCGACGAACTTCTTGACTTGATTTCAATCCAAGCTGAAATGCTTGAGTTGAAAGCATCTGAAGAAGGTGCTGCACAAGGTGTGGTGATTGAAGCACGTGTTGACAACAGCCGTGGTGCAGTAACCTCTATCCTTGTACAAAACGGTACATTGAAAGTTGGTGATCTTGTACTTGCAGGTTCATCATACGGTCGCGTTCGTGCCATGACAGATGAAAACGGTCAACGTATTCAATCTGCAGGCCCTTCAATCCCAGTTGAGATTTTAGGTCTTCCTGAAGCGCCAATGGCGGGTGACGAAGTTCTTGTTGTCAATGACGAGAAGAAAGCACGTGAAGTTGCTGATGCGCGTACAGATCGTGAGCGTCAAAAACGTCTTGAGCGTCAATCTGCAATGCGTCTTGAAAACATCATGGCGTCTATGGGCAAGAAAGATGTGCCTATCGTGAACGTTGTTCTTAAGACTGACGTACGTGGTACTTTAGAAGCCCTTCACGTTGCACTTGCTGATCTTGCAACTGACGAAGTGAAAGTACGTATTATTGGTTCAGGCGTGGGTGCAATCACTGAGTCTGACGTAACACTTGCTGAATCTTCAGAAGCAGTTCTACTTGGCTTCAACGTACGTGCAGACAACACAGCACGTCAAAAAGCGGATGCAGACAGCATCGACATTCGTTACTACTCTGTGATCTACCAATTGATCGACGACGTGAAAGCAGCAATGAGCGGTAAGCTTGCGCCTGAACATCGCGAAACAATTCTCGGTATTGCACAAGTACGTGAAGTGTTCCACTCAAGTAAGTTTGGTGCAGCTGCAGGCTGTATGGTACTTGAAGGCGTATTACATCGTAACAAACCGATTCGCGTATTACGTGATGACGTGGTTGTGTTCCAAGGTGAGCTTGAATCTCTTCGTCGCTACAAAGACGTGGTGGAAGAAGTTCGTGCCGGTATGGAATGTGGTCTTGCGGTGAAAGGCTATAAAGACATCAAAGCACTTGATAAGATCGAAGTGTACGATGTTCAATTGATTAAACGGAGTCTTTAATGGCCGGTAGTCAACGTCTGAAGCGTATGGCGGATACTGTACAACGTGAGTTGTCAGAACTGATCCGTCAGGAGCTGAAAGATCCGCGCTTAGGTGGTCTTGTGACCATCTCTGCGGTGAAGGTGAGCCCAGACTTAGGTTATGCTGAAGTTTATGTGACTGTAATGGGTCGTGAACTTGGTGATGAGCAAAGCGAAGCGGCAAATAAAGAAACTTTAGATGTTTTAAATAAAGCATCGGGCTTCTTGCGCCACGAACTCAGCCGTCGTATTAAGACACGTATTACGCCACGTTTGCGTTTCCATTACGACAAAACCAATGCATATGGTAACTACATGTTTGGTCTCATTGCAGAAGCAGTTAAAGATTTACCTGCAGATGCAAAACAAGATGATGAGTAATTGCTAAAATTACACAAAGAAAAAGCCACCTTCGGGTGGCTTTTTTTATGCGGGAAAATTACTTTAAATCTTCATCACATTTGGGTTGTTCAAAGAAGGCACGACGACTTTGGCGTTGCCAAGGTAAGCGGCGTTCTAGTGCCTCAGGCACTTCACCACTGCGCGAGCGTAAGCGTAAATGCAATGCGGCTTGGGCCATTAAATTGGCAGACACCGGCGCGGTAATGAAGGCAAATAACGTAATTAAAATTTCGGCAAAACCAAAGCGGCCTTGAGTGGCTGAAAATAAAATGGCTGCAAATAAAAAGCCACCTAAACCTAAAGTGCTCGATTTTGTTGGCGCATGCAGACGCATAAAGAGGTCAGGTAAACGTACCATACCAATACCCCCGACCAACATAAAGAATGCACCAAGGAGCAGAAATAAGGAGACGATAATTTCCATGACGATTGACATTATAGTGCTCCTTAATCGATCACATGGCCGCTAGTAAAATAGCGTGCCAAGGCGGCAGTTGAAACAAAACCAAGCATGGCCACCAGTAAAGCCCCCTCAAATAATGAGGTGCTGGTCCAATAAATACCTAAGACAATAATTAATCCAGTGGCATTTAAAAACAAGGTGTCTAAGGCCAAGAGACGATCTACAATCGATGGCCCAATCACCAAGCGATACAAGCACAACAGCATGGAAATGGTGATGGCACATAAACTAATGGTCAGCGCGGATGCCAAAATTGGAAAACTCATGATGCTTCTCCTTTTTGGACATCAAAAATTCGCATTAACGGTTGTTCATAACGCTGTTTAATGGTTTGAATTTCCGCTTCTGTGTCTTGAGTATTTAAAGCATGTACCAAAATATTGCTGCGTTCTTGATCAAGACCTGCTGACACCGTACCTGGGGTTGTGGTAATGATCATCGCCAATAGTGCATTGACCTGTTCATGTTCGGTGTCGAGTGGCACTCGAAACCATTTAGGCTGTAGCTGATCCATTGGGCCAAGCACTTGTTTGGCGACAATAAAGTTGGATTTAATAATGTCCCACAATACAACAAGTGCCAATTGAATGGCCAAACCCCAACGAATTTCATGCGTATATTCAATAAACTGACGCACCATTTTTGGAATTGCAATGGCCAAGATTGCGGCCATAACCAAAGAGGCTGCTGCAAAACTATGTGCCAACATCAGCCAGCTGATAAAGACAATGACGGTCACAAAGGGATGCGGTACCCAACGCTGCCAAAATGAAACTTTCATCGTTAAGGCTCCTCTATAGGTTCGAGTTTAGCACCTGCAGGATCATGGAGTTGTTGCTGTTGATCACGCATTTGACGCAGTTTCTCTGGAGAAATGTGTTCGCCTTGTAGGGTTTTTTCTGAGATCACATACGGAATTAAATGCGCATTAGGATCGGGGCGCTCAGGATGATTTTTACTGTCAGGTAAATTTTTTGGATCGTAGGGTTGTACGCTAATCACATGCCCTTGACCGTCCACTTTCAGAATGTGCTGTTGATAGGCAATAGCATTATTTAACTGTTCAGCCGTTTGCGACATATACTGATAAATAGGGCCTGCACACACCACGTATGCACCTAAGGTCAGTAGCATAGTATAGATGGCACGGTCGGCTCGAGGCGGTGCAGTTGCAGGTAAAGCTGCATAGCTGGCATAAGCCGCGCTTTGCACATCATCTTCAGGTTGAGTCGCACGCCAAAACAGAATAAAGCCGACGCGTGTAAATCCAATAATACTGATCAAACTCACCAACAACACAATCGCAATAATGATGCCTTGAGCCGCATGACCTGCGGTTGCTTGTAGAATAAAGACTTTACCTAAGAAGCCGCTGAACGGCGGTAAGCCAGCCATCATTAAGGCAATGATGAGATAGGTGATGGCTGCGGTTTTTTGCTGCTTAATTTGCGGTGCAATTTTTAAATGATCTTTGAATTCGCCACGTTGATGGGTGATCCAACCCGAGAACACATACAGTGCAGCGGCAATTAAAGTACTGTGCAGTAAGTAGTACAGCGCACCTGCCCACGCTTGTGGACTTAACATGGCAATGGCCACCAAAATGGTTCCTACCGACGACAAAATCATAAAGCCAACAAAACGACGTAAACGCTCGGCACCTAAGGCTGCAATTGCGCCATAGAGCGAAGTGACTAAACCAATCGGCAATAACCAATCGGCCAAAATGTCTTGGCTCAAATCATCGCTAAACACTGTGCCATTGACCCTTAAAATGGCATAGATGCCGACCTTGGTCATAATCGTAAATAATGCAGCGACAGGAGTAGCTGCGACAGCATAAGTTTTTGGTAACCAAAAGCCCACAGGTAACATGGCTGCTTTAATGCCAAAGACCACAAACAGCATCAGACCACCGGCAACCGCAATTTTGTGCTGATCGGGTTCAAGGAGCGGCATAAGGCGTGCCACATCGGTCATATTGAGACTGCCGACACTGCCATAAATCATGCCTAAGCCAATTAAAAACAGTGCAGAGGCCAATAAGTTAATGGTGACATAGTGAATGCCGAGTTGAAAACGTACTTTGCCTTGGCTGTGTAATAACAGCACATACGAGGCCATGAGCAAAATTTCAAAGAACACAAACAGGTTAAATAAATCGCCTGTTAAAAATGCACCGCACAAACCCATGAGCAAAAAGTGTGACATGGCGTGGAAATAGCGGCCACGTTCATCCCATTGCTTACTTGCATACCACAACACGGGTACCGCCAACAGATAAGTCAGCAGCAGCATAAAGGCAGACAAACGGTCAAGCACCAAAATAATCCCAAACGGTGCTGCCCATTCACTTAAGTTGTAAATGGCAACTTGTCCACTGCTAACATAATTTACATAGCAGATGGCGGTAACTAAACCTAAGAGCGCTGAGATACAGCTGATGCTACGGCGCCAAGGTTGACGCCAATCCTGAGCGAGTGCACCAGAGCCCGGGTTACCCAGCAGTACCAAAATAAAGGCGGTAAATGCAGGAATTAAAATACTGATAATCGGCGTATGTTGCTGCCAAAATTGCAGAAGATCAGGCATTAGGGCTCATCCTCACGCGGGTCAATGGGTTGAATGTCTTCTTTAGAGTCAACGTGGTCTGTCCCTGATTCATAACGGCTGCGTAGTGCCAGTTGTACAATAAAAGCAGTGGTGGCAAAACCAATCACAATTGCGGTTAACACCAAAGCCTGAGGCAGTGGGTCCGTCGCTTGTGCTGAATTGGTCAGTACGGCAGGTGAATTAATTTGAACACGTCCCATGGTGAATAAGAAAATATTCACCGCATAACCAATCATGGCGAGTCCTAGCACCACAGGGAAGGTACGGGCACGTAAAATTAAGTAAATGCCTGAAGCCACCAACAAGCCAATCGCAGAGGCAAGTAAAAATTCTAAACTGATCATTTTATTTTCCCCTCGGTACAGGACCCGTCATACTCGAGTGACGAGAGTCGCCCAATACGGAAATGAGTAACATCGCTGCACCCACCACTGTGATATAGACGCCAAGATCAAACAGTGCGGCAGAGGCCAAATGTAATTTGCCAATCACAGGTGAAGAGACATAGATATGTGCACTGGTCAGGAAAGGGCGACCCCATAGCCATGCACCAAGACCTGACAGACCTGCAATCACTAAACCTAAGCCAATCCAGACTTCATATAAGCGACCAGACTTGGCTTTTAAGAGCTGTTCGGCACGGTCTTGACCCAAAGCAATGTACTGAATCACAAGGGCCAACGCGGTGACCAAACCGGCAATAAAACCACCCCCAGGCAGGTTATGTCCGCGTAGGAAAATATAGACACTAATTACTAACGCCAGCGGTAAGATCCACGACGCTGTCATACGGAACATTAACGGAGAGGGGTTAAAGCGATAGCTGAGGCCTTGGGTCATGATCGTACCATGGGCACGCATGCCGTCCATCATGCACAGTGCTCCAATCGCAGCAATGCCAAGCACGGTAATTTCGCCAAAGGTATCGAAACCACGGAAGTCGACCAAAATCACATTCACGACGTTGGTACCCCCACCCAAAGGAATGGACTGTTGCATAAAGAACCATGAAATCGAATTATGATCACGGGTCATAATCAACCATGCAATCCAGCCCACCGCTAAACCACCGCCAATGGCAATAATGGCATCGCGCCAGCGTCGTGAAACACTCGATTCATAAGGGGTGAGCTGTGGTAATAACGATAAGCTCATTAACAGCAATACTGTAGTCACGACGTCGACTGTAATTTGGGTCAGGGCTAAGTCTGGAGCAGACAATGCCACAAACATCATGGTGACCACTAAACCTACGGCACCACTAATGAGCACAGCCTTAATTCGTTCATGATGGAACCAAAGCATCATCCAACAGGCTGAGAACAGCAGTAGCCACAATACAATGGCCAAGATAGGGGCATGGGTCAGCTCACGGGTGCCAGTGCCGATACCTTGGAACCATAACGGCATGGAGACCAACGCCAGTGTAAACACCACAATCCACATTAAATAGCTTTGTAGCGAACCTGTTTCGGTGGCACGTTTGAGCTTGCGCGCAAATTGCAGCAAGGCTTTGAGGAACTCCTCAAACAGACGTTTACCTTGTAGGCGACCTAAATATGGATCTAAGTCAATTTCACGTAAACGTCCACCACGGGCCAAAGCAAAATAGAACACGCTACCGCCGATCAGCGCAATAACACTCATCAATAAGGGCAGATTAAAGCCATGCCAAAGCGCTAAATGCGTACCTTCAAACGCAAAGTTTTGAGTACTTGCACGTGCAGTCGCATTCACGATCGGTTCAATCAGCAGCGCAGGCAATACACCCACTAAGAGACATAATATCGCCAACAGCGTTGCAGGTGCACGCATACCAAAAGCAGGTTCATGCGCATTTTTATTCGGAATATTTTTGCCCAATGGCCCATCGAAGAACACACCATGCACCAAGCGAATCGAATAGGCTACTGCAAAAATACCGGCCAATGTCGCAACAATGGCAGAGCCAATCATCACCGGTCCGGTCAGATTGGCAAGCAGCTCGGTAAAGAACATTTCTTTGGACAGGAAACCATTGGTCAGCGGTACACCGGCCATTGAAGCCGCCGTGATCATGGTTAAGGTCGCGGTAAACGGCAGCAGTTGCCATAGACCTGACAATTTTCTTAAGTCTCGTGTCCCCGATTCATGATCAATAATGCCTGCAATCATAAACAATGCCGCTTTAAAGGTGGCATGGTTAATAATATGGAAGATGGCAGCAGCAACAGCCAAAGGTGAACCAATGCCCAATAAGCACATGATTAGGCCTAAATGGCTAATGGTCGAGTAGGCCAATAGACCTTTTAAATCTTCTTTGAAAATGGCAAAGAAGGCTGCCATACACAAGGTGAATAAGCCAATAAAGGTCACCAGGTTATGGAACAGGGCAGCACCGGCAAAGATCGGCAGCAGACGCGCCACCAAGAAAATGCCGGCCTTGACCATGGTTGCAGAGTGTAAATAGGCTGACACAGGCGTGGGTGCAGCCATGGCATTGGGCAACCAAAAATGAAACGGGAACTGTGCACTCTTGGTAAAGGCGCCTAACAAAATTAACAACAAGGCTGGCACGAATAAGTCGTGGCTTTGAATCGCAGTGGACATCTGGAGCAGTTGATCGATTTGGTAGGTGCCACTGATCTGCCCCAGTAAAATAAAGCCACCGAGCATTGCCAAGCCGCCCATCCCAGTGATGGTGAGCGCCATACGTGAGCCGCGCTGTGCAGCATCGTAGTTGCTCCAATAACCCACCAATAAGAAGGAGGAAATGCTGGTGAGTTCCCAGAAAATCAATAGGATAATCAGGTTGTTAGATAGTGAAATCCCCAGCATAGCTGCCATAAACAGCATAAGCAGTAGGTACAGCTTACTCAGCGAATTTTTAGGGCTTAAATAATAATAAGCATAGATATAAATTAAGGTACCGATGCCAGTAATCAGGAGCGAAAACAGCAATGCTAACGCATCGAGGCGGAAACTCAGATCAATCCCGATTTGGGGTAACCAGGCCCACGTTTGAGTGATGACTTGACCATTAAACACTGCTGGTGCATGGCTTAAAAGCAGAATCAAACTGCTTAAACTCACACCAATAGCCCCTAAAGCCGTTACCCCGCGCGAGAATTGCTTCAGCCACGAGACAAGGGTTGTGCCAAGTACTAACGGTAATAAAATAATAATCGGTAGCACACGTATGTCCATTGTCGTGATAGGTTAAAAACCTAAGGTGAATCTTTGTTTCAAGGATTACAGGATGGCAAGGAGACATCCAAAAGGCTCAATCTTGAAAACCACATTTTCAACATGAATAAAATCAGCTGTATTGCGCAGCATGATGAAAAAAACTACAGTAAAATCGGATTTCACTATAAAAATGTCAGTTTTATCTGATCTTATTACATGAATAAACCAACTTCAAACACTTTTGCGCGCGCTGAGCAAAACATTATACGCCTGTTGAATTTAAATAACTGTCGCTGAAATGAGGAGCGCGTTGCTTTTGTGTGAGGCGATTTATGTTTACTCATTCAATGGGTGTTTGTACGAATGTGGTGAGTCATTTTGTAGCAACGTAATCAGCTGTTGTTGTTGTTCTGGTGTGAGCTCGGTTTGAATTTGTGCCACTAAGTTGCTGAGTGGGTCTATTAAGTTAAGTTCGGGTAGCGTTTCAGCATCAGCACGATTGCCTTGAAACAATTGATGATAGATTGCAGTGTATTGCTGCTGCATATGTTGATGATTGAGGGGGATTTCGAGCAACTGCTGCTGTTCAATTCGATAGCACTGATAATTGAGCGCATTCTCCAATAAGCTTTCTGAAACCCCACTGGCAATGATTTGCACCCGAGGGAAGGCACGTTGTAAACGTGGCAGGATTTCAGCACAGTGCGCTGCATCAAGCTGTTGATCAATCTGATCAATCATTAAAATCCCTTCGCCCTCGCTACATGGATATAAACTGTTTGGATTTAACAGGCACATTCGACGGCAGATATCTCCCACCACAGCCAACCATACTTTTAAGCTACTTGGCAGTTGCTGATACAGCAGTACTTGTCCTTGGAGTTTGATTTTAAGCTGTAACCTTGGGCTGTACTCAATATAAAGATCTTCAATCTCAGGCAACACGGTGGCAAGACTCTGTTTGAGCGCAGTTAAACCTGGATTGAGACGGGTGGTGTCCGCATATAAGGACTCAAAGAAGCCGTGTTCGGTGGGACGATGCCGTTGCAACAGTTGCTGTAAAAATAAGGTGTTTTGGGCATTTTCAACATCACTGACTTCACGCAGCCACTCAAAAAAACGTACGAACGTGGTAAAGGGCAGTGGAGCAATGTCATAAGCGTGTACCGCTTGAAAGACCAAGGGACTGTTTTTACTAAGGAGATTGACCTCATTAATAAAACGCTCAGCTGGATAATAGGCCAATAAAGGCAACCCCTGCTGAGGATCATGTTGTAACGCCTTTTGATAGAGCCCAACCAAATATTCAAGCTGCTTGGTGTCGACCACGCTAATGCCATTTTCGGCGTGAGTTAAATTTTTTTTCAGCTCCCAACGATACAGGTTGGCAGGCGGATTCAGGTCGGTGCTTAATTCGGTGGCGAATTGGTGAATTTCTTCGGGCACAGAGACAGCAATATTGAGCTTGGCTGAGTAGAACCCTTGCTGAATATCTTGATCAAGCAACACCACGCCCGGACTACGTAGATCTTTATAACGTGCCTGAAACCACGTTAATGCTTGGTAGATATTTTTCAGTAAAGTGGTCTTACCTGAACTCTGTTCAGACAGGAACAAGACGACAGCCGCTTCAGGATTCACCTGCAAGGACAGTTGGGAAAAATGTGCGGTATGCTGTAAGTGTAATGCAGAAAGTTTCATAGACCACCTGTCGTTAGAAGCTCACTTATTTACGCATAGATGCCGGCATTCGCTGTTTTAATAATTGCATCAAGTCATAAATATGGTGAATATTTAGACTTACTTTAGCACGGGTACAGGCCACGTAAAGTAGCCGTAACTCTTCGTCACTAATTTTATAGTCACTTTGATTGAGCTTAAACTGATAGTCATCTTCTAAATGCACCCGATTCCATTCAAGCCCTTTGGCTTTATGCGCCGTGGAAATAATGTAATCGGCTTGCCCAAGTGGAGTGATTTTCGCTAAAGCGCGTTTTAGCGCATCGGTACCATGATCATCGACCAATTTTACCAAAGGCTTAATGTCACTGCCTTCATTGGTTTCGCAGTATTCATGTACATCATGCCAAGAGTTAAACCATGCAAGCTCTGGCACATCATTGGGACGACGGCCTTGTTTGAGCATACTTGCCGCATCGACAAAACGACCCAATTTGGCATGATCAGCTTGCAAACTGACTTTGTCACCTTGCACCAAACCCGACATTAACAGCTCCATAGCACGTGCATTGGTACGACATAAAATAGCATCGCGCATTTTGGTATGCGGTTTATTCACCACGCGTGAACTTAAATCGGCATGACCGAGTAAGGGTACTGTTTCATGTAAGGCACTGAGTAAGGCATTGGCATGATGGGCAATGTCAGGGCCAAAACGAAAGGAGGTGGTCAGACGTGATTCAGGCAAGGGCAGTTTTTGCATGGCATTGACCGCACCGCGCCATGCGTAAATTTGCTGATGCGCATCGCCAACATAAATCACCTGTGCATTTTGTTGACGCAGCAAAATGCCCAGCATTAACGGGTCGGCATCTTGGGCTTCGTCAAACAAAACATAATCGGCAGGAATATTGGGTTCAGACAATGCCCAAAGCTTGAGATAAATATCATGCCCAATACCGGCTTGATGATTGGGATCAATCGATTCTAACCAACGGCGCTCAACAGCAGGATACACATGTTTTTGTAAACTTTCGATGTCGTCAGGATGCAGCCAACTTGGTGCTTGTAAATGCCGTGGTGCGGGATACTGCGAACTGGTTGAGCAGAAAAAGCCTACAGCATCAGTGACTAAGCTCGCTAAGCGCGAGGGCATGAGCACGTATTTTTCATAGCGTCCACCCATGAGGCGACGTAAAGTGATGGGTTGTAATTGATATTCTTTGGCTAAAAAACTCGGACTTAAACGCGGTAGGCGTAATTTGTCGGTAATGCCACGTCCAACATTGCGATAGGCAAGTGAGTGAAAGGTGCGGCAATCGACATTGCGACCAAATTTGCTTTGTGCTTCAGTGGCAATGGCTTTGTTAAAGGCTAAATACATGCCACGTCGCTCGGACATGGCATGACTCATCATTTCTAAAGTCGTGGTTTTCCCTGTGCCGGCATAGGCAATCACTTTAAAGGATTGCCCTTGACGCGCTTGCTCTATGGCAACCGCTTGTTCAGCGGTAGGCTGATAACTGAATGCAGACACAGTCAAGACTTAGTGGCTACGGTTGGCTTTTTCAACCAAGCCAGATAAACCTTGACGACGCGCCAGTTCATTAAGAACCAATTGCACATCAAGATCGAAGTAACCGAGCATGACAATGGTATGGAACCAAAGATCAGCCACTTCATAAACTAAATCGTTTTTATTGTCTTCGGTGGCTTCAAATTTAAAATCTTTAGCCGCAATAATCGTTTCTACGCTTTCTTCACCGACTTTTTCTAAGATTTTGTTTAAACCTTTGTGATAAAGCTTAGCAACGTAAGACGAGTCAGGATCAGCCGCTTTACGCTCTGCCATCATTTGACCCAAATAGGACAACACTTCAACTTGCTCAGACTGCGCATTTGAGGCATTCATGGCTAAGGTATGTGGATTTGCTGATTTTTCGCCATAGATCGCGTTTGGATCTTTGAGCTGTGCATCAACAATTTCCCAGCCATTTGGGGTGAGTTTACGGTAGAAACATGATTCACGACCAGTATGACAAGCAATGCCGCCGTGCTGTTCAATTTGTAACACAATCACGTCTGCATCGCAGTCTAAACGGATTTCATGTACGGTTTGGAAATGGCCTGATTCTTCACCTTTATGCCACAGCTTTTGACGTGAACGTGAGAAATACACCGCTTGGTTTTTCTCAGCAGTCATGGCTAAAGATTCACGGTTCATCCAAGCCACCATCAACACACGTCCAGTTTGATGATGCTGCGCAATAGCAGGGACTAACCCTTGTTCGTTAAATTTTACTTCATCGAGCCATTGCAGATTGTTCATTGGATTCACCTAAAGGTTAGAAAAGAAAAGTGCAGAATTTTGCGTGTGCCATCTTAGCCTAATCACATGCGTTTTGACATTATCAGGCATAAAAAAATCATTTTTGACGACAGTTGATGTCGTTATGAAGCTATAAGGTTTTGGCTATGCTGATATTTGCTTTCTCAGCCAAGCGCGTAGATAGATGCAAGCAATTATAAATGCTCTAGCACATCGCCCCAATTTTGTTTGTCTACCAATGTTAAAAACTCATCACCCAAACGCTGACTTTCAGCAATACTGCGTTGCCAATGCTTGATTCGAGTTGCTGCGTCCAAACCTTTAAGTACAAAGTCCTTACGATCGGGGAGTCGACCCAAGGGCAGTTGGCTTAAATACTGCGCAGAGGGTGAGATTAATACGGTACGTGGATGCTGCTGTGCACAGGCACGGCGCTTAAGCATTTTATCAAACCACCCCGGAACAATATGATCGCTAAAGTGAGGATATAAAACCAAACCTTGGCTGTTAAAGTCGAGATCAAGATGGTAGTCAATCAGACCACCATCACGGTAACAGCCGCTCGCCTCAGGAATATCGTTCACCGCGGCCATAACGCCAGGAATCGAGCCAGATGCCATCAGCCAAGGCATGACATTGTGTTCATTTAAAGCATGGTATTGGGTATTAAATTGATCTTGGCTGACTTTAAACTGGGGGTGAGTCGCAGGTTGACTGATGATGCGTTGCATAAACCAACGGTTGTTTTGGCGACCTAAAGCATTACTGCCGACAATGCCTGCTAAAGCTGCGGCCAAGGCCACACGGCGATCACTTTGAAACAGATGTTTGGCCTTTACCGCAATAATGGCTAAGTGGTAATCAGGATGTTGCACAATACGTTGCTCATAACCTTGTATGAGGTGTTGCAACATGGTTTGACTTATCGCTGAAATTTGTTGCACCGACATCTGTTTTTCAAATTGCAGATGCATGTACTGTTCAGCCAATTGCGCTGTACCTTGCTTAGCCCCTTGCGCCAAAATGCTAGCAAAGCGCCATGCCCCGATTGATGAGCCAATCAAGGTACGACGCCGTGGTGCTTGTGCTAAAAAGCCATCAAAAATGGCCTGATCTAAACCTTGTAAGCCAAGTCCTTTAGGACCACCGGCAGCACCAGGCAACGTATCTACATCTGCTGCATATAGACCATTTTTTAAAATATGGGCATGTGCCCATGCCCCTGCTTGAATTTTGAGTGCTGGTGCAGAACGTTTTAAAATTTGTAACATCATACTGCGCTAAAAACTATGAACAGGCCTAGTTTAGCCTGTTCATTTATATTTAGGGCAGCAAGTTAAATGCGACGATGGTGTTAGGGGTATTAACGAGAAAATTGTTTTCTAATAAGGCTCAATTAGACTTAAACCTGTATTCAGCTGAAGCGCAATCACATAAGAAACGTCAATCGGCTAAGAAGTGTGGTGTGCATTGTTGATATTTACACCACCAGATTTAAAAGGCATGGGCATATAAGCGGGAAAAAGTAGCGCTGCTTTGGGTTGATTTGTACACAAAAAAGCCAGCGCCTAAGCGCTGGCTTTTTAAAGACTTGACCCAAAGGTCAGTGCTGAACTTACTTACGTACAGCGAATTTCGCTTGTACGCCATAACCTGACACGTTGTAGCCAGGCAATGAAGGTGAAGAGTTCACTGTTGCACCAATGTTGCCTAAGTCATAACGTGGTGCCAAGATGTCGGTACCATTATGATTGACAGCTACAGTGTCGCCGTTTAACGGAGTTAATACCGCAGTTGCAGTCACGACTTTACCTTTGAGGGCTTGACGGAATTGACCAAAGTCATTGCCTGGCATTAATGCAGACAATAAGTAGATATTTAAATCGAGTGCTGAGTCAGTGTTGATGTTTAACTGAGTTGTTAATTTTTGGTCAAAGTTTGCAGATAAACCAAATTTACCCAATTTTTCAGTTTTTGCACGTACGACTTTACCTGCTTTGATATAGCCTGCATCCAGTACACCATTGTTATCAAACTCAAGAGTAATTTCATCTGCTGCAATAAACAGTTTCGAACCACCTTCAGTTTCTAACAATAAGCCAGCCTTCATATTCACCACTTGGCCTGCATAGTTTGAACCCAAACTTGCAACGCTGACTTGTAGGTAATCCAAAGTACTAATTGAAATTGGTGTGGTTAACGATGCCACCAATTGATCATAATTCATTGGTACTTCGCCACTTGCGCGTGCGAAGCCTTCAAGCGAAACGTATTGTGGTGTGAGGGCAGCTGCATTCGCAAGGGTCGTTGCTGCTGCTGTTGAGAAGGTATTTAAACGATGCAATGCATCATTGATCGTTGTACCGCTCGTTTCACCCGTTGATACTGCTTGTGCAATGCTTGATAAAGGTGCTGCAATGCTAGCAGGGCTTGCTGCAAATACTGGCGCTAAAGTTTGTACAACGTTATGGGTTGAGTGGTCAAACTTAGCTGCTTGAATCGCATCTTTAGTCGCTGCTTCGATGGCTGCAATACCACCTGCGAAGACGCTTGGTGATACGTTTTGTAAGATGCTTTCTACGGTTGCAACGTTAGCCGCAATAACCGGTGCACTTGCTTGCGCGGTGTTGGCAGCAATATTGGCTAAGCTGCTTTGATCAGCAGGATCTAAATATGATTTTACAGCGCTAAATGCATTTTGGATGGTGCTGTTAATCACTGCAACATCAGACAATGATGCACCATTGCCATTGATTAATGCATTTGCCAACGCTTTATACACAGCAAGTGTTAATTCGTTGTCTGGCAGATTAGCTTGAGTTGCAGCATAAATCGCAACTTTTACTTGTTCAACCACATGGTGGGTCGTTACGGTTTTGGTGTAAAGCGTTTGGTCAGACAAAGGATCAGTCGTTAGAATATCAACACCTGATAAACCTAAAGCAGTCGCAAGTTGAGTTGCTGCTGTTGCTGTATTGCTTTGGGTATCCAAAAGTGTCGATAACGGTGAAATGATTCCACCTGGTGCTGAACGTGGCGCAGTCAAGGTATCAGAGAATGGGATGCCTGTTGTGGTGTCAATACCGCCAGAAACAGTAATTGCACTTGATGCACAGCCTGCTGGGAATTGGAAGTAACCTTGAGCATCCGTTTCAGTGGTGGCTTGATTACAGTCTTCAAATAAAACCGTAGCGCCTGCTAAAGGACCATCTACTACACGGCTTTGTGATGCTGGTGTTGAAGCGCTACCACCACCGCCGCCCCCACAACCTGCCAAAATAGCAGCAATAGAAACACTTAAAAGAGAAGTTTTTACGATTTTGTTTAACATTGTATTACCTCTGGTGAATACGTCTGAAAATATAGATAACCCAAACATGCAAAAGACCTTAAATGATGATGGACACCAGCAGCTGAACATCGAAAATCAATCGATTTTAAGGCATTTTTATTATGTTGAAATTTGTATTTCATTTGCTTTAAACAAGATGAAATTAGTTGTTATTAGCACCACAGGCTTACTATAACGTAATTGTTCCATGCAGCGCTAATATTGGATTAGAAACCGTGAAGCGTAACGCCAACGGTTGCTAAACCATAACGGCGGTCTAAATTAGAGGCCGTAGTACTGTTATACAAGAATGGAATCTGACCCACGAAGTTACTTTCATAGACTTCACCCTTTACAAATGCAGTCGCATTTGGGCTTAAGTCGTAGCTGAGTTTAAGACCAAAGGTATGGTTGTCTTCGACACTGGTATGACCTTGTTTAGAAACACGATCATCTACCCCATCACGCCATAAACGTTGGTATTGGTAGGCCAATTGGCTTTCGAAGTTCTGATAACGCCAATTCCATGAACCACCAAAGCTTGCGTAGAAGCTGTCATAGTTCATATCTTGATTCATATCTAGACCGTAGTCAGTCGCATCGCCTTCAATATTCAGATCAGTGACAACCGCACCGCCAATCACACATGGCTCTGCCAAGTGACCGGTGTAATAGTTGTTAGAGCGCACATGAATATCTGCTAAACAGCCACGATAGCGCGCGCGCATATTTAAGCTGTCGACTTCAACTTTGCTATAACCTGCACTGACAAAACCATTGACTTGGTTCATGTGGTCAATTTTACGTGAGAACAAGCCATCGAGTTGCAATTGCAAATCTTGAGGTTGATCCACCACAATATTTTCAAAGCTATGCTGATTAACCATCGTACGTGGTGAACGTTTCAGCTCATCGGCACGGTTGCCCCAAATACTGGCACGCAAAGCCACCGAGTCACCTTTGGCAAGATTTAACTCAGGTGTATAACGTACGCCAAAGAGACCTGTATGAATGGTGTTGGTGTCTGGTGAGGTGTCGATATCACGGTAGTAATACTGACCTTCAAGACTCCATTGTGGATTTAACTGATATTGGGCTTGAATGTTGGCACCAAGATAATCACCGAGTGTCCCTGTAACCCCTTCACTTTCACGGAAATCGAACACATCTAAGGTATCGTTCACGGCATCGAGTGCCAAAGTAACACGTAAAGGTGACTCAGATGGTTTGAATTCACTTGCTTGTAAAAATGCATCATTTGGAGCTGCATAAATGCTACTGCTCAGCAAGGTTCCCGCAGTGATGAAAATAGCCTTTAACTTCATATCATTGAACTTTAATAATTATAAAAAACAGAAAGCCAATCAGCACAAAGCCGATCTGAGTGCTGGGAGGTCATTGTAGCTTAAAGTGTGATTTGATGTTGAGAGTTTAAAGATTTTTTGTAACTGTAATAACAAGCGCACTACCGAAAAAGACGATCAAATTAAGAAAAACTACACAAAATGATAACTGGGTGAGCTCAGGTCATATTTAGTTGCAAAAAAGCCAAGAGATCATGTGAATGATCACTTGGCTATGCAGTTTATTTGGCCATCCGCCAGAAGGCCAATACAGCGGCTAAAGCAATGAAAAGGGTGGTCATATACCATGGACTCACCACAGCAATGGCCAAGAAAATGGCCATAAAGCTGCCAAACCACCAACTGCGCTTTTGTTGCTGCTCCATTTGTAGGCGTAGCATCTGTAATTCACGCAGTTGCTTGTCATGCCAAGCGGACTGATTTTTTAGACCATTTAAACTGTCAATCATCAAGGTGGGTAAATCTTGAGCGCCTAAAAGTAGATCAGGGATTTTTTCGCCTAATTCTTTTAAGTTTTTCTGCGGATTCATTTGCGCTTTCACCCATTCGGTCAGAATAGGTTTGGCCAATTTCCAAATATCCAATTGCGGATACAGATCAGTCCCTAAGCCTTCAACATGCACTAAAGTTTTGAGTAACAGCATCAGTTGCGGTGGAATCTCAAGATGGAAACGACGTGCAATATCCATCACTTGCAGCAAAATTCCAGCGAAGTCGAGCTGATCCATGGGCTTAGACACCATAGGCCCAACTGTCCGGCGCATCTCCCGCGCCAAGGTATCTTGATCAGTACCCGGTGGAATCCAACCGGCTTGATGCACAATTTGAATCAGCTGTAAGAAGTTACTGTTCATGACGGCAAGTAACATTCGCGCCACAGTCATTTGATCGCTTTTTGACAACTCGCCCATAATGGCGCAGTCGAGGGCAATGTAGCGTGGGTTGCTTGGATTTAAGGTTTCGACAAACACGTTACCCGGATGCATATCAGCATGGAAGAAGTTGTCGCGAAAGACTTGGGTAAAGAAAATCGTTAGACCTTTTTCGGCTAAATCCGCGCGATCCATGCCCATCTCATCAAAGACATGGGTTTCAGAAATAGGTACACCAGTAATGCGTTCTGCCACCATCACATCGACGCTATCCATATACACTTCAGGCACATACATCATGCTTGAGCCGGTAAAGTAATGGCGCATACGACGGGTGTTGTCGGCTTCTAAGGTTAAGTCCAACTCATTTAAAATGGTTTGGCGATAGCTTTGAATAATTTCTGACAAATGCAGGGCACGCGCTGCTTCTAAACGTTTTTCTAAGGCGTGACCGAGCCATTGAATAATTTCAAAATCTTGCAGCAATTGCTGACGAATATCGGGGCGTGTCACTTTGACCACGACCTCACGCCCATCATGCAAGGCTGCAGTGTGCACCTGTGCAATTGAAGCTGCTGCCAAGGGTTGTTCATCAAAGCGCGCAAACAAGGTGCTTAAGTCCGCTTTGAGTGACTGTTGAATACGGGCTTTGGCAATTTCAGGGGCAAAAGGTTTTACCCGATCTTGCAACAATACCAATTGTTCAAGCACTTCAGGGGCAATTAAATCACGACGTGTTGACAGCAATTGCCCAAGCTTAATCGCCAAAGGGCCCATATCTTCTAAGGCTTGTTTGAGCTTTAAAGGATTGTCTTTTTCTTTGCTTGACCATGCCGCAGGATGCAGACGGATCAAGTTTAAAATTGGACGGGCTTTGGGTGGTAATTCTTCTGCAGGAAACAACGTGTCGAGTCTATAGTGCGCGGCGATGCGCCAAAGTTCGAGTAAACGTGAAACGTGCGGAATCATAGTGCGAATTACCTAATCTTAAAGGGATTGAATGTGTTGACGTAGGGCTTGAATTTTGGCTTCGGCCCGGTCGAGATTTTGTTGCAATGTACGTGTAGCGTGCGATAGATCATCCATTTGCCAACGCGGTGCAAATAGGCCACTGTCTTCTTTTAAATAGTCTTCAACAATAAAAGCATGACTGGCAAACTGCGATTTCAGTTGCTGTGCGACCTGTTGAATTTTACCTATTTCATGGGCAAGTTTAGCACCTATCCATGGGCTCAAATGCGAGGCCAAGTCGAGCTCAGTATTTTGCATGATCTGTTGCAATTGCTGTAACAGGCGATAATCGCCTTGCACAGGAATATTCCCCACATCTTCACTGAGCAACAGTTTGAGGAGCGCAACCACATCATCGACATGCAACGTCGCTGTTGCAGCAACAGGCAGATCGGCTTGGTCAAAAGGACGTTGTTCAAAAATAGAGGGCTGCTGATGCTGACCGGTTGGGGTCGGGGCAAGGCGAACTTTGCCATCATCAAAGGCAATATCTACAGAAAGCTGTGGCGTATCAATCACCACGCGCAGCATTTTGCCCTGTAAGGCATTGAGCTGGATGCGCGTAATGGCATCCAAGTCAATGAGATGATGTATGCAGCGTTCAACGGCACCTAGTGCGAGGATCGACCACATAGCCAAGCCTTAGAGCTTAAAGCCGCGGTGTACGGCTACAATGCCACCGGTTAAGTTGTGGTAGTCACAGTTGCTAAAGCCGGCATTTTCCATCATGCCTTTTAAGGTACGTTGGTCTGGGTGCATACGAATCGATTCAGCCAAGTATTTGTAACTTTCTGAGTCATTGGCAATAATTTTACCCATGATTGGTAATGCCGTGAACGAATACAAGTCGTAGAGTTTAGAGAACGGTTCAAACACCGGTTTAGAGAATTCTAAAACCAGTAAACGACCGCCCGGTTTTAACACACGGTACATGGCTTCAAGTGCGGCATCTTTATCCGTTACGTTACGTAGACCAAAAGAAATGGTCACTAAGTCGAAGCTGTTGTCTGCAAATGGCTCAAGAGTTTCGGCATTGGCCAAAACGAAATCAACGTTTGCACAGCCCGCATCAATTAAGCGATCACGACCCACATTCAACATTGATTCGTTAATGTCAGATAAAACAACATGACCTGTTGGACCAACTTCACGGCTAAAGACTTTGGCTAAATCGCCTGTGCCGCCTGCAATATCAAGTACGTGTTGACCACGGCGTACACCAGACATGTTAATCGCAAAACGTTTCCATAAGCGGTGAATACCAAATGACATTAAGTCATTCATGATGTCGTATTTGCTTGCAACTGAGTGGAACACTTCTGCGACTTTTTGCGCTTTTTCTTCGCTGTTTACCGTTTGGTAGCCAAAGTGGGTTTTTTCACCCACGTTACCGGTGTTGGCACCGCGTGGTAAGTTGTATTTAGGAATGGCACGCGTGGTTTGCGTGTTAAGGCTTTGTTGTTGGCCTTGCGCCGTGCCTTGTGGTAGTGGCTCGGTTAAAAATGGGCTCACTTTGTCTGTGTTTTGTGCCGACTCAGTTGTAGCTGTAGGCGTTTGATTTTCGTTAGACATCAGTGTCACTCCCAACATTTAAATAGGGTTAAAGTTACAATGCATGCATGATGACAGATTATCGGACGTTGTACAGTAATGTGCATGCGATTGTCATGAATAATATACAGAAAAAAGCACTGCTGCATGTAGATCATGCAGCAGTATGCATCAGGGCTTAAGCAAAGGGATGTAAATCACCTGCATGTACTTTAGCCACAATACCACGCTCCTGAGCGGTGAAATCATTGACAAATTTTTCTGCAGATTTCAATGGTTTCATTGCAACAAAGCCATCTTGCATAAAGTCGTACATCACATCAAAACGGTGCTTATAGGCCACGCTTTTACACATTTTAAATGCAGTATGCACCACAAATGAACGCAAGTACTTATCTAAACTTTGCCCCAAAAGATCAAGCTGACGCAACTGTTCTAAACGTGCTTGACCTTGATCGAGTTTTAAATAGGTCAAGCGCATAATCTCATCGCTGAGTGGCAGATCGGCTGGGTAGTCTGCAAGTAATTGTGCCGCAATTTGTTCATCTAGCTGCACCGCTAAAATGGCCAACTGAATGCCTGCGGTCCCTGTTTTGACTGCATTTTCAGGAATGAGTTTTTCAGCTTTATTAATTTTAGGCAGTAGACGTTCAATTTGTTGGGCTAAGGCATCAAAGTCAGGACCGCCATATAAGCGATTCATAAAGTATTCGGCCATGAGGATATTTTGTTTTTCATTAAAGCGCTGCGCATGGGTACGCTGAATACGTTGTTTTTGCCATTGTTGTACGTCACGTAAACGCTGTAGTAATTGCGGATTTTGGTGGTAATTTAATTGTTGGTAACGGGTAAATAAGTCATTTAAAACCGCAAGTTTTGACATAGACAATCTCAAAAATTCAAAAGAACGTCTGCAAGCTTAAAGTGAACACCCGCGAAGTGCTATGCCCAAACTAAAAAAAATCGATGCACACCGTTCACAACTTATGCCACAGCAGATGTTGGCTTTCAATTAAGGATCATCAGCATGACAGAAAAATTCCAAGCGATGGATGAAGAACAACTTTCATTGGCGCTGATTGAAGCGCAATTTGCATTACGTGAAACCCAAGGCAAGGCCAATGCAAAAAGCCTGTTAGTTTTAGTGAACGGTATTGAGTTTGCAGGTAAAGGCGAGGCAGTGAAGCAACTGAGAGAATGGGTGGATCCACGCTACTTACATGTACGTGCTGATGAACCCACCATGTTGGCGCAGAATTATCCTTATTGGCTGCCTTATGTGCCCTTTATACCCAAAGAAGGGCAAATCGTGGTGTTGTTTGGTAATTGGTATACTGAACTGTTAAATACAGCCATGCATGCATCTCAACCCTTAGATCAGGTGGAGTTTGATCGTTATGTCGCGCAAATGCGCGGCTTTGAACAGGATTTAAACCATAATCATGTGGATGTCGTGAAGGTGTGGTTTGATGTGTCTTGGAAGACGCTGCAGCAACGCGTTAAAGCTGCAGATGCAAGTGAATTGCGTTGGCATAAACAGCATGGTCATCGTGAACTCAATAAAAAACGCTATGACACAGTAGAGCGTTTACGCAAGCGTTTTACCCAAGATTGGTTGGTGATTGACTGTGAAGTGGCTAAAACGCGAGATCAAATCTTTGCCCAACACATTTTAAAGGCCTTACAACATTGTCCAGCACATCCACAGCAGCTGAAAGCCAAATGGACACAGGCACCAATTCCACAAGCCTTACTTACACCCGATGACAGCAAAGTTGATCCACAGCACTACAAAAAGCAGCTAAAAAAGCTGAGCAATGAGGTGGCCAATGCACTGCGATTTGACCCTCGGCACATTATTATCTGTTTTGAGGGCATGGATGCGGCGGGTAAGGGCGGTGCGATTAAACGCATTGTGAAAAAGCTTGATCCGCGTGAATATGAAATCCACAGCATTGCGGCCCCTGAGCCCTATGAGTTGCGCCGACCCTATTTATGGCGGTTTTGGCGCAAGTTACAAACTGATGGCGATATTAATATTTTTGACCGGACTTGGTATGGGCGGGTGTTGGTGGAGCGGGTTGAAGG
>CAVBYE010000033.1:0-22728 GCA_963599285.1 Bacteroidaceae bacterium | reverse complement strand
ACGGCTAGAACAAGATCCTTACTATTTACACATCGTTAAGGCGTATATACCCCTGCAGTATAGCGCCAATGTGTATGCCGCCTATTTGGCCAGTCGCGTACAGACTTCAACTTTAGATCGTGTGTTATTGGGAACCTTGCTTGGCGTGGTCAATGCTGTTGCTATGAATGTGGCCCATGAGCTGGGCCATAAAAAAGACAAAAAACAGCATCTATGGGCACATCTCGCTTTGTTGCCGAGTCTGTATTCGCATTTTCGGATTGAGCACAATTATGGGCATCATCGGCATGTGGCTACACCACTCGACAGTGCATCAGCACGATTGGGCGAGAGTTTTTGGCGCTATTTACCGCGTACGGTGCAGGGTGGCCTCTGCTCTGCAATAAAGATTGAACAGCAGCGACTCGCCCGCCGTGGTGAGCGTTTTTTCAGTGTGCAAAATGAATTACTCCAAGCATGGAGTGCAGCACTCGCTTATCAAATGCTGAGCTGGGGGGTATTTGGCCATCGAGGCTTCGTCATGCAAGGGGTTCAGTCAGCATATGCCATCACGATTTTAGAAGCGGTAAATTATATGGAGCACTATGGTCTAAAACGCACACAATATGCAGATGGCAGCTACCAACGCATTGCACCTGAGCACAGTTGGAACAACAACAGCCGTTTTAGTAACCTCTTATTTTATCAATTACAACGCCATAGCGATCATCATGCTTACCCGCGTACGGTGCAGGGTGGCTTCTGCTCAGCAATAAAGATTGAACAGCAGCGACTCGCCCGCCGTGGTGAGCGTTTTTTCAGTGTGCAAAATGAATTACTCCAAGCATGGAGTGCAGCACTCGCTTATCAAATGCTGAGCTGGGGGGTATTTGGCCATCGAGGCTTCGTCATGCAAGGGGTTCAGTCAGCATATGCCATCACGATTTTAGAAGCGGTAAATTATATGGAGCACTATGGTCTAAAACGCACACAATATGCAGATGGCAGCTACCAACGCATTGCACCTGAGCACAGTTGGAACAACAACAGCCGTTTTAGTAACCTCTTATTTTATCAATTACAACGCCATAGCGATCATCATGCTTACCCGCAGCGTGGCTTTCAGGCCTTACGTCATTATGAGCATGTACCTCAGTTACCTGCAGGATACGGGGCACTTTTACATGAGGTCTTTATACCACAGCGTTGGTTTGCCCTCATGGATGCACGGGTGCTGCGTTACTATCAAGGTGATTTGAATCGGGTGCATATTGAAGCAACAACCCGTGATCACATTCAGCAGCGTTATGCTGTACTGATTGCACAGTTGAAGACTCAACAGCAACAGACTGCGGCCTAATAGGCATGTTGTTTTTTAATCTGTGCCACTTTATGTTTAATATTGGCAGGGCTACGATTATGTTTTAATTCATTGACCATAAATTTCATATAGGGGTCAATATGACGGTAAAACAGTTGAAACCCTTCACACAAATAATTGAGGTGGGGTTCGCCGCTGGCTGTTTTGCTAATACGGTTTTTCGGGCACTCGCCGTTGCAAGCAAATAAATATTCACATTGGCGGCATTGGCTCGGAAGATTATCCTGCTTGTCATTGCCAAATTGAATTTGCTGCGGCAAGTTGAGTAAATGTGGCAGTGAGTCGGTCTGAATGTTACCTAGCTTGTATTCTTTAAATACAAAATGATCACATGAATAGACATCGCCATTGTATTCCATGGCAATCGCATGCCCGCACTTTTTGGCAAAGATACACAGCGGCGGTTCGACTCCATACCAATTGGCCAACATGGCATCAAAATTAATCACGTAATACTCACCAATGTCCTGACTGACCCATTGATCAAAAATGGTGGTTAAGAACCGACCATAATCACCTGGATTCACCGTCCATTCAGTGAGTTCAGCCTCTTGCTCAGGTACTTGCGGTGAGGCGATATGTAGACCTGGCGTTTGAGTGGACGAAGACAACAACTCACGCTCTACGATTGGGGTAAATTGAATGTAATGTGCGCCAATGTCTTTAAAGAATTGATAAATTTTGAGTGGAAAATGCACGTTATAGCTGTTTACGGTGGCGAGAATATTAAATTCCACCTGATATTTTTTTAACAAATTTAAGCCGCGCATTACCTCAGGGAAGGTCGGTTGGCCGCTTTTACTGGTGCGATAATAATCGTGCAGTTGATCAGGGCCATCAAGCGACAGACCAATCAGGAACTGATGTTGAGCAAAAAATTGTGCCCATCGTTCGGTAATTAAGGTGCCATTGGTTTGTAAGGAATTCACCACGCGGCGACGATACAGCTGAGCATATTTTTGCTGAAGTTCAACTGCATGTTGATAGAACTCGATTTTCTGTAACAGCGGTTCACCACCGTGCCAAGTAAACACCACCTCAGCAGATTGACTCGCTGCAATATAGGATTTGACATAATGTTCAAGCAAGCTCAAATCCATAGTATGTTTTTGTTTTTTTGGATACAAATGGGTTTTTTCAAGATAATAGCAATAGCTGCAATCGAGGTTACATACTGAACCTACAGGTTTAGACGAAATATAAAAGGGTTGATTCATGGGCGGCCTAAATCATCAATGTGGTGGCTAAAATTCATGAAAATGCATGGGTTAAATCTATTTTTTAGTAAGTATTATGCTCGGGCATATTTAATTTTTAGATGTAATGCCACACAGCTGAGGGCTTAGATTCATCCTCTGGATAAATCTAAGCCCAGTACACTAATTTAAATATTTAATGTGTACATTGTTAATCTCTCCGTTAAAGGCATACGGTGCCTTGTGATAGTACACTTCAGAGACCGGTGAACCCGTATCACGGCCAATATCCATAGTGTCATTGGCGGTGAACGCTGCCGTAATCAAGGTTGGAATCTCACCTTGAATCACCTGTTGACCATTGACCAAAATACGAACCTGACCGGCAGCCAACTGTGCACCACGTTTACTGTTTTGGGCTGCTTTGGTTAAAATGACATCCACTTTGGCTTTGCCAGCCGCTAACTTTTGTTTGGATTTGAGTGTGGTTTTTTCGACATGGAACAGGTTGTACTCATAGTTTAAGTAACCTTGCGCATCGACAAAAAT
This sequence comes from Bacteroidaceae bacterium, assembly GCA_963599285.1. GTDB lineage: Bacteria > Pseudomonadota > Gammaproteobacteria > Pseudomonadales > Moraxellaceae > Acinetobacter. Next base: position 19,623 of record CAVBYE010000033.1, on the reverse strand, counting down.
AGATAAGCCGCCTGAGAAACCACCCACGGCAAACAAGACCCCTTCAGGTTTGTTTTTGACCTCTAAGTCAAAGCTCATTTGGTTAGGCACAACGGCAACGCGCGGTGCAAGTCCTTCACGAATAGAGAAGTTGTTGCTGAAATTAAACTCTGTGCGTGGGGTAGATGCAATCGCTTCAGGATGGAGCAGGACGTATAACCCCCCTCCAATTGGGAGGTTTTTGTTTTTACGTGATTCCTGCATAAACAGTTGTTTCATTTCTTCTAGCTTTTTGGGCTGCTTTTTGGCTAAGTCGTTGGCCTGTGAGAAGTCCTCTTTTAAGTTGTATAACTCCCACACGTCTTTATCCGGTGTCCAAGTCGCAAGGCCTGGTGTTACGGTTAACCACGGTACACGTGGTCCAAAGGTACTGGCGATCCAACCATCGTGGTAAATGGCACGGCTCCCCATAACATCAAAGAATTGGGTTTTCTTTTGATCGGGCGCTTTAGCATTGTTAAAGGTATAAGCCATGCTTATGCCATCAATAGGATCTTGTTTAAAGCCATTGACCATATCGGGGGCAGGGATTTTTAGAAGATCATAAATGGTTGGGGTGATGTCATTGACATGGTGGAACTGCGAGCGCACTTGGGCATCGGGTTTAATATTTTTGGGCCAGGCGACCGCCATAGGCTGACGTGTGCCACCAAAGTAAGCGGCCAATAATTTGGTGCCTTTAAATGGGGTCGACCCTGCCCATGCCCAGCCTGCGTGGTACATGTTATCGGTTTTTGGGGAACCCAAGGCATCTAAGCCGCCAAGCCGCTCATTTAAAACTTTAATATGTTCCTCGGTTTTGTTAGGAATTTGGTTTTGCGCCAATAACTCACTAATGGTGCCATTTTGACCTTCAGCACTGGAGCCGTTATCGCCCCAGATATAAAACACCAAGGTATTGTCGGCAATGCCCTGACGCTCAAGTTCATCTAAAATGCGGCCTGCATTGTAGTCGGCATGTTCACTAAAGCCTGCAAACACTTCCATAAGACGGGTGTGGAAGGCTCTTTGACTGGCTGGAATACTGTCCCATGCTGCCAGTCCATCAGGACGGGGGGTGAGCTGAGTATTGGCTGGAATAAAGCCCAATTTTTTTTGGCGCTCAAACACCACTTGACGATAGTTATCCCAACCGGCGTTAAATTTACCCTTGTATTTGTCCGCCCATTGTTTTGTGACTTGGTGTGGGCCATGTGCTGCACCGGGTGCCCAGTACATAAATAGTGGTTTGTCTGGATTCGCAGAGCGCTGATCACGCATCCATTCAATAGCATTGTCTGCAAGATCATCGGTCAGGTGGTAGCCTTGTTCAGGGGTTTTAGGCAGTTTTTTGACATAGCTGGTGTTGTGTACCAAGGTCGGTTCATACTGCCCCGATTCACCCGATAAAAAGCCATAGAAATGTTCAAAGCCATAACCAGTTGGCCAAAAATCGAAAGGCCCCGTTTGGGAAATGTGTTGCGCAGGGGTATTGTGCCATTTACCAAAGGCTGCAGTACTATAACCATAGTTTTTTAGCACTTCGGGCAGGGTGGCTGAAGTTTTTGGAATCACACCGCTAAATCCATCCCAATCATTGGCCCATTCGGCAATCTGTCCATTGCCTACTCGGGTATGATTACGCCCAGTTAAGAGCGAAGCACGGGTTGGTGAACTCATCGCGGTGGAGTGGAATTGGTTAAAAGAAATCCCTTGTTTGGCTACACGGCTTAAGTTTGGGGTATTCACTAAACCGCCATAGGTACTTGGTGTGCCAGGTCCCACATCATCCATTAAAATAATTAAAATATTGGGCGCATTTTTGGGTAAATGCGAGGGTTGAGTCGTCTTTTTATAGGTTGACTCTGCCATGGTGTCTTTGGCAATACTTTGACTCTTCACCGCGGGAAATGGCAGTACTGTCTGTGCCATAGCAAGGCCTGACGCGCTGCTGAGTAAACCTAAATTGACAATAATTTGACTGAGTGGAAATTTTTTCATTGTTATACCCATTTATTGTTATGTCATGATCGTTACAACGCGTGTAACCCCACACCATGGTCGGTCATTCTGATCTTAATTTAGCAAAAAAATAGGATAAATAAATCATTTTTGTTTATTTTTTCATCTTTATTTTGTTTTTTTAGGAAAATGGCTGCTGTTGAGCTAAGCCAGCGCAATGGGGACTGACTTAGCTCACACGTACTGATGATTTTAGCTTTGTGCCTCAAAACGTGTGGCCCATAAAGTGCGGGCTTTGCGCATGGCACTGTCATAGTCTGCACAGACACCCATCGTATATAAAGCAATGCCCATCGTTTCGGTAATGGCCACTTCGCCGTAGGTGTGCTGCTGTTGACCTTCCCAAACCGCCTTAAACAGACTTAAATCAAGTTCTTCTTCAATAGGACTGCGATTTTCGGTCAATTTAGGCAATTCATGCTCATACAGTTGCCCAGCTTGAATCCCACAAATTAAGGTTTTTGCGTCTGGATTACGCTCGAATTCGCCCCCTTCACCTTTAATCACCGCACTATTTTGATAGCCCAATTTAAAGGCTGCTTGCTGGTGCGAACCACGATAGGCTGGATGGAAAATTGCTTGTAGGGTGGCTTTGGCATTAAATGGATTAATTAATCGTGCCAAAGTATGAATGGGTGAACGTAAACCCATCACATTACGCAGTGCAATTAAATCACTTAAAATGGGTGAAATAACGGCTAGGGGCAAATAGGCAAAATGATGCGCATTGAGTTGTTGCTCGACCTCTGTGTCTGACTGGCAAATACGATAGCCTAAGTATTGTAAAACCTGTTCGGTATAGACCCGATTTACGGTATGTCCTGCGGCACCATGCATGACAATTTTATAGCCATGTTTTGCTAAAGTGAGGGCTGCCAATAAGAACCACGGATAATGTTTGCGTTTACCGGCGTAAGAGGACCAATCAAGATCAACCTCAAGCGATTTAAACTGCAATTGATCACGCGTGGCTTGAACAAAACCTGCCAATTCATCGACCGACTCTTCTTTGACCCGTAACAGCATTAAAAAGGCACCTAACTGCACATCAAGCACTTCGCCTTTTAAAATCATAGAAAAAGCCTGATAGGCTTCATCATAGCTTAACGAGCGTGCCCCATTTTTACCCTTGCCGACAATGCGTACAAATTGGGCGAAAGGATGTTCAAAGTCTTGATAAAGATTACGTTTGGTATTCATGTAGCTAAGGCTAAATCGCTAAAAATGCAATTAGCATAAAGCATTTCCTAGCCACAAGGTATTTTTTCAACACGGCTGCACAGGGATGCTGTACAAAGATCATCATAGCTGACGAGTCACATTGAACATCACGATGGCAAGACGTCATGCGATGGCTAGAGATAGGCAAGATCCCAAGATTACTCGGCCCATGTAGGGTGTTGCTACAGAGAGCAATAAAACCATGCAAGCCATTGGGTCAAATTTACCAGCTCACTCAAACTGTAAGCGCAATTTAGGCGTTGAGGACCTGTAAAGTTTCTTGTAAAAAAGCGGCCAAAGCTGCGGGGTCACGACTTGAAATATACAGATTATGATCGTTAACGACGGCTTGGTCCACATACACCGCCCCAGCTGCCTGTAAAGACTGCTGGGCATGATGTGCTGCAGTGAGACGTCGACCATAAGCCACTTTGGCGCCAATCAGTAGTTCAGCCGCAGCTAAACTAAAAATCGGCTTATGCGCGTTGGCAAAACGCTGCACAAAATCACTGATATTGTCATTGTCTTCCATTGCAAATAAGACTAAGGCATCTAAACCCTGAATTGAGGCACTCGGAAGATGATCTTGTAATTTGACCGGGGTATGCTGTTGCCCATATACCACGTCACTTCGACTTGAACCAATATGAATGAGATGATGCCCAGCCAATTGCAAACAGTCGGCGGTAGCCAAATACTGATAATCGCTAAAGTTGGGGCCGAGCAAAACCGCAATGTTTTTTGACATGACAACGTCCTGTATGCATTTTTCCTTTAGCCTAAACCTGTTTAAACGGCTAGAGCAGCGTTGTTTTGTGCTGAAAAAATAACCAAGGTAACCAGTCCGTAAAGGACTGGTTCATTGTGTAACGGTGTTATGGCGTTGCACGGATATTACGTAGTTCAGCACGCAAAATTTTACCTACTGTGGACTTGGGTAATTCAGGCACAATCTCAATCAATTTGGGCACTTTGTAGGCCGTTAGGTTGTCTTTACAATGTTGAATAACACTAGAGAGTGCCAATTCTGGATTGTGGGTGGTAATAAAGGCTTTCACGGCTTCACCCGTTTGCGCATCTGGTATGCTCACCACGGCAGCCTCAATAATTTCGGGATGCTCGGTCAAAATGGCTTCGACTTCATTGGGATAAACATTAAAGCCTGAGACATTCACCATATCTTTTTTACGGTCAAGGATGTAGCAAAAGCCCTCGGCATCCACTTTGGCAATGTCACCGGTGTGTAGCCAACCGTCAACAAAGGTCTGTTGGCTTTCTTCAGGACGATTGAGATAACCACAAACAATTTGTGGCCCGCGCACACACAGCTCACCAGCTTCGCCTAGAGGCAGTTCTTGGCCGGAGGGATCAATAATTTTAATGTCTGTACCCGGTAGGGGAAAGCCCACGGAACCTTGGCGTACTGGGGTGATTGGTGGATGTAAGAGGGCAGCACAACTGGTTTCAGTCATACCAAAGCCTTCGACAATTAACCCGACGTGATTGCGCCATTGCTGTGCGGTGATGGGTCGTAGTGCGGTGCCACCGGAGATTGCACAGGTCAACTGGGGTGGATTGTTTCTAAACCAATCTTCAGCCAGTAAACCGGTATACAGTGTATCAACACCTGTCATCCACGTGATTTTAAATTGTTCAAAGGCAGGTTTTAAATTGCTGATTGGGCGAGGTGATGGAATTAAGACATTGTGTGCACCCGTCTCAAAGAACATCAGAAAATTCACGCTAAAGGCAAAAATATGATACAGCGGAATCGCTGTCAAAATACAATCTTGGGCACTTAAATGATCTGCACCATAGGCGCGTAAGTTATCACTCATGCTGCGCACCAAGGCCAATAAATTTTGGTGTTGAATAATTGCCCCTTTGCTGCGTCCTGTGGTGCCGCCAGTATATTGATACACTGCAATAGAATGCTGCTGTGGGAGATAGGTCTTGAGCTGCTCGGCCTGTGCGAGTGCATCTGCAAATGTGCTAAAGGCAATACTCGGTTCAAGGGGACGATGTTGTTCAATGGCATCGCGCTGCATGGCGCCTTGAATCATGCCGGCATACGGTTCAGCGAAGAAATCCGCGAGACTTGCGGTGATTAATTTTAACTGTTGCAGCGCGGGGGCATTTTGTATGACCCGCTCAAAGGTGTGGATGAATAAATCCGACACAATGAGGGCTTTGGCACCACTGTCTAAGAGCTGATATTCAAGCTCGCGTGGGGTATACAGCGGATTAATGTTGGTCACAATAAGCCCGACTTTCCAACATGCAAACACCGCAATGGGATAGTGCAGGCTGTTGGGGAGTTGTAGTCCAACGACATCACCAGGCACCAGCCCAAGGTGATGTTGTAAATAGGCAGCCAATTGATTGGCATAACGATCAATTTGCCGAAAGCTTAAGGAATGGCTTAAGCCGCTTGGCAGTACAAGGCTAAAGGCAATTTTAGCTTCAAAATGAGCTGCCGCTTGCGTCAGCAGATCAGCGCTATTATCCGCCAATTGGCTAAGGTCTAGGTGATAATGTTGTAGGCTTTCAGGCAGATGCTGCTGCCACGGGCGCTGAGCATAAATCGACATATGATTATCCTTATCTTTGTTTTTATTGATCTTGTTTTTGCAAAGTCATTTTGCTGTCTATTAAATTAGCATGCTTTAAAGCAGATGCAATCTGCACTTAAATGACAATATGTAACGATAAAATGCACGCGCTTTGATATTTTTTCTGATTTTTGATAGCAATAAAATTGATGATGAAATAATCAACTGTGTGTTTTTAAAGCTGAATTGATGAAAGTAGAGTTGCGCAACATTTGAAAGCTTACTATTGTTATACTGTTTGCATTACATTTTCTGCAGGGCGACATAACAATGGTCCATGACGATCAAAACACTACGACTTCTCTTGATTTAGCTAAAATTCGTGAAGATATCGACTCCGTCGATCAACAGATTCAACAACTGATTAGCCGCCGTGCACGTCTTGCTGAGGCCGTAGCCAAAGCAAAATTTGCTTCAGAAGAGAATCCACTGTTTTATCGTCCTGAACGTGAAGCACAAGTGCTGCGCAATGTGATGGAACGTAATGACGGCCCATTGTCTGATGCAACCATGGCACGTTTGTTCCGTGAAATTATGTCGGCATGTTTAGCGTTAGAAGCACCGCAAAGTATTGCATTCTTAGGCCCTGTGGGCACCTATACCCATTCGGCAGTGTTAAAACACTTTGGTCATGACGCCGTGGTCCGTCCACTGCCGACCATTGATGAAGTGTTCCGTGATGTGGAAGCAGGCAGTGCGCATTATGGTTTAGTGCCTGTTGAAAACTCATCTGAGGGTGTGGTCAACCATACTTTAGATTGTTTCAAAACGTCGACCTTAAATGTGATTGGCGAAGTTGAGTTACCAATTCATCACCAATTCTTAATTTCAGAAAATACCCGTAAAGACAGCATTAAGCAGATTTACGCACATCAGCAAACCTTGGCACAGTGCCGTAAATGGTTAGATGTGCATTATCCGGGCGTTGAGCGTGTGGCATTAAGTTCGAATGCAGAGGCAGCACGCCGCATTCGTAACGAATGGCATTCAGCAGCGATTGCCTCTGAAATTGCGGCAAATATCTATGAATTAGAAATTTTACATAGCAATATTGAAGACAACCCTGAAAACACCACACGTTTCTTGGTGATTGGTCGTGAGAAAGTGCCACAAAGCGGCAACGACAAAACGTCATTATTGATTTCAGCACATGACCGTGCCGGTGCATTACTTGAAATTCTAGCGCCATTTGCCAAACACAATATTAGCTTGACCAGTATTGAAACTCGTCCTGCCTTACCTGAAAAATGGGCCTATGTGTTCTTTATTGATCTTGAAGGTCATCTTGAGCAAGAACATGTAAAAGCAGCGATTGAAGACATTCGTCCATTGGTCAAAGAAGTACGTGTATTGGGTTCTTATCCAGTCGCAGTACTCTAAATTTTTTAGGCACTTGATCGGGGGATGAAGTGCCGTACATCATGATAATTGGGAAGTAGAACATGACATTTGCTCCAGCCAATGAAGGCATCGCGAAATTAAAACCTTATCAACCTGGTAAACCAATGAGCGAACTTGAACGCGAATTAGGTTTAACGGATATTGTGAAATTGGCCTCTAATGAAAACCCACTCGGTTGTTCAGAGAAAGTCAAACACGCTGTTGCAGCAGAGTTGGCAGAAATTGGTCGTTATCCAGATGGTGGTGGTTTTATTTTAAAAGACCAAGTGGCACAGCAATTTAATGTTCAACATGACCAAATTACCTTAGGCAATGGCTCAAATGATTTATTAGAAATGTTTGCGCGTGCCTTTGTGTCTGAAAAAGATTCAGTGGTGTATAGCCAACATGCGTTTGCGGTGTATGGCTTAGTGACCCAAGCCATTAATGCAGAAGCGATTGAAGTGCCAGCCAAAGGCTTTGCACATGATTTAGAGGCGATGGCAGCAGCCATTCAAGCCAATACCAAGCTGATCTTTATTGCTAATCCAAACAACCCAACGGGGACATGGTTTGAAGAAGCTGAATTTGAAGGCTTTATGCAAAAAGTACCAAGCAACGTGATTGTGGTATTAGACGAAGCGTATGTGGAATATTTCCCAGAAAACTTCAACAGCTTAAAATTCTTAAGCCAATATCCAAACTTAATCGTGAGCCGTACTTTATCGAAGTGTTATGGTTTAGCTGCGCTACGCGTGGGCTTTGCTTTAGCCTCTGCTGAAGTCACTGATTTCTTAAACCGTATTCGTCAGCCGTTTAACGTTAACCATTTAGCGATGGTTGCAGCTGTAGCAGCACTTAAAGACGAAGATTTTATTGAAAAATCACGTATTTCCAATAAAGCGGGGATGGCACAGTTAGAAGCGGGCTTTAAAGCACTCGGCTTAGACTATGTGCCATCACGTGCGAACTTCTTATTGGTGGATGTACAAGCAGACCCAGCCGCAACTTTCAATGCCTTACTCAAAGAAGGTGTGATTGTGCGTCCTGTGGGCATTGCCAATCATTTACGTATTTCGATTGGAACAGAAGCTGAAAATGCAAAATTCTTAACTGCATTGGCTAAAGTTCTGTCTTTAGAGGCAACAGCATAAGCAATGGCACAGCTACAGTTTGAAAAAGTTGCTTTTATTGGCTTAGGTCTGATTGGTTCAAGTCTTGCGCGTGTGATTCATGCGCATGGCTTAGCCAAAGACGTTGTGGCATCTACACGTTCTGAAAAAACCTTGAGTGATGCCAAAGCCTTGGGATTAATTAGCGCAGGCTACAGTAATCCGATTGATGCGGTACAAGGTGCAGATCTTGTGGTTCTAGCCTTGCCAGTACGTGCAACGCAAAAAGTCCTTGAAACCATTCAACCTTATTTAAGTGCCAACACCATCATTACCGATGTAGGAAGTACCAAGGGTAATGTGGTTGAAGCAGCCAAAGCGGTGTATGGTGAGGCATTACCTGCGGGTTTTGTACCGGGTCATCCAATTGCAGGTGCTGAGCATACTGGTGTACATGCCGGTAAAGTCGATTTATTTGCGCATCATAAGGTGATTTTAACGCCTTTGCCGACAAGTAGCGCATGGGCGGTCGAGCAGCTGATTCAACTGTGGCAAGCCGCTGATGCGGAAGTGATTTGTATGGATGTGGCCAAACACGATGAAGTGTTAGCCCATACCAGTCATTTACCGCATTTAATGGCCTTTAACTTGGTTGAGCAGCTTGCCAACCGAGAAGATAACTTAGATATTTTCCGTTATGCCGCAGGCGGCTTCCGCGATTTCTCGCGTATTGCTGCAAGTGATCCACAAATGTGGCATGACATCTTTTTTGCCAATAAAACCGCAATTTTAAACGCGGTTGATGGTTTTGAACAACAATTGGCAGTGATTCGAAAACTGATTGAAGATGAAGACTCACAAGAACTGATGGGTTTGTTGGGTCATGCCCAAGCCGCACGTCAGCACTTTAATCATATGCTTGCTCAAAAACCTTTGCTGGAGAACACACAAGTGACACAACAATTTACAATCGAACCGGGTGCTAAGAATTTCCAAGGTAAATTTACCGTACCAGGTGACAAATCCGTGTCACATCGTTCAATCATGTTTGGTGCGATTGCAGAAGGCACCACGCATGTTACAGGTTTTTTAGAAGGTGAAGATGCTTTAGCAACGCTGCAAGCTTTCCGTGATATGGGCGTATCGATTGAAGGGCCTAAAAATGGTGAAGTGACCATTCATGGCGTGGGTATGCAAGGTCTAAAAGCACCAAAATCAGCGCTGTATATGGGCAACTCAGGCACCTCAATGCGCCTGCTGTCAGGTATGCTTTCTGCACAAGCCTTTGATACTGTAATGACAGGTGATGCCTCATTATCTAAACGTCCAATGGAGCGTATTGCAAAGCCACTACGTTTAATGGGTGCACAAATTCAAAGCACGGGTGAGCGCGGTACACCACCAATTTCAATTAGTGGTGGTCAAGCGCTACAAGGCGTGCACTACGATCTACCAATGGCCTCTGCACAAGTAAAATCAGGGATTTTATTGGCAGGTCTATGGGCAAATGGTGAAACTTCGGTTACAGAACCTGAACCAACGCGTGACCATACCGAACGTATGTTGCGTGCTTTTGGTTATGAAGTGAAAACTGAAGGCAACCGTATTTCGCTCCAAGGTGGTGGTAAATTAGTGGGGACTGAAATTCAAGTGCCTTCTGATATTTCATCAGCAGCGTTCTTTATGGTGGGTGCTGCCATTACGCAAAATGCCGATGTGACTTTAGAAGCGGTGGGCATTAACCCAACACGTACTGGTATTATCGAAATTCTGAAACAAATGGGTGCCGATATTAGCGTACAAAATGAGCGTATTGCAGGCGGTGAGCCAATTGCTGATATCCGCATTCAAGGTACGCGTACGCTTAAAGGCATTCATATTCCTGAAGATCAAGTGCCACTAGCGATTGACGAATTCCCAGCGCTGTTTATTGCGGCGGCATGTGCAGAAGGTCAAACGGTATTAACCGGTGCGGCTGAATTACGTGTGAAAGAGTCAGACCGTATTCAAGTGATGGCGGATGGCCTAAAAACCATGGGTATTGACTGCACACCAACGGATGATGGCATCATCATTGAAGGTAAAGGTCAATCAGGTGAATGGGGCGCGATTTTCACGGGTGGTGAAATTGAATCGCATCATGACCACCGTATTGCCATGAGCTTCTCAATGGCAGGTTTACGTACCTCAGGTACGATTAAAATTGTGGGTACAGAAACGGTTGCAACCAGTTTCCCAACCTTCACAGCATTGGCTAACACAGCAGGTTTAGCAATTCAAGTGACTGAGTAATTAGTCTAAAATTTGTTTAAAAAATCAACAACAGCCAAGTTTGATACTTGGCTGTTTGTTTTTGTGCACCTATGCTAAACACAGACAATAAAAAATAGGACAGCGCAATGAGAACTCTACACTTTACGGCACAATGTGATTTAAATCCAACGGTAGAAAATTTTCAGTTGGCACAGCAGCAAGTGACCCACTTCTTGGTCCATCATTTAGGACAGCATGGCTTTGAAGCACTACCTCAAGGCGCTGGGAAAATCGCGATTACGGTCGAACAATATGAACTGCCCCTGTCAGTCAGCTGTGAAGCGAACACAGACAAAGAACAGCACATGGTCTGTTCAATCACGTCATATCCTGAAGAAGAACAAGATTGGTTAGATCGGATTACCGAACAAAGTTTACTGAATCAATTGGCACACGCAGTTGAAGCCACCCTCAAGGCGAACCCAGCATTTAGTGAATTTAAATGGACATAAAAAAACCTCACATGCAGTGAGGTTTTAAAAGCTTTATGCTGAGACCAAATAGCGGGCCATCGCTAAACGCAATTGTTTTAAATAACCGGTAAAGAAGTGGTTAGCTCCCGGTAAAACGGTGACTAAATGGCGCTGTGGGCGTGACCATGCAATCATATCTGAAAGTAAGGTCACATCATCTGCCTCACCATGAATGAACAAGATATCGCCTTTAATTGGTGGGGTTACATAATGGCGTACACCCGCCACTGTTGCTGTAGGCAAACCACAAATCATGGCTTGTTTGGGCTGTAACTCGACTGGCAAAGCTGCATAGGCTTTAACCATCACATGTGCGCCAAAACTAAAACCGCCGGCATAAAACGGTACACTAATATTTTGGCTGCGTGCAAATTTAATCACTTCTAAAATATCGTCAGTTTCGCCATAACCTTCGTCATGTACGCCTTCACTCTGACCTGAACCTCGGAAGCTCGGACGGTATACCACGCAACCACGCTCTAAATACATTTGGGCAAGTAATGCCGGAACTTTGTGTTGGGGAGTGCCGCCTTGAAGTGGATGGGGATGGGTAACAACCGCGAATCCTTTCACTTCACCCTGAGGGTAATCCACAAAAATTTCAATGTTGCCCGCAGGGCCTTGGATGAAAATTTGCTCAGACATAATTAACAGTCAGGTCATGAATAAAAGCGCTATTCTACCGATAATGTTCAGTAAAAACACAGATTGGCATTAAAATAAGTCTACTGTTATAGTTTGTTTAATTATTTTTTGATCAAAAAACGTATGCTTGTTTTAATTTCTCCAGCCAAAACGCTCGACTACAGCTCTCATTTACCTATAGATCAGTATACTTTACCAAGATTATTGGATCAGTCACAACAGCTTATCGACGTAAGTCGTAAACTGTCTGCTTCAGAAATCGCCAATTTGATGTCTGTTAGCGAAAAAATTGCTCAATTAAATGTGGCACGTTTTCGTGATTGGCAAAGTGAATTCAATTTTTCCAATAGCCGCCAAGCGATTTTTGCCTTTAAAGGCGATGTGTATACGGGCTTAGATGCTTATACTTTAAGCCTCTCGCAACTCAATTATGCGCAACAGCATTTACGCATGCTCTCAGGACTATATGGTCTGCTTAGACCACTCGATTTAATGATGCCGTATCGTTTAGAAATGGGGACACGCCTAGAGAATCCACGTGGGGCAAATTTATATAGCTTCTGGGGCAAACGTATTACGGATGTGATCCAAGCAGATTTAGACAGCGCAGGGCTAAAATGGATCGTGAACTTGGCCTCAGACGAATACTACAAGGCCGTTAAAGAGCGTGAACTTAATGCACAGATCATCAAACCGGTGTTTTTAGATCAAAAGAATGGCAAATACAAAGTGATTAGCTTCTATGCGAAAAAAGCCCGTGGTTTAATGGCGCGTTATATGATTGAAAACCAAATTCAAGACCCTGAACAGCTAAAAGGGTTTAACGTTGACGGTTATTATTTTGACCCAATCAGCTCACAAGGCAATGAGTTGGTGTTTAAGCGCGATGAACAGGTGGCATAAAAGCAATCCCGATCCATGATCGGGATTTTTTTACAACGCTTTAAAGGCTGCTATTGCCTGTAAACGACTTTGCTTTAAATCCACAATAGGACGCGGATAATCTAAATCTCGTTGTGGATTTTTGGCATAAGGATCATGAATGTCTTTTGCCTCCAAATGGGCCAGTTCAGGTAACCACTCGCGTAAATAATCACCTTGCGGATCAAATTTTTGTGATTGGCTGACAGGATTAAAAATTCGGAAGTAAGGCACTGAATCTGTACCGGTGGAGGCGCACCACTGCCAGCCACCATTGTTGGCAGCTAAGTTGCCATCAACTAAATGTTGCATAAACCAAGCTTCACCCAAACGCCAATCAATGCGTAAGTTTTTGCTTAAAAACATCGCCACAATCATACGCACGCGGTTATGCATCCAACCGGTTGCAAGCATTTGCCGCATACCGGCATCCACAATCGGAATGCCTGTTTGTCCCTGTTGCCAAGCAGCCAAATCTTCAGGCGCATTGCGCCATGTGAGTTTTTGAGTTTGCTCTTTAAAAGGGAGGTGCTTGGAGACTTTGGGAAAATCAAACAAAATATGTAGATAAAATTCGCGCCATAATAGTTCATCTAGCCATGTTTTCTGACCTTGATTGGAAAAATCAAAATCACCATATTGCTCACGAAATAGGGCTTGAACACAGGCACGAATCGACAGCATCCCAATATTCAGATACGCCGAAAGCTGACTGGTCGCATTTAAGTGAGGATAATCACGTGCCTGATCATAAGCCTCAACATGGTCTGCTAAAAAATCATCGAGTAGATCGAGCGCATAATCTTCGCCTACAGGCCATAAAGCTTGCTGGGTTGGACTGATTTCACTCAAACCCAGCGCGCTTAAACTCGGAATGTCATATTGGCTGCTATTTAATTGTAGATCAAAGGCAGCTTGGGGTTCAGGTCTTGGAGCGCACTGCGGCAAGCGGATACTTAAACGTGCATAGCACTGCTTTTTAAAAGCCCCAAACACTTGATAAGGTTGTTCGCTTTGATTACGAATAGATCCAAAGGGAAATAGGGTCGCATCATCAAAAAAATGGCTGTTAATCTGCTGTTGAGACAGCATGGCTTCTACCGCAGCATCGCGCTTTATTTCATGGCAACCTGCTTCGCGATGGGCATACATTGCAGTAATATTGAATTGCGGTATCAGCTGCTCAAACGTCTTTGCGATGTCACACCAAAGCTCAACCCTTAATACAATCAGCGGAACATGAAGCGCATCTAAATCTTGTTTGAGCTGTGTGAGTTGTCTTAAATAAAAATCAATTTTAATTGTGGCATCATGATGTAAGCGCCATTGCTCAGGAGAGAGCACCACCACCGCAATGGTTGGGCCTGCTGCCATGGCATGATGCAGGGCAGTATGATCAAAGATTCGTAAATCTTGTCGAAACCAAACCAGGTGCATAATAGACTCAATAAAAAATAACTGAATCAAGCCTATATAAAAACAAGACTTGATGTTGTAATTTATTTTTAAGCATAAAAAAGGGCAAGAAGTAAACTTCTTGCCCCGAACTGAGATCCGCAGATCTTAGTGGTGGTGACCACCTACACCGTGTACGTGACCGTGATCTAACTCTTCTTGAGTTGCTTCACGGATTTCAACGATTTCAACGTCAAATGTTAAGTCTTGACCAGCAAGTGGGAAGTTTGCATCTACAACAACGTTGTCGCCTTCAACTGCTTTTACAGTTACGATTTGAACGCCGTCGTCAGTTTGTGCTTGGAATTGCATACCAGGTTGAATGTTATCAACACCTTGGAACATTTGTGCAGGCACTTCTTGAACAAGTTCAGGGTTGTATTCGCCATAGCCTTCAGCAGCAGGTACAGTTACTGTGAATTTTTCACCTACTGTTTTGCCTAGAAGTGCATTTTCTAAACCAGGAATGATGTTGCCAGCACCATGCAAATATGCAAGTGGTTCACCTTGAGATTTATCGAGAGTTTCACCCTCAGCGTTAGTCAATGTGTAGTGGAAAGAAACCACAAGGTCATTTGCAATAGCAGTCATGTTATTGATCCATTCAATATTTCTAAAGGTACATCATAAAGGGAAAAATCAAATTTATCGAAGCGTTTTCGCTAAATTTTATGATTTTTCCACTCTAATGCTGTTTTTTTATTAGTTGGGGCAAAGATAAAAATTTCAATGCAATTTTATTTTAGGGCTAACACTTTTTGTGACCAAGTCTTTGGCGGTCAGTAAGCCGGCATGGGTATAGCCATGAATATTGGCCTGATGCAGACGATACAGCGAGGCATACATCGTACGGGCCACCAAACCTTGAATATTCACCTTGCCCAATAATTCACCAACCGCACTTTTTTGACTTAAAGATACCAACGAGCCTTTTTCTACAAATTTAAACATCGGGAGTGTATGACCACGCACATGTGCAGTCAAAGCCCGCACCAAGAAACTGGCCTGTTGACTGGCCACTTGGGCACGCGGGGCAAGTGGTGGCTCGTTGGCCACGGGTTGGCAATGGGCACAGTCACCAAAGGCAAAAATATCTGGGTCAATGGTGGTTTGTAAGGTTGCATAGACATGTAAGCGGTTGAGTTGGTCTTTTTTAAACTCAGTCAGTTGCGCGAAAACATCAGGTGCTTTGATGCCTGCAGACCATACTTTTAGATCAGCAGCTAAATGGCTGCCATCACTAAAATGAAGCTGCGTCGCATCGACTTTACTGACCCGATGTTGGGTGAGCACATTGACCCCAAAGCGTTGCAACAGCTGCTGCGTGTGTTGCGATGTCGTCGTAGATAAAGCGGGTAAGATGCGATCTGCTGCCTCAATGACATGAATAGTGACTTTCTGAGGATCGACTTTATTTAAACCATACTGATAAAAGGTTTGTTTGGCTTGGGCCAATTCAGCTGCAAGTTCCACTCCTGTTGCACCTGCACCAATAATGGCAATACTGAGTGCGCGAGCATTGGGTAAATGCTGTGCCTCTAAATATAAATGCAGCAGGTCTTGTTGAAATTTTTGCGCCTGTTCTAAGTTATCAAGGAAATGACAATAAGACTTGACCCCCGGTGTATTAAAGTCATTGCAGCTTGAGCCTAAGGCCAATACCAAGGTGTCATATTCGACATAGACCTGTTGGGCCTGAGAGGAGGTTGTGTCTGTATCATGTTTTTGCTGCCACTGCGGGGTATTTAAGACAATACGTTTTTGCTGGCGGTCCAGACCGACAAAACTGCCCAAAATAAACTGGTAATAATGTTTGGCCGCATGGGCAAAATAATTGATTTCTTCCTCATGTGTATTGATTGAGCCTACCGCAACTTCATGTAACAGTGGCTTCCATAAATGGGTCAGCTTCTGATCGACCAAACAGATCTCCGCTTGACTATTTTTCCCTAAACGATTCCCCAATTGGGTCGCAAGCTCCAAGCCTCCTGCACCACCCCCGACAATTACAATTTTATGTACGCTTGTCATGTCTCGCCTATTTATTGTTATAAAGAAAAAAGATGGCTTGAATATGCCATCTTTAACGCGGATATAGGGGGATAGGTTACACAAAGTTACCTAAAGGGACACTTTAGCTTCGCGCTGAATCCCATGATACACATCATGTAGCCATTGCAGGCCTTGATGGAACAAGGTTTGCTCTTCAAGCTGCACGTGATTCACGATTGGCGCGCGGCGCAGCAATTGCTGCCGCTGATAAATTTCGACTTCAGCAAGTGTCATCTCTTGCTGTAAGGGGGCAGCTAAGAGGTGTTGCTTTAAATTGATTTTTAACTCAATAGGTTGAGTAAGGGGCTCAATCCATTGCTTTTGCTGACCAACAAGCTGATAGGCACGTTGTTTTTGCCGATCAAATTGTTTTAGGTTGAGCGGCATTGTGGCTGTATATAAGGAGGTGCTCACCACAATGGGATTTTTAACGTGAACGTTAAACCATGTATAACGTGATTTTTGCACAGGGATTTGGGCAATGGCCTGTCCCGGCTGTAATACGCTCGTATTTTGGGTGTAGGTATAGGCCACATTGAGTAATTGATGCGCCACTTCAGCACGTTTAGCAATACTTGGCGTGCCCAATACCACCACAATTAAACGGCGTTCGGGACTGTATAAGTCGCTATTAGGGCGGCGTGCGCTCAGCGCCAAGTTGTAACCAGCCGCTTGGGTAAAGCCAGTTTTGAGACCATCGACGCTCGCATCACGTGCGAGCAATAAATTGGTGGCCGGATGCTGGATCTGCTGATAATGAAAGTCAGGCAAACTCGAATAATGTAAGTAATATGGGGTTTGTTGAATGACTGCCTCACTCAATTTGGCTAAATCTGCTGCAGTAGAATAATGCTGCGGCATGGTAATACCGGGTGGATTTTGAAAATGGGTGTTGTGCATGGCAAGGGCTTGCGCCTCTTGATTCATACGGGCCACAAAAGCGGGGACTGAACCGGAAATTTTTTCAGCCAACAACAGCGCTGCATCATTGGCGGACATGACTGTTAGACCTGCAAGCAGTGTATCTATGCTGACCTCTGTGCCCACTTGTAGACGCATTTTTGACTCATCCGCTTGGACTTGCTGTACCACAGGGCTGACCGTGACCAACTGCTCAAGCGCTAAGCGACCTTGTTGCACTTCTTTTAAGGCAATGTAGGCCACCATCATTTTGGTCAAAGAGGCCGGTGCACGTCGTGTATCTGCTTGGTGAGAGGCGAGGGTTTGTTGGGTTTGTGGATCATAAATAATCCACGCTTGGGCGTCGACTGAATCGGGTGCAATATTTAACACATTGGCATGTGCCAGACCACTGCAGAGTAAGCCTAGAGATGCCCAGAACGTGTGGGTAAGTTTCAAGCGGTATCCTCGTTTGCCAATCCTTGGACGTGAAATAAAGGGAGATGCACGCATGCTATGCCTTTTTTTGTATGCTGACTAGTCAAAAAAAACAACAAGCATAACGGTTATGCATTGCTGCAGAAAAAAATGGTAAGCTTCTTGGTAAGTTATCTATTTAATTTTGTGCTTGCCCATTATGTTGCATTATCAAATCGAATTTGACGATTATCGTCAACATCTTGTTCACGTAACTGTACGTTTTTTAGCGGACCCAACGCAAGTCCTCTCATTACCAACATGGATTCCGGGCAGCTATTTAATTCGTGAATTCTCCAAGCACATTGAAGGGGTAAAAGCTTATGATGAAGCAGGGCGTTTACTCAAGATTCAAAAAACTGAAAAAAATAAATGGCGTTTATTTAATACCGATCATGAACTGATTACGGTTGAGTACGATGCCTATGCCTACGACTTGTCAGTCCGTGGTGCTTATGTCGATCAAACCCGTTTCTATGTTAATCCAGCATGTGTATGTTTGGGGCTAGAAGGGCAAGAACACAAAGCGATTGAAGTAGAAGTGTTCTTACCTGAAGAATTTAAACATTGGCAATTGGCCACAGGTTTAAAGACCCGCAGTTTAATTAAAGGTCGCTTTACCTTAGAAGCGAGCAACTATGCGGAGCTGATTGATGCGCCATTTGAGGCGGCTGAACAAACACGCTTTAGTTTTGAAGCCAACGGCATTGCGCACGAATTTGTGCTGTCGGGTCAACATGCCATGAATGCACAGCGTATGCAGCAAGATTTAGAAAAAATCTGTCGTACCGAAATTAACCTGTTTGGTTCAGCACCCTTTAAAGACTACACCTTTATGACCATGGCCACGGGCAACGGTTATGGCGGTTTAGAGCATCCAAATAGCACCAGCTTAATTTCACCACGTGATGATTTGCCTAAAGCCGATGAACCTGCAGAACCCTCAGAAGAATACCAACGCTTCTTGGGTTTATGTAGCCATGAGTATTTCCATTCATGGTTAGTTAAATTTATTCGTCCTGAAAATTTTGTCAACTACGATCTAAATAAAGAAGGTTATACCTCTTTGTTATGGATTTTTGAGGGCTTTACTTCGTACTACGACGACCTAATTTTATTGCGCAGTGGCGTGATTTCACAGCAGTCATATTTGAAATTGCTCAAAGCACAAATTGATCGCTATTTGCAAAATCCAGGTCGTTTTGTGCAATCCGTGTCGGAGTCAAGTTTTGATGCATGGGTGAAATTCTATCGTCCTGATGAAAATAGCAATAATGCTGGCACCAGCTACTACAACAAAGGTTGCTTGGTGGCGTTGTGCTTAGATTTAGGTTTACGTCTACGTGGTTCAAGTTTAGATGCCCTGATGCGTAAGCTCTATGACAATGCACAGCAAGGTATTCAAGTGCATGAGCGCAGCATCTTCGAGTTATGTCAGGAATTAACCGGCGATAATTGGATTGAACAAATCAACCATCTGATTAATACCACCGATGAATTGCCATTAGATCAGTTGTTCCCTGAATTTGGGCTTGCTTATCAAGTCAAAGATGAGAAAGCATTGGCCTTTGGCTTAAAACTTGCCGACAAGCCTGAAGGTGTGGTGGTACAACAGGCCCGTCGTGATGGTGCAGGGGCAAAAGCAGGTCTTTCAGCCAATGACGTCATCATAGCCATTGACGGTTTAAAAGCATCAGAAAAATTATTGGCACGTTATGCCAAGCAACAAGGGACCTTTAGCGTACTTGCGTTCCGCCGTGATGAGTTGATGCAATTTGAAGTGACAGCGGCAGAAACAGGCTTAGCGTCTGTTGAATTAAAAGTGTTAGATCAAGCTAAAGTGGACACATGGCTTAAAGCATAATTGCACTTGCAGCTTTTTAAAATGAAAACCCATGTTTCGACATGGGTTTTTTGTGTCAGCAGGCAGAAAAAATGCAGTTTAAATGGATTTAAGAAGCCGCGAGGTGCCACGAAATTCAGCAATAATCTGTTGCTTTTGATTGGTGACGGTAATGTCAT
>CAVBYE010000032.1:0-22872 GCA_963599285.1 Bacteroidaceae bacterium | reverse complement strand
TTGGCTGATCGTGATGGTTTTATTTGGCAAGATGGACAATTGGTTGACTGGCGTGAGGCGAAAACTCACGTACTAACCCACACACTACACTACAGTATGGGTGTATTTGAGGGTGTCCGTGCCTACGAAACTCCGAATGGAACGGCAATTTTCCGTTTAAAAGAACACACTAAGCGTCTATTAAACTCTGCCAAAATTTATCAAATGAAAGTTCCATTTGATCAAGCAGCATTAGAACAAGCTCAAATTGATGTGGTTCGTGAAAATAAATTAGCATCTTGCTACTTACGTCCAATTATCTTTATTGGTTCGGAAAAACTCGGGATCGCTGCAACAGACAATACCATTCATGCTGTGGTTGCGGCATGGAGCTGGGGTGCTTACCTTGGTGAAGAAGCGATGGCGAAAGGCATTCGCGTGAAAACGTCATCATTTACGCATCACCATCCAAACGTGACCATGTGTAAAGCAAAAGCATCAGGTAACTACACATTATCGATTCTTGCACACCAAGAAGTTGCGCACTCAGGTTATGACGAAGCAATGTTACTTGATCCACAAGGTTATGTATGCCAAGGTTCAGGTGAGAACGTATTCTTAGTACGTGACGGCGTGATTCATACCCCTGATATCGCAGGTGGTGCGCTTGACGGTATTACACGTCAAACGATCATTACGATTGCCAAAGACCTAGGTTACGAAGTTGTAGAGCGTCGTATTACGCGTGATGAATTCTATATTGCTGATGAAGCATTCTTCACCGGTACAGCGGCAGAAGTAACGCCAATTCGTGAATACGATGACCGTCAAATTGGTGAAGGTGTACGTGGTCCAATCACCACCCAAATCCAAAAAGCATACTTTGATGCAGTTCAGGGTAAAGACCCTAAATATGCACACTGGTTAACTTACGTAAAATAAGTCAATCGGTTAGTATAAAAGGCGAAACGAAAGTTTCGCCTTTTTTATGGCATTAAATAGGTAAATACATGCATATTGTTTATGTCACTGATGGAAAAGCAGGGCATCGTTCGCAGGCTTTGGGTTTATATAAAGCCATGCAACGTTTAAGCACGCAGCAAGTAACTTTTGAAGAAGTTGCTGCTGCATCGCTGTCGCGCGTTAACCTGTTCTTAGCTCGTGGCCATAATCAGCATACTCTGATCCAACACACGCCCGACTATATTTTTAGTGTTGGTAGTCAAACCCAGCTAAAAGCACTGCTTTTGGGGCAAGTTTTTCCGCAAGCGAAAACCGTCGTGCTGATGAAACCGAAGTTTCCCTTCGCTTGGTTTGACCATGTGGTGGTGCCAAAACACGATGGCGTTGCAGCAGAAAACAACGTGATTGTGACAGAAGGGGCGTTAAACCCGATTGTGAATGAAAAACGTCATCAAGCAAAACGCATTTTAATTGCGTTAGGTGGTGACTCTAAACGTCACAAATGGAACGAAGCTCAGGTTTTAGCAGCTATTGAGAAAATTGTACACGACAATAAAAAATCTGAAATTATTTTAACCACTTCACGCCGCACCCCAAAACAATTTTTAACCCAACTCAACACACAAAACTTTGCAGCAAAATTACAGATTTTTCCTGTCGAAGCCACGCCGCAAGGCTGGATTTTTGAACAGATGCAACTGGCAGAAGCGGTATGGGTAACCGAAGACAGTGTGTCGATGCTGTATGAAGCCTTAAGCGCAGGTTGTCGGGTTGGGGTGATTGCACTTGAGCGGCTCAAGCAAGACCGTATTACCCGTTCGGTTGACCTACTACTGGAGCAAAATCAGATTAGTCAGCAAACGCAACAACAACGCCTGCCTAGGGCACACGCATTTGCCGAGGCAGACCGAGTCGCACAGCGCTTAGCAACAACGCGCTGATAATCGCTTATACTATTCATTTTGAGCCAATGCAGATTCCTTATGATGTCACAGCAGTATGCAATGCAAGACGTGATTGGTAAAGGTGCCAACCGTATCTGTGTGCGTGATGCGCACGACCCAAGTGTCTGTTTAAAAATTGATTTACCGCAGCATGAACGTCGGGTAAAAAATTTACGTCAAAAAATTCGCCGTGAATTGAGTCGCAGGTTTGTGCGATTTAATGAAAATTATATTGAATGGCAGGCCTATCAGCATTTGGTGCAGCGTTTAGGTCAGCAGACACTCGATCCTTATATGGCACGCTGTTTAAGCCTTGAGCAGGCTGAGCATGGGCTGATCCTGTATTGTGAGTTGGTGACCAATGCACAGGGTGAAGTTGCACGTAGCTTGTATGACCATATGCAGCGATCGCCAAGCCAACTTGATCCTGATCAGGTATGCCAGGCACTCGATCAATTTCAAGCTTGGCTCATTCAGCATGATATTCCTTTATTTGACTTAAATGCGGGTAACTTGGTGGTGCAATCTGATGCAAACGGGTTGCAGCTCAAGTGTATTGATGTGAAGTCGGTATTAAACGCCAAAGAAATTATTCCAATTTCCTATTGGTCAAAAGCACTTATGCACAAAAAAATTAAGCGACGGATTGGACGTTTAAAGGACTTAGTACGTCAACATATTCAGAAGACAACAATATGAAAATTGTACAGATCATGGCCACCAGTGGTGGCGGTGTTGGAGGCTTAGAGCAGCATACCTTTAACCTTACGAATACTTTGGCGCAAACGCATGAAGTGCATCTGATTGCATTAGCACAATATGCGGATTACCTCAGCCCTGAGGTGTATTTTCATGGTTTTAACTTTTCGCGTAGCCGTTTAAATCCACTGCTTTGGTGGCAGTTGGCTAAGAAAATCAACGACATTCAGCCTGATGTTGTACATGCTCAAGCAGGGAAAGCTGCTGAGTTGGTCAAGCGCATTCGGGGAATGTTACCTGCACAGACGCGAGTGGTAACCACAGTACATGGCACCAAAAAAAATAAAGCCATTTATGCCCATGCTGATGCAGTGATTGCGGTCAGTCAAGCACTGACCGAGGGCATTGCTGCACAAAAAACACATGTGATCTACAATGGCGTACATGCACGGCCCGCGCTGACCTCGCAACAACGTGCTGAGCTCAGTCAACAGATTCAAGCGCAGTGTCCACATTTAGATCCGCACAAAAAAACCGTGATCTGTATTGGCCGCCTAGAACCGGTAAAAAATATTCAGCTCTTGTTACAGGCGATGCAAGGGGTTGCAGCCAATTTATGGATCGTTGGTGATGGCTCGTTACGTGGTGATTTAGAAGCGCAAGTGACAGCGTTAAATCTGCATCATCAGGTGGGATTTTTAGGTTTTCGAAGCGATGCGCGGGATGTATTACAGCTTGCAGATGTTGTGGCACTATCATCAGAACGTGAAGGTTTTCCGTTAGTTATGGTCGAAGCATTGCAAGCACATAAACCAATGGCCGCGACCAAGGTCAATGGCGTGATCGAGTGGCTCCCCGCATTTGCATTGGCTGATTTAAATAATGCGACACAGTTGCGTCAAGCCATTCAACAGGCATTAGAGACCACGCCAATGCAACAATGTGAATGGCAACATCTATTTAGCCGTGCACAACAACAGCTAACGGTTGAGAGTATGGCTGCGCAAACCTTAGCGGTGTATCAACAGCACTCCACGTAACTGTGACTTTCACCAAAGACGTATCTGATGCGATGGATGAAAATACAAGATGCAAAACAACAAGATTCGCTATGTCGCATTAGGAGATTGTGTGACCTTAGGTGCACCACTGCAACAGGGTCAAGCCTATCCTGAACGAGTGGCTGCAGCAATGGGCTGGCAGGTGACCAACTATGGACATACCATGTCGACCACACGTGAAGCCTTACAATATTTTAAAAAACTTGATGTACAACAGGCTGATGTGTTGTCAATTCAGTATGGAATTGTTGACTCGTGGCAAACGTTTAAAGGTGCGCCCTTCGTATTATATTATCCCGATACACCATGGCGTAAATTGTTACGAAAGCTCGTGAAAAAAATCAAAAAATATGGGCGTAAGCTAAACCTGCATCGCTTATTTGGCACAGCTAATGTGGTGCCTGTTGAGGAATATATTGCCAATATTCAGTATATGATTCAGCATGCACAGGCAAAATATATTTTGTTGCCTGAAATCTATCCACATCAAGATCTGACACGTGAACCACGCATTTTGGCGTATAACCAAGCACTTGCGCAGTTACACGATGGCAAACGCGTGTTTGTGATTAAGCACTTTGATCTGTTAAAACCACATTTGTATAGCGATTACTATGATGATGCGACCCATTTGTCGGGGCGAGGTCATCAAGCATTAGCATCGCATATCGTGGCTGAATTAAAGGTGTTTTTAAGGTCTGATGATTTAAGCCTTTGAACCTGAAGCACGCTTATAGAGTTGTGGATGACTAGGCATATGTCGAAAGCGCTTATATGACCACGTATATTGTTCAGGGGATTGCGCAATCATATGTTCAAGGGCGTGATTGACCTCTGAAACTGAAACATCAAGGTCTTGTGAGCCAATTTGAGTTGAGAGCACATTACAGTGCAAATCAAACAAACCTTGAGCGTTTCTTAAACAATGCACACCCAAAACTTGGCATTGAGTTTTTTGTGCCAGTTTGGGCAATAAGGTGGTGCAGAGGGTATGTTGACCAAAGAAATTGGCATAAATACCACCCGAGGCTTTAGGTAAATGATCGGGTAAAATCACGGTTACACCGCCTTGTTTGAGGTGCTTAAACACTGCGCGAACGCCGCGATCGTCGGTAGGCACAAGCGTTGCCTGCGCACTTTGCCGAGCTTTGAGCATAAAGCGATTAACGCCCTTATTTTTGCTCGGTTTATACATAATCATCGGTGCAGCATGTTGATTGAGCCATACATTGACCAGCTCCCAATTGCCTAAATGTGCCAATACAATAATGGTGCCTTTGGGGTTAGCAAGTGCTTGGGTTAAATGTTGTTCCCCATAAACAGTCTCAATTAAACGGCGGTTATGGCGTGCAGGCATGCCCCAAATTTTAATGGATTCGATGTAGGTCAAACACTGACTGCGTAAGGTATTGCGCAGTAAGGTCTGATGTTGTCGGGAGCTGAGTTGAGGGTAGACCAATTTTAAGTTAATCGCACTGATGCGTTTCATTGAGCTGTCAAGGCAATACAACAGCACCGCAATACTACGTGCAAGCCAACGTAAAACTGCCCATGGCAGGCAGGAGATAATTTTGAGCACATAATACATAGGGTGAAACTCAAGGCAACAGCGTGCAATATAGAAAAGAACAAATGAGTTGTCTAAAAGGGCATTAGACCATAGAAAAAAATAGAGGCTTATAATAAAAAAGCCATTGAAATCAATTCAATGGCCAATATGATTTTCAGGCTTAGTCTTTTTCAGGATTACCCTTGAGCACCATATACATCAGGCTCACAAAGATCACTAAAGCGCCCAAAATACTACTTAAGCAGAAATATACAATACGTTCATTGGTGTCTAAATTAAACAAGTTGTTGGCCAAGATATAGCGCATGAACATCCATTGCACCACAGAGAACACAATCAGCATAATGCCTTTATTACGAACAGCAGGACGCATCGCCATTGCCAAACTACCTAAGAGTAAAAACTGCCGCCATTATGCCACTGTTCATGTTTGTGCTCAATGCAATAAAAAAGCCCTGCATAGGCAGGGCTTTTTTACGCGTTGTTCAATGTTCTCCTGAAGGGGAGAACAAGAATATGAACATTACTTCGCTTCTTCAGCTTTTGGTTTTTCACGTAAGCGAATACCGAGGTCACGTAGTTGAGTGGATTCAACTGGTGCCGGTGCTTGCGTTAATGGACATTCAGCGGTTTTGGTTTTCGGGAACGCAATCACGTCACGAATTGAAGCACCACCTGTCATTAACATCACTAAACGGTCAAGACCGAAGGCTAAACCACCGTGTGGAGGCGCGCCATAACGTAAAGCGTTAAGTAAGAAGCTAAATTTCTCTTCTGCTTCTTCTTCACCAATGCCAAGCGCTTCAAAGATCGCTTTTTGCATTTCTAAGTTATGAATACGTAGTGAACCACCACCGATTTCAGTACCGTTTAATACCATATCGTAAGCCACAGACAATGCTGCACCTGGGTTATTCTTCACGTCTTCAACGCTTGATTTTGGTAGCGTGAATGGGTGATGCACAGAGGTCCATTTGCCATCATCAGTTTCTTCAAACATTGGGAAGTCAACCACCCAAAGCGGTGCCCACTCGCATGTTGCAAGTTTCATGTCATGACCAATTTTCACACGAAGTGCGCCCATTGCATCATTTACGATTTTGGCTTTGTCTGCACCGAAGAATACGATGTCGCCATTTTCAGCACCAACACGTTTTAATAGATCAAGCACGATTGGCTCGATGAATTTAACGATTGGAGATTGAAGACCTTCAATGCCTTTTTCAAGTTCGTTGACTTTGATGTAAGCCAAACCACGTGCGCCATAGATGCCCACGAATTTGGTGTATTCATCAATTGCAGAACGTGGCAGAGAACCCGCACCCGGTACGCGAAGCGCAACAATACGGCCTTTAGGATCTTTGGCTGGACCTGCGAATACTTTGAACTCAACGTCTTGCATTAAGTCTGCAACGTCAACCAATTTCAAAGGAATACGTAAGTCAGGCTTATCCGATGCATAGTCACGCATTGCATCGTTATAAGTCATGCGTGGGAATTTCTCAAACTGTACATCAAGAAGTTCTTTGAACATCTTCACAGTTAAGGTTTCCATCAAATCCATGATGTCATCGTCACTCATGAACGATGTTTCAACGTCGATTTGGGTGAATTCAGGCTGACGGTCAGCACGTAAGTCTTCATCACGGAAACATTTCGCGATTTGGTAGTAACGATCAATACCACCCACCATCAACAACTGTTTGAATAGCTGTGGAGATTGTGGAAGTGCGTAGAAGCTACCGTTAGACACACGACTTGGTACGAGATAGTCACGCGCGCCTTCAGGTGTTGCACGTGTTAAAATTGGTGTTTCAACGTCTAAGAAACCATTGTCTTCGAAGTAGTTACGAATCAGGTTGGTGAGTTTAGAACGGAAACGAAGACGCTCTAACATTTCTGGACGACGGATGTCCAAGAAACGGTATTTCAAACGAATTTCTTCAGAGATATTCGTGTTGTCATCATTTAATGGGAATGGAGGAGTTTCAGACGCAGCAAGAACTTCAATCTGTTTACCTAAAACTTCGATTTGACCGCTCACCATGTTGGCATTTTCTGTGCCTGCATAGCGACGACGTACGCGACCTGTAATTTTTAGTACAAATTCAGAACGTACTTTATCAGCCGTTGCAAACGCTTCAGGCGTATCTGGGTCAATAACCACTTGCACTAAACCATCACGGTCACGCATGTCGAGGAAAATTACCCCACCGTGGTCACGGCGACGGTGTACCCAACCACAAAGGGTTACTGTTTCATCAATTTGAGCTTCGGTTAAAGAACCGCAGTAATGAGTTCGCATCATAGCGTTAAAAATCCAACTATATGGCTGATGGAAGCGTGTACGTAAACAGCGTAACGCTTTTATTTGAAGCATAGGATTATGCCTCTTTGAGAATTGACTCTCAAGGATTACAACAAAAAACCGCACGAAAAACGTGGCAACAGCGACAAAAGCTAATCAGAACTGAAGATTTGCTGCCAAATCAACAGCAGCACACAGCCCAAGCTTGAACTGAGTAAAAAGCCTTGGCTAAAGGTATTAAAGGCTCGACCAATAAAATAGTAAGCCAAGTGGTAGTCGGGCGCTTGCAAAAGATAAGCCAAATTGGTGGTGGCATAACCCAAGCCAACCACAACTGCCAGCACAAAAATCAGCACAATAGATATTTTTAAGCCAATATGATGCGAGTAAACGCCACGATAACGTTGTTGATAACGCCTTAACATCCACAACAAAATTGGCAAAGTAATGATAGAACTGGCAATTTGAAGGATAAAGTGCACAGGTAAGCTATAGCCCAATAGCGTGATT
Source organism: Bacteroidaceae bacterium (assembly GCA_963599285.1). GTDB lineage: Bacteria > Pseudomonadota > Gammaproteobacteria > Pseudomonadales > Moraxellaceae > Acinetobacter. The sequence goes on along the minus strand of CAVBYE010000032.1, from coordinate 14,838 downwards.
CGCTGTAACAGTTGTTCATGCAAGATGAACGTACGCGCATCCACATGGGTCAAACCATCCCAAACAATGTGCAGTGCATTGCCGAGCATCAGCGCGAGCACGCAGCCCAAGACAAATTTGAGTGCACTCCATACGTCAAAAATGGCAATAGCATCTTCTAAATCAAACAGTTGATAAAGCACAGGCCGATATACGCCATACCAAAGTCCACAAAATCCCAGTCCTATGGCCAAATTCGGATGCCAAAGGGCGGGCCAAGAGTGGGAAAAGCCGTCCTCTCGGCTGCTAAACAAACGATATAAATCGGGCAACATACAACCAATGGCAAGTGCGGCAATGGGCAACAGATGTCGACTCAAACGTGCAAGTGGTGGAGCTAAAACAGCATGCGATAGGGTAAATGGCATGGACCAAAGCGACAGTAAGGATTTGATTTACAGCTTAATGTAACTGTCATTGAAAAACAGTTTTTTATTGCAAAATTACACAAATGTTATATTATAACATCACTACATTTTGATCGACTTTGAGCCGCAAGTCATGTCTCTCTCTAAGAACCTTATTACCTTATCGATTTTTGCCGCTGTCAGCCCGTCAGTGCTAGCAGATGTCACTAAGCTTGAAACCATTCAGTTGACGGCACATCCTTTGGTGCAAACAGCAGCGGATTTTGCTGCAGCAGATCATGTGATTGAACAGCAATCCCTTGCTGGCCGTGCCACCACCATTGGTGATGCGCTTGCAGACCAATTGGGCATCTCATCAAATCAATATGGTTCAGGTTCAAGTCGTCCGGTGATTCGCGGTCAAGATGGCCCACGCGTTAAAGTGTTACAACATGCCTCTGAAACAGCGGATGTCTCGTCTTTATCACCTGACCATGCGGTGACAGTTGATCCGATTCTAGCCAAACAAGTGGAAGTGATTCGTGGCCCATCTACCTTGCTGTATGCCGCGGGCACCGTGGGTGGTTTAGTGAATGTCACTGATCAAAAAATTCCTACCCAAATGCCAAGTAACGGTTATGAAGGTCAAGTTGGTGTGCGCTATAACTCAGGCAGTGATGAAAAATTAGCTGCGGCAGGCGCGACCGTGGCATTGGGCAATCAATTTGCTGTACGTGTAGAAGGCTCAAAACGTAAAGCCAATGATTATATTGCCCCAGACTATCGGGTTGAGGAAGCCCATGGTGATCACTCACACCTTGTCCCTGCACGCCGTGTTGAGAATACCTTTGCCGATGGCCAAACCGTAAACATTGGTGGCTCATGGATTCATGACCGTGGCTTTGTGGGTGTGTCGTATAGCAATCGTCAGGATCAATATGGTTTACCAGGCCATAGCCATGAATACGAAAGCTGTGTGCCACATGGTGATCATTTACACTGTGATGGTGATGATCATGGACATGGTCATGATGATCATGACGACCACGACCACGACCACGACCACGACCATGCAGGCCCATGGGTGGACTTAAAATCTGAGCGCTATGATGTGCGTGCAGAGCTGCTGGATCCGTTCAAAGGCTTTGAAAAATTACGTGCCCATGCCAGCTACACCGATTATCAACATGACGAAATTGAAGCATCACAGGTGCTTACCAACTTTAAAAACCAAGGTTATGACGCGCGTTTAGAATTGGTGCATCAGCCACTCAAAGGTTGGGAAGGGGTGCTAGGGGCGCAATATAGTCAGCAAGATTTGGATATTCGCGGTACAGAAACCCTTTTAGCCCCAACCAGCAGCAAAAAGTGGAGCCTGTTTGGCTTAGAACATAAACAAGTGGCTGATGTGCATCTAGAGCTTGGGGCACGTGTGGATCAGCAACAGATTGATGTGACATCGGCACAAAAAAACTATGACGATCATGCCTTATCTGCTTCAGTTGCAGCCAATTGGGACTTTGCACCTAATTACAAATTGTCGCTGGTCGGTTCGCATCAACAGCGTTTACCTCTTGCTCAAGAGCTGTATGCCAATGGCAAGCACTTTGCCACCAATACCTATGAGCTCGGCAATGAAAACTTGGACGTAGAGAAGTCGAATAATGTTGAGCTTGGCTTACATTACGAAACCGATCGTTTGGATTATCATGTACACCTGTACCACAACTGGTTTGATAACTATATCTACGCGGCAACTTTAGATCGTTTTGACAACTTCCGTTTGGTGCAATATACCCAAGACAAAGCCAAGTTTTATGGTGCAGAAGCACAAGTCGGTTATGCGCTAAATGACACCTATCGTTGGAGTGCATTTGGTGATTACGTGCGTGCCAAAATTGACGGTGAAAATGCGCCACGTATCCCTGCGGGTCGCTTAGGTACCAAAGTGGATGCCCAGTTTGATGATCACTGGTCGGGTATGGCCGAGTATTATCATGTCTTTAAGCAAGATCAGGTGGCACAATTTGAGCAAGAGACGCAAAGTTATAACATGGTTAATGTCGGTTTAGCCTATAACGGCAAATATCAGCGCAACCAAGATTACCGTGTGTACCTCAAAGCCAATAACTTGTTAGATGACCAAGTCTACTCACATGCATCGTTCTTATCGAACTTGCCACAAGTAGGACGTAATTTCACCGTTGGTGTTGATTTTAGCTTCTAAGTCAGCTTGGGCTTTTCACAGAAAAGCCCTTGAAAATTCATACAATAAAACCTAGTCTGAGCGCATTGGACTAGGTTTTTTATTATGCGTATTTTCCAGAGAATTTATCAAAAATTAAATTGGTCGCGTGGCCGCTATGTGGCGGTGGTGTTGGGGCTCATCAGTTTAAGCTATTTGGCTTCTGCACTATATCACAGCAGTAAACCACTGCCGGAAGGACTGAATTTTACTGGAAAATTACGTCATGCTGAGGTGGCGTTTATTGCAGATCAAAGTTATCTCGATGCCCAAGGCCAGCCACAACAAGAACAGCATATTTTTAGCAAAATGTTAAGCATGATCGAGCAGGCGCAAAGCCTCATCGTGATGGATATGTTTTTGTTTAATGCCGAAGTTGGGGCATCTACCCAGCAGCATCAAGCCTTAAGTGAACAATTGACCAACGCCCTGATTGCCAAACGTCGCCAACTGCCCAATATTGAAATTAAAGTGATTACCGATCCGGTGAACTCTGTGTATGGGGCATATCAACCCGAACATCATCGCCGTTTACGTCAGGCGGGCATTGAAGTGATTGAAACCAATCTTACTCCACTGCGCGCGTCGAATCCGCTTTGGTCAGGGGTGTGGTATATCTGTTGCCAAAGTTTAAACAATACTCCTGAAGCGGGCTGGTTACCCAATCCTTTAGGTGAAGAGAAGATTACTTTACGTAGTTATGCCCAACTGCTGAACTTTAAAGCCAATCACCGTAAAACTTTATTGGTCGATAGTGCAGAAGGTTGGCAAAGCTTAGTGACATCAATGAATGTACATGATGGCAGTTCGCGTCATGCCAACGTTGCGCTATGGGTGAAAGGGCATACGGCAATTGATGTCTTAAAAACCGAGCAAGTGGTCGGACAATTCTCTTCGGGCAGTATTCCCATGGTGGTTGTAGGCGAGTTTGAAGCTGCTCAGAGCCAACCCCAAGTTCAAGTATTAACTGAAAAAGCGATTTACAACAATGTGCTTGAGGCAATTCAAAGCAGTCAAAAGGCAGGCATTGAAATTGATCTTGCGATGTTCTATTTGTCAGAGCGCAAGATCATCAAAGAATTAATTGCAGCGCATCAACGTGGAGTTAAAGTTCGCGTCTTGCTTGATCCGAATAAAGATGCGTTTGGGCGCACAAAAAATGGCATTCCGAACCGTCCTGTTGCAGCAGAACTCCATCAGGCGGGGATCGATGTTCGTTGGTGTAATACGCAAGGCGAACAATGTCACAGCAAAATGTTGATCAAGCGTGATCTCTACCGCACGCAATTGATTTTAGGTTCAGCCAATTTTACGGCACGTAATTTAAAAAATTATAATTTGGAAACCAATTTACATGTGATTGGCGGGCGTGAGCATACTGTCTTTAAAGATGCGAATCAGTATTTTAATAGCGCATGGTCAAACTTAAATGGTCGTCAGATCAGTGTGGAATATGCCCACTATGCGGATGAATCGAAACTAAAATATTGGACTTATCGCTTCTTAGAATGGAGTGGGATGGCGACGTTTTAATTTAAATCCCGCCTGACCTCCCTTTGAAAAAGGGAGGAGTCCCGCTTGTTGAAAGAGGGATTTAGGGAGATTTATGTTCTATTAAGGCTGTGGATTTGGTGGCACGATGCTGTCTAAATCTTTATCCGACATTTCATCTAACTCTTTAATATCTGTTTTGATTTTCCACTGTGTTTCATCTTCAACAGGTGTCGGTAAGCGTGCTTCTAACCAATCACAGACCACATCGGGTGGGAAATCAGCATGATTACATTGAATCACCCAAGACAAGAATTGTTTGGCTTCACCGTTCATGTAAGGTGGCGGTGACACGGGTAAAAATTGGGTCGGCAAACGCTCATTTTTAGAGATGTAATTGAGCACATGCCCCAATTCTTGCACGGTTTGCCATGCTAAAGCATGATCGACATCAATTTGGAACTTAAACCACCATGCGTGTTTGCCATCTGAGCCATATGAGTCAATCAAGTTTTTTTGAATACTTGGAACCTTGCAAAAAAATTCATAGAGACGATCAAAACTTAGTTGTTCAGCCACAATGCTTTACTCAGTCAGAAAAAAACCGATCTTAACATAAACTGAGTTTGGCTTTAAAAGTCAAATTGCACAGCTCCATCCTACTTCTGAATCAAAGTTGTTTAGGCCAATTCGTCATCTTGTGGTTGAGGGGTTTTTCCTTGGGCTAGGGGTAAATCATGTTGTTTATCGCGAATGACAGAAGGGTAATGCCATGAGGCATAGCGCACCACCAAAATAGCCGCAGCTAAAATTAAAATCGAGCCAGTAATAATCACCAAATCAAGATCGGCTTTGTGGTCATGTTGAATATCTGAAATTAATAAGCGCGTTAGGGCCGTAATGGCAATATAAATTAAGAAACGCACCGGCATATGGTTGGTTTTAAAATAAATACCGACCATTGCTCCAAGTTCGAGATAAATAAACAGCAACAAAATGTCATCAATGCTGGCATATTGCTTGACGGTAAGAATGTCCCACACCGTATGCCCAGCCGACCAAATCACCATACAGCCAATAATAAACAGCGCAATGTAGTGAAAGCTTTCCACAATGCCGTTGCCTACACGGTCAAGGTGCGACTCAAGTCGATGCGCAAGGGATTTAGGTTGCGGCTGAGGCATGATGTGTTCCATAACAATAAGATTGAGAGCAACAGCATGCAAATTCTATGCACAAGATCGATTAAAATAGAACTTTTTAACTCATCACTGTATTTCAAGCCTAGGGTCTATGAGCACATTAATTCAGAAAAACATGAATTTTTGACAGGCCTAAAAAACGCCTCTGAAGAGGCGTTTTTGCATTAGCTTTGTCGTGTGAAATACTCAGCATCAAAGCGCATTATCAGGTCTGATCCAGTTTTAATTTTGGTGATGCGCAGTGCAAGCTCAGGCAATACGCGCTGCACAAAGTAACTACTTAAGCTCAATTTATCTTGATAGAACGCTTCGGGTTTGGCTTGGGCCGCAACCGCAATACGCGCAAACATGTAACTAAAGCTGAGTAAGCCCACCGCGTGTAGATAGTCTACCGCCACTGCATTAGAAAACTCAGCATTGTCTGCTGCGGCCTCTAAAATAAAGTGTGTAATCGATTCAAGTTCGGTGGCAGCATCTAAAGTGGCATCTTTAATATAATTAAGGTCTGCGGGCATATCATTGGCAAAATCACGAATCTCCGTAATATATTCAGCTAAGAACTGGCCTTGGCATTTAATGGTTTTGCGACCAATTAAATCTTGAGATTGTACGCCGTTGGTGCCTTCATAAATTTGTGCAATACGCAGGTCGCGTACACACTGTTCCATACCCCATTCACGAATATAGCCATGGCCACCAAAGCACATTTGGGCGTCTAATACCGCTGCAAAGGCGGTATCCGTTAAATAGGCTTTGGCAATTGGGGTTAACAGCTCAACACGGCGCTGAGCCACTTCAACGGCATGACTGTCGGTTGAAAACTTGGTGATGTCCAGTTGTTGGGCCACATATACCGCAAATGCGCGCGAAGCTTCATTATTAGCACGGCTATTTAGCAGCATGCGACGTACATCACCATGGACCAAAATCGCATCCGCAGGTTGCTCAGGTGAGACCGCACCAAGGGCTGCACGGCCTTGTAAACGATCGCTGGCATATTGTGCAGCATTTTGGTAGGCAAATTCAGACGCGCCTAAGCCTTGAATACCCATAGATAAGCGTTCGTAGTTCATCATCACAAACATAGCGGCAAGGCCATGATTTTCTTGTCCGACCAGATAACCGGTAGCCCCATCAAAATTCATGACGCAGGTGGCGGAGGCTTTAATACCCATCTTATGTTCAATGGAACCGGCCTGTACGCTGTTCTTGGCCCCAAGGCTGCCATCCGGATTGAGCAAGAATTTCGGCACAATAAAGAGCGAAATGCCACGTGAGCCTGCAGGGGCGTTGGGGGTTTTGGCCAAGACCAAATGAATAATGTTGTCGGTGAGGTCATGGTCACCACCGGTAATAAAGATTTTCGTGCCGCTAATGGCATAACTGCCATCGGCTTGGGGTTCTGCTTTGGTTTTAATGATACCTAGGTCAGTGCCAGCATGCGGCTCAGTTAAACACATGGTGCCCGACCACTCACCCGAATAAATTTTAGGTAAATAAGTTTGCTTTTGCTCTAATGAAGCATAGCTCGACAGGGCTAAACCTGCGCCTACCGACAACAGCGGATACAACATAAACGCAGGATTGGTGGCAAACAGCATTTCATCAGATAAGACGGTCAGCATTTTAGGCATTTCTTGACCGCCCCACTCAGCATCGGCCGCTAAGCCAATCCAACCGCCTTGTGCATATTGCTGAAATGCAGCTTGAAAACCTGCAGGCGTACTGACCTGAGCCTGCTCGATTTTGGCACCTTCTTCATCACCACTACGATTTAAGGGCAGCGTGACATTTTGGGCAAATTTGGCCATTTCTTCTAAGATGGCTTCTGCGGTGCCACGATCAACATGCGCGAGTTTTTCATGACGTTGCCAAAATTTTTCAGCAGCAAACACATCATTTAAAATAAATTTCATATCCGCAAGCGGGGCATTATAAATAGGCATGGTACATTCCTGAGTGATTGTTTTTTGTCATTTGAATTGTGTTTTTATTTTTTATAAACAAAAGGGATGAACATTGCAATGCCCATCCCTTGAGGGTTGCCTCAAGTGTACCTGCTAGAAAGCAAAGTGCTCTGCATCTAATTGCATCAGCGTTTCTGCACCGGTATTTAAGGTCGCAATATGCGCATGAACACGTGGCAGAATTTTGTCAAAGTAAAATTCGGCAGTGCGGATTTTCGCATTGTAGAAATCAAGCTCTGTACTGCCTGCCTCAATTGCCAATTGCGCAGTGCGTGCCATACGTGCCCAGTAATAGGCTAAGGTAATATAGCCCGATAAGAACAAGTAATCTACCGCAGCAGCACCGATTTCATCAGGATTGCTTTGGCCGCGTTGGGCAATTTGCTCCGTGATGTTGCCTAGCTGCTGTGCATGCTGTGCAAGGGGCGAAATAAAGCGCTGCATCGCGGCAATGTCTTGTTGAGCGACAATAAAATCTTGAATAATTTTGGCAAATGCTTGTAATAATTGGCCTTTAGAACCCAAAACTTTACGACCCAATAAATCAATCGATTGGATTTCGGTGGTGCCTTCGTATAAGCAGGAAATACGCGTATCACGAATAATTTGTTCCATGCCATGCTCGGAAATAAAGCCATGACCACCAAACACTTGCACGCCCTTATTGGCAGCTTCGTAACCCGTTTCTGTTAAGAAAGCTTTAGCAATGGGGGTAAGTAACGACAAAATATTATCGGCATTTTGGCGTGCTTCAGCTGTTGTACCATGTTCGACCACATCTGCATATTGAGCCAAATCATAAACCAAGGCACGGCCACCTTCTGCAAAGGCTTTTTGGGTTAACAATAAGTTGCGTACAGCCGGATGTACAATAATCGGGTCGGCTTCTTTTTCTGGTGCTTTTACACCGGATAAAGCACGCATTGCCAAACGATCTTTGGCATAAGTGAGTGCGCCTTGGAACGAACCTTCTGCAGCCGATAAACCTTGTACAGCCGTACCAATACGTGCTGTGTTCATAAAGGTAAACATACAGTTCAGGCCACGGTTTTCTGGCCCAATTAAATAGCCTGTTGCCTTGTCAAAATGAATCACACAGGTGGCGTTGCCATGAATTCCCATTTTGTGTTCAATCGAACCACAGCGCACCTGATTACGCTCCGCCACACTGCCATCGGCGCCGAGCTTAAATTTCGGCACAATAAACAATGAAATACCCTTAGTGCCTTTAGGTGCACCCGGTAAACGCGCCAACACAATATGAATAATATTGTCTGCCATGTCGTGTTCGCCGGCAGAAATAAAGATTTTCTCACCACTAATGGCATAGCTGCCATCGGCATTGGGTTCAGCTTTAGTCCGAATAATGCCTAAGTCAGAGCCTGCATGTGATTCGGTTAAGCACATGGTGCCGGTCCATTCACCTGAGACTAATTTGGGCAAATAGGTCTGTTTTTGTTGGTCTGAACCGTGATGCTCTAAAGTACGGACTGCGCCGTGTGACAGGCCTGGATACATGCCCCATGACCAGTTGGCTGTACCAACCATTTCTGAAATGGTAATGCCCAATGAGTTGGGTAAACCTTGGCCGCCGTAAGCTTCATCGGCAGATAAAGAGGGGAAGCCCAGTTCAATATATTTTTGATAGGCTTCTTTAAAGCCTGTTGGTGTTGTCACCACACCATCTGTCCATGTGCAGCCTTCACGGTCACCCACAGCATTTAAAGGAGAGAGCTCATTTTCACAAAAGTCAGCGGCTGCTTCTAAATATTGATCCACCAATTCACGACTTACAGTGTCTTGAAAGGCAGGCAGTTGTGCATAATGTTGTTCGGCAGCTAGTAACTCATGCAGTACAAATTGCATATCACGTAATGGAGCTTTGTATTGAGGCATGGTGTTGTTCTCCTACTGGTTAGACCAGCATGTTCATCCGAAATGAATTGGAATCAGGGGTGTCTTCAACGACACCTTGTAATTTGTAAGAATGGTCACATTTATATACTGAGAAGATTACAAGCAGCCATGGATATTCATGACTGTAAAGTCAAAGAAAAATTTTGAATTTATAATAAGTTTTTGAACTTTATATGAAAATATAGTGGGTAAAATTTAAAATTAAGTCAATTGAACGTAGCAAAAAACATAAAAAAAAGGTACATGAAGTACCTTTTTTGTCATGTTGACCTTATGCTGCGGCAACCTTTTTCGGGCTGGTTGTTGCATCAGGTTGGAATTTTAATTGGCATTGCCCCGTGAGGCTTTGCTCAGCAAGTTTAAGACTCACTTTAGTGTCGGCTTTTTTACCTTGGCAGGCCTGTTGAATGGCGTTTTGTTGCGCTTGGCGTTGTGCTAAACGTAAGTCGTATTGTTTAACTAACTCAGCGCGCTGCGCATCAGTGAGGGCAACGCCATACTGACCTTTGTACGGATGTACAGCAAGTTTTGGCGTGTTGTATTGACCGCGAACACTACGCTTTGCGGCTTTAGCTTGGCGTTCTGGTACAAAGCTTAACTGGCAACTGCCTTGAATGTTGCGCTCGCCCACCTGAACTGCAATTTTTTCACCTGCAGTTTTGCCCTGACATGCCTGTTGGATTTGACCACGCATATGCTGCTGATGATGACGCCCATGCATCTGCATAGATTTATGTTTGCCAGCATGCATACGTTTTTCTTTAGCAGGTGCCGTCGATTGGCAAGCACTTAATAGCGCGGCGACAGTGAGGGTGCTGAATACAACCCCCATTTTTGCTTGAATCTTCATATTGTTCCCCGAATCTACATCATTTTTGCTTTGTGCAAAGATTAAATAATAAAGATGAAGAAACAATGGAGAGTTTTTTGTTGAGCTGTTGGTTACAATATTTTGTATTCAAAATATTGAGACTTTAAGTTGAATATTCGTCGTGTCCCTATTGCAATGAGCTTGTTTCTGACCGTACTGCTCGCCTCATTACTGATCACTACCGTCAGCTTAGGGGTATTGCATTGGACCATGCAAAAAAACTTTGCTAAGTATGTAGCCGATGTTGAAATGCAAAAGCTTGATGTTTTGATTGATAACTTGGCTGGGGTCTACAGTTTACATAACGATTGGGGCAATGCCATTCAAGCGCAAATTTTGCAGATTGAAGGCGAGGCGGGGCCTGAGGATTATGATCGTCTGTCACGTTGGTGGCTGCGCCGACAATATGACATTGCTCAGCAACACCGCTATTTTGCTGAACACAGTCTACTGACCGCATCTGCACGTGAACAGAGTCAAGACAACCTGATTGACCCTGAAGAGTTGCGCCGTATTGAGCTGAACTTACCTTCAGAATATGAACCCTTTGCAGGCCTGAGTTTCCCTTTAAGCAACTTTCGAGATGGGGTTCAACCTGCGCCGGTCGGACAAAAACAATTTATTTCTATGCCTGACCGTTTAGGCTTTGCCGCACGTTTAGCCTTATATGATGCCAAACGCCAATTTATTGTGGGTGAACCCACCACCACACAGCAATCATTCCGTGAGATTCGTGTGAAAGGCCACGTGGTGGGGTATTTAGGTCTCAAGCCTGTGTTACAGCAAGAAGATGCCCTGAGTATTAATTTCTTTAGTAACCAAAAACGTTATTTATTCTTGATCTATGCTTTAAGTTTCTTGGCCAGTCTTGTCGTGGCGTTATTGTTGGCCACGTATTTTAAAGCGCCTATTCAACGCTTATTAAATGGTACACGTGAGCTGACGCAAGGCAATTATCAGCATCAAGTGGTGGTGAATCGTAATGATGAATTGGGTGATTTATCTCAGCAACTGAATCAATTGGCCATTATTTTAGAGCAGCATGAGAACTCACGACGTCAGTGGGTCGCTGATACATCACATGAATTGAAGACTCCACTGGCTGTACTACAAGCCCAAATTGAGGCGATGCAAGATGGTATTCGTAAAGCTACGCCTGAACATTTAGCCGCAATGCTGCGACAGGTCACGAGTTTGAAAAAACTCACCAAGGATTTGGCGGATTTGGCTCAAGCTGATGCACAGCAACTTAGCTGCTATTTTACCTTGGTCAATCCTTGGCAGGTCATTGAGCAAGAAGTCGAAAACTTTAAACCAAGTTTTGCCCAAGCCCAAATTGAGATTAATCTGCAAGGTCAAGGCTGTGATTTACAGCTTGATATTGATCGTTTTAAACAAATTATGGTGAATCTAATTGGCAATAGCTTGCGCTACACCGATGCAGGTGGTGAAGTGCAGATTCATACGCATGAAACCGCCACGGAGTGGACGGTCTATGTCGATGACACGCCGCTCGGTTTAAGTGACGAACAACTGGCACGTTTGGGTGAGCGTTTCTACCGTGTAGATGACTCACGTACCCGTGCCACGGGTGGTACCGGCTTAGGCTTAGCATTATCACGCCAAATTGCACAGGCCTTAGGTGGTACGCTAAGCTTTGAACATTCACCTTTAGGTGGTTTGCGCTGCAAACTCACCTTTCCCAAAACATTGCAAACACAAGGATAACTCAACATGAAACATATTATGCTGGTGGAAGATGAGGTTGAACTCGCACAGTTAGTACGTGACTATTTAGAAGCAGCAGGCTTTGAAGTCAGTATGTTTCATGATGGACAAGAAGCATATGACAGCTTCTTGCAACGTAAACCCCATCTGATGATTTTAGATCTCATGGTGCCACGTATGGATGGTTTAACCATTTGTCGTAAAGTCCGTGAACAGTCTGATTTACCCATTATTATGACCACAGCACGAACCGAAGAAATTGACCGTGTATTAGGTTTAAACATGGGCGCAGACGATTATGTGTGTAAACCATTTAGCCCCAAAGAGTTGGTAGCACGCGTGCAAGCTGTACTGCGTCGTTTAGACCGTAAAGCCGAGCCTGAACAAAACAGCCTATTCCGTATGGATAAAGCACAGCAACGTATTTGGTATCAACAAAAAGCCTTAAGCTTAACCCCAACTGAATTCCGTTTGTTAGAGTTGTTCCTTGACCATGTGGGTCAAGTCTATTCACGTGCGCAATTGCTTGATCACATTAACCCAGACAGTTTTGATGTGGCAGATCGTGTGATTGACAGTCATATTAAAAATTTACGTCGTAAAATTTCAGATGCAGCGGAAACGGGTAACCGTCATGAGTGGGTGCAGGCCGTGTATGGCGTGGGCTACCGCTTTGAATATCCTGAAGATTGATGCATCACTTTAGGTTGAGCAAAAGCGAATAGGGCAACCTGTTCGCTTTTTTTATAAAAACAAAGGACAACAATAATGCACATACAGATCCGTAATGAACAACCCCAAGACAGCGCTCACATTGCCACATTAATCAAATCGGCTTTTCAGAATATCGACCATTCAAATCATACCGAGCATTTGATTGTGGATGCGCTACGCGCCAAAGGAGAATTAACGATCTCCCTAGTCGCAGAGATGAATCACACGCTTGTTGGGTATGTGGCGGTATCGCCAGTGACGTTGTCCAATCAAGCACAAGCTTGGTATGGTTTAGGTCCAATCGCCGTGTTGCCTGAGCAGCAGCATTTAGGCATTGGCTCGCAGCTGATGCATGCCGCTTTGGCAGCGTTAAAACAGCAACATGCCCAAGGATGTGTGTTATTGGGTGAACCACAGTACTATGCACGTTTTGGCTTTCAAAGCGTCAATGGCTTATGGCTGGCTGATGTTCCGCAAGAATATTTCCAAGCACTGAGTTTTAATGGCACTTTCCCGCAAGCTGAAGTTTTTTATTCAGCCGCATTTTCAGTCACTGAATAAAAAAATAGCTGCATCAGGGGCTTAAATCACTTTAGTGTTTAACAAGTCAGTCTCTGATCAGCATATGCTAGGTGAAGCGCACATCAGCCGATACAATTGAGTTTTGGTTAACATTGAGAGTGTGTTTTGGACAACGAGACGCCGAAGCTACAGCGCCGTTTAAAGAACCGTCATATCCAACTCATTGCCATGGGCGGTGCGATTGGGACGGGGCTTTTTTTAGGTTCAGCACATATTATCCAATCTGCAGGCCCATCTATTATTTTGGGTTACATGATTGGTGGTTTAATTGCGTTTTTAATTATGCGCCAATTGGGCGAAATGATTGTACATGAACCAGTCACCGGTTCATTTAGTTATTTTGCTTTTAAATATTGGGGTAAATTTTCAGGCTTTTTAACCGGCTGGAACTATTGGATTTTATATATTTTAGTCGCAATGACTGAACTGACCGCCATTGGTAAATATATCAATTATTGGTGGCCAGAAATTCCAGCGTGGGCATCGGTTTTATTCTTCTTTGTGCTTGTCACTGTCATGAATTTGGCCAATGTCAAAATTTATGCCGAATCTGAATTTTGGTTATCACTGATTAAAGTGCTTGCCATTGTGATGATGATTGTATTTGGGGTGTATTTGCTCTTGAGCGCGGATATCAATTCAAGCGCGTCGATCAGCAACCTTTGGACCCATGGCGGCTTTTTCCCCAATGGCTTTGAAGGCTTATTCTATATGCTTGCCTTTATGATGTTTGCTTTTGGTGGTATTGAGCTGATTAGCATGGCTGCAGCGGAAACAGAAAATCCCGATCACAATATTCCCAAAGCCGTGAATCAAACCGTGATTCGGGTATTTTTATTCTATATCTGTTCATTGGCCATTTTACTGTCTTTAGTGCCGTGGAATCAGCTTAGTTTAGGCGATTTAGAGCACAGTCCTTTTGTGATGATTTTTAGTTTAATAGGCATTGATTGGGCGGCGCATTTACTGAATTTTATTATTTTAACCGCATCACTTTCGGTGTGTAATAGTGGCATGTATGCCAATAGCCGTATGTTGTTGGGTCTTGCTGAGCAAGGCAATGCCCCGCAATTATTTAAGCGTGTGAATGCTAAGGGTATTCCTGTACCTGCGGTGTTGTTTTCTGCATTACTGATTTTTGGCTGTGTGTTGCTCAACTACTTTGTGCCAGAAAAAGCCTTAAGTTACTTAATTTATATTGTGGTGGCCGCTGCGGTGTTAAATTGGGTGATGATTAGTTTAATCCATTTAAAATTTAGACAAGCCATGCAACAGCAGGGCATTCAATCTAAATTTCCGGCTTTATTTGCACCCTTGACCAACTATTTAGTTTTGGCCTTTATGGCGGTGATTTTATATGTGATGTGGATGCAAGGCTTCATGCTGTCAGTACTGATGTTGCCGGTATGGATTGCGCTACTGTTTATCTTGTTTAAAGTGTTTTATAAACAACAAGCTTAAATAAAAATGGACTCGATGGAGTCCATTTTTTATCTCTACAGTTAGCTTGAGCAACTCACCATTAACTCAGGTTGATCGCTAGGTAAGGGCGCTAAATCTTCTGCGCGCTCTAACTCAGGTTGTTTGCTAAAAGGTGTGCTGAGCAAGTTAAACAGACGATCGACTTCTGAAAAATCATTCCCTTCTGCCAGTTCAATCGCCTTTTGCGCCATGTGATTACGCAAAATATATTGTGGATTCACCTCAGTCATCCGCTGATTTAAAGCATCAATCT
>CAVBYE010000031.1:0-23822 GCA_963599285.1 Bacteroidaceae bacterium | reverse complement strand
CCCAGTATGCAAGCACGTACTGCACAAACCCGCAGCTTATTGGCATGGGGGTATCAAAATTTTGAAGCTGTACCGGTACAGGCAGGCAAACAAGTCCTTCAGCACAGCCCCGTGGCCTTTGGCAAAGCCTCTAAAGTAAATGTAGGTTTGGCACACGATTTCTTGGTGACCTTACCCAAAGCCCAAAAGGCCAAGCTTGAAACCCAAATGTTACTTAAATCTGAGCTTATGGCACCGGTCACTGCCGGTCAAGTGGTGGGTAAAATGGTGGTATCCATCGGTGGAAAAACCATTGCAGAACAGCCCTTAGTGGCTTTAGAAACCATTGAACAAGCAGGCTTTTTCGGTCGTTTGTTTGAACATTGCAAACGCTTTGTGCTGAGCTTATTTTAATTCTTTTTGAGTGCTGTTGATATGTCCAATATTCGTCCTTATTTAGACACTACCCCCAAGATTGATGCGTCCTGCTATGTTGACCCTATGGCCGTGGTTATTGGCGATACTGTACTTGCAGAAAATGTATCGGTTTGGCCTTTTGCCGTAATTCGTGGCGATGTGAATCATATTCGAATTGGCAAAAATTCAAATGTGCAAGACCATGCCATGCTCCATGTCAGCCATAAAAAAGCCGATAAGCCTGAAGGTTCACCTTTAATTATTGGTGAAGATGTCACCATTGGTCATCATGTCAAGCTGCATGGTTGTCGTATTGGTAATCGGGTGTTGGTGGGCATTGGTACTATTGTGCTTGACGATGTGGTGGTTGAAGACAATGTCATGATTGGTGCAGGTTCGCTTGTTCCACCCAATAAAGTACTAGAAAGTGGTTATTTGTATATGGGCAGTCCTGTGAAAAAAGTGCGTCCTTTAACCGAAAAAGAAATCGCGTTTTTGCCCTATTCAGCGCAGAATTACGTGCAGGTTTCTCGACACTACATGCCTGAAGCCTAAATTGATTAAGGTGTATCTGCATTTAAACAGATACCCCTTATGTTCTATTTAGCTTTAATCGCTTCAATGATGGCCGCATGCGGCTGATCGTAATAAGGTTGAAGTGCAACGGGGCAATCTTGCCCCTGTAAATTCGGCCAAGAAATATGTGCAAAGCCAGCCTGCTTTAAAGTTTGTTCTAAAGTCTGTGCCGACCAATAATAAGCAGTGATCTCAATATCATGAGGTGGATGACAAATATTTAAGGTGACTGGACTGGCATCTTGTCGCGGGGACAACTCAATTAATCTCAAACCGAAATCACGATAATAGTTTGGATCGGTATGAAATGCAGGATGCATCATTAAACTGATCAAACGGCCTTGTGGCTTGAGTAACTGAGCCATACTTTGCGTCATTGAAGTTAAACTATTCAGATCACTCGCATAAGGCATCACGTAAACTGCTAAAATCAGATCAAAAGACTGCTCTTTTAGTTGGGATAGATCCGATTGATATTGGATATCAGTCTGCTCATGTTCAGCACGTTGTCGTGCATATTCAATCATCCCTTCAGAAATATCGTAACCTGTCACTGCTGCACCCAAATGATGTAACCAACGTGAGATGACGCCTGGGCCACAACCAAAATCTAATACCCTTAAACCATTTAAATCCCCAAACAGATGTTTTAAAGTCGGCAGCTCGAGGTGCTGACGATAAGGCAGTGCCATTAACTCCTCATATAATGCAGCATAATGATCAAAAGTGGTTGGATCAAATTGTGCTTGGTTTGGCATACGTAAATTTCCCCATCAATGACGTCAAATTATTTAATCTTGTTATAGCTATATATAGATTACTTGTTATATACCCACAATGCTGTTTTATTTTAATCTTTGGGCATTCAGCTCAAGTCTTACTTGTGCACAGCAGCAAAACCACAAATATCGTAGCCACTGCGCTGTAAATTTTGTAGAATAAGCCCTTCCCTTCCCATGGAGCTTGCCATGACTGCTTGGACTGCTCACGTTACCGTTGCCACCGTGATTGAAAAAGATGGTCAATATCTGTTTGTCGAAGAACATACAGAAGGTGTCACCCATACCGTATTTAACCAACCGGCAGGTCATGTTGAAGCGGGTGAAACCATTATTGAAGCAGCGCTGCGCGAAACCATGGAAGAAACGGGTCATACCGTTGAAGTGACCAATTTACTTGGAATTTATACCTATACCCCGCCAATGTTCCCTGACCGCACTTATTACCGTTTTTGTTTTCTTGCCAAGTCGATCGACCATGATCCACAAGCAACACTCGACACCGGTATTGTCGCTGCGGTATGGATGACTTTGGATGAGCTGATCGAATCTGCACGTGCGCGTAGTCCTTTGGTGATTAAAGCCGTACAAGATGCCCGTTCAGGTCAAAAATATCCTTTATCGCTCATTTACGAGCATCAAAACTCTCCTTTCATTTCAAATTTGGATGCCTAATCCTATGCAACAACGTGTCATCGTCGGTATGTCAGGTGGTGTAGATTCATCTGTGTCTGCTGCCCTTTTACTTCAACAAGGTTACCAAGTTGAAGGTCTGTTTATGAAAAACTGGGAAGAAGATGACGGCACTGAATACTGCACGGCTATGGAAGATCTTGCAGATGCCCAAGCAGTCTGCGACAAAATTGGCATTAAGCTACATACTGCAAACTTTGCCATGGAATATTGGGATCGTGTCTTTGAGCATTTCTTGGCTGAATATGCGGCCGGTCGTACGCCTAATCCAGATATTTTGTGCAACAAAGAAATTAAATTCCGTGCCTTTTTAGACCATGCGATTCACTTGGGTGCTGACTTTATTGCCACAGGTCACTATTGCCGTCGCGGTGAAGCCCGCACCAATTCTCGTGGTGAACAATATGCCCCATTATTGCGCGGCGTAGACAACAATAAAGACCAAACTTACTTCTTACATGCGGTGCATGGTCGTGAAATTAACAAGACGCTGTTCCCTGTTGGCGAGATTGAAAAGCCACAAGTACGTAAAATTGCAGAAGAATTAGGTTTAGCCACTGCCAAGAAAAAAGACTCAACTGGGATCTGTTTTATTGGTGAACGTCGATTTAATGACTTCTTACAGCAATATTTACCTGCTCAGCCCGGAAAAATCGTACTAGAAGACGGTCAAGAGATTGGTGAACACCACGGTTTAATGTACTATACGCTTGGCCAACGCGGTGGTATTGGGATTGGCGGTATGAAAGGTGCAGCAGAAGGTGCATGGTTCGTATTGTATAAAGATATCGAAGGCAACCGCCTCGTGGTTGGTCAAGGACATGAACATCCTCTCATGCACAGTACCATTTTATGGAGCGAAAGCATTGATTGGGTGGCCGGTGAACAAGAGATTCCGGCAACAGGTTTACGTTGTACGGCCAAAACCCGTTACCGTCAACCTGACCAAGCCTGTACCCTGTTCCAAGAAGGTGAAGGTGTACGTGTAGAATTTGATGAATCACAACGTGCAGTGACCCCAGGTCAAAGCGTGGTGTTCTATCTTGGTGAAGAATGTTTAGGTGGTGGTGTTATTCATCACACCAATGCAGCAAAACCTGATTTTATTTAAAGGATTATCGGCATGGCTGAGTTACCATTTCAGCAGTCCCCAACTTTAACCCCACGTCAAAATCGGGCACTGGCGTTAGCGGCTGTATTTCAAGCCACACAGCTAACCCATATGACGGCTTTAAGTGGGCAACACAGTATTGGTGAAAGTGGTAACTTCTATTTTGAGCAATTGATTAAAGCCTGCCTCAATATTCGACCAACCCAAGGCAACAGCCCCAATACATTGGACTTTTTCCATAAGCTTGCGGATGTTTCCTTAGGGTTGAAATCCTTTGAAAGTTGTCTTATTCAACCCTTTAGCAGTAGTCCCAAATCCCGTTTACCCAAACTTGCCAATACCAAACTTCCAATGGGCTATGCCATGGCACTCTTGGCATTAGAAAAAAAAGTCTATAGCAATCCCAAATTTGTCAGCATTCTTGAACACTCCCAACAAAAAATTCTGCGTCAACTGTCTTTCTTCGATAATAACTATTTACATCCCAGCATTATTGCCAATTTAGCTCAAACCTACACCGACACTGCCGGACAAATTCATCCGCGAATTTTGGTGCGTGGCAATGCTGAAGCATTTAAAGATACCGCACATACCAATCGCATTCGAGCTTCTCTGCTCACCGGTTTACAAATGGCGCATTTATGGCGCGAACTCGGTGGCAGCTCATGGGATTTTCTGTTTTTTGGCAAGCGTAAGCTTGTGCGCGATATTCAAGATCTTGCACGCTTACAGTATCAGGTGGTTTAACTGATGCTGTTTGCGTATTTTGTTTTTACGTTTCATTCCAAAGTTTAAGGAATCGCTATGAACGCTTTAACTGCACTTTCACCATTAGATGGACGCTACGCAAGCAAATGTGATGCTTTGCGTCCTTTCCTTTCTGAGTTTGGTTTAATCCATGCTCGTGTGACTGTAGAAGTGCGTTGGTTACAAGCGCTTGCAAACCGTCCTGAAATTACTGAAGTTCCAGCGTTTAGCGCTGAAACAAATGCAGCACTTGATGCCATTGTTGCGAATTTCTCTGAAGACCATGCAAACCGCATTAAAGAAATTGAACGTACCACCAACCACGATGTAAAAGCGGTTGAGTACTTCTTAAAAGAGCAAATTGCACATATTGATGAGCTTAAAAATGCGGGTGAATTCATTCACTTTGCATGTACCTCTGAAGACATCAACAACTTGTCGCATGCATTAATGCTTAAGAATGGTCGTGAAGTGTTGGTTGCTGCGATGCAACAAATCATCGATTCAATCGTTGCACTTGCTGAAAAACATGCTGAACAACCGATGTTGTCTCGTACACACGGTCAAACGGCAAGCCCAACAACGTTAGGTAAAGAAATGGCGAACGTGGCTTACCGCCTTGCACGTCAAATCAAACAATTCCAAAACGTTGAACTTCTTGGCAAGATCAATGGTGCGGTAGGTAACTACAACGCGCATTACTCAGCTTATCCAGAAATCAACTGGCCTGCGCACTCACAAGCATTTGTTGAATCTTTAGGTTTACAGTTTAACCCGTACACCACGCAAATTGAACCACATGACTACATGGCGGAACTTTTTGATGCATTACGTCGTTTCAATACCATTTTGATCGACTTTAACCGTGACGTATGGGGTTATATCTCGCTTGGTTTCTTCAAACAACGTTTGAAAGAAGGCGAAGTGGGCTCTTCAACCATGCCACATAAAGTCAACCCAATTGACTTCGAAAACTCTGAAGGTAACTTGGGTATTGCAAACGCGGTTCTTGCTCACCTTGGTGAAAAACTGCCGATTTCTCGCTGGCAGCGTGACTTAACGGACTCAACTGTGCTTCGTAACATGGGTGTTGGTTTTGCACAAAGCTTAATCGCGTTTGAAGCATGTTCTAAAGGTATTGGCAAACTTGAATTGAATGCGGATCGTATTCTTGAAGATTTAGACAATGCGCAAGAAGTATTGGCTGAACCAATTCAAACGGTTATGCGTCGTTATGCAGTTGAAAAACCATACGAAAAATTAAAAGCGCTTACGCGTGGTCAAGCGATGACGCGTGACATGATGGTTGATTTCGTAAACGGTACTGAACTTGAAGCAGTGCCTGCAGCGGATCGTGAGCGTCTTGCCCAAATGACACCTGCAACGTACACAGGTAATGCAGCTGCGCAAGCACAACAAATCCAAGACCTAATTGCAAAAATCTAAGTTTTTGTAAGGTCAAAAAAAAGCGGCGTAAAACGCCGCTTTTTTTATTTGCTTATCCTAGGCTTTGCGGATCAATGAACAGTAATTCAAATACAGGATCAACAGTGGTGGTATGGCTCATGAAGCTTGGCGTTACAGGTGTTGTAGACACATCGCTGGCCTGATCTACACTGCTGAGCAAGTGATTCAGTTCAATTGTATTGCTTGCCTTAGCATCCACCCAAGTGATTGGCTCTGGAGACGTAAGCACATTAAAGGCTGCACTTGGCTCATCAATCACATTAAGCAACGTCTCATCAGACTCAGTAACAAGAGGTGATTCAGGTTCAACAACGGTAAAGCTAAACACATCACTCATGGCACTGGTATTGCCACTGGCATCCATTTGGCTAAAGCTAAAACGCTGTACACCAACGCTTAAGTCATGCTCAGGTATATATTTCCATATGCCGGTATTGGGTACTTGTAACGTATGGATCGCAATACCATGGTTATACACGGTGAGCGTTGCATTGGCCTCACCATAGCCTTCGAAACTCGGTCGAGTATCATCGGTTTCACCGTGTTGTGGAATTTTGCCTTTTTCTTCGCCCACAGCATCATTCACAATCAGGGTATTCACACTAATTTTGTTAGGTGCAATGGTATCTTTTGTACCAACCACTTGTGTGGCAACCGATTGGTTATTGGCTGCATCAATCGCGTACACGCTTGCACTGGCATTATTGGCAAGAAGCGTGATTAAGTCCACCTCAAAGTCGCCTTCTGCATTTGCTTGCCCCGTACCAATGGTAACCGGTTGACCATTGCTCATTGCAGTGACTTTAATCTGTGCAAAAGGCTCCGCTGTACCGGTAATTTGATTGCCATCAGCGTTTACGCTTGCCTGTACTGGCTGAGGCGCCAAGGTATCTAACTTTGGTTTGAGGCTGATACTTGGTGATTCATTGCCCGCGGCATCTTTCACAACCAGAACCCACTTGGCTTGTTCAGTAATGGCTGTATCTAAGGCCAAATCAAAGCGACCCGTGTCATCTGCTTGGGTACTTTCGACAACCTTGCCTTGAGCATCGCGAATTTCAACCGTCGCATTGGCTTCAGCAATACCATGTACGTGCTTACCTTTTTCATCTACTTCAAGCTGTGCTTGTTCAGGTGCAATCGTATCTTTACCCACTTCAACGTTATGATGTGGTGATCGATTGCCTGCTGCATCCACCGCAACCACTTGTGCTTTGCTGCCCTTAGGGAGTGCTTCAGCCAAGAGAATGGCAAAGGTTCCATCGTTGGCTGCTGTGATCGGGCCTGCAATTAAGGTGGTACCATCTTCTGCATAAACGTAAATTTTTGCACCTGGTTCGGCTTTACCAGAAATAATGCTGCCTTCATCATTAAACTGAGCCTGTGGTTGCTCAGGGGCAATGGTGTCTTTGCTGCCTGTCACCGCCACGGGTCTAGAGATATTTCCTGCTGCATCTTTGGCATATACTGCAACACGTGCACCATCGGTTAATGGTGTGGTCAGCGTTAATGTATAGTTGCCTTCACTATCCGCATAGGTGTGTGCCACCTCTTTGCCCTCTTCATTGATGGCATAGACTCTGGCTCTTGCTTCTGCTTTACCGGTAATTTTGTCGGCTGTTTCTGGATCTAAGGTCGCGCTTGGGCTCTCTGGTGCAGTGATATCTTTGGGCTTACTGCTGTCATCATCAAAGGCAGCCAAGTAAATCGCTTCTGCTCCGAGCACAACCAGCGCGGGTTTCACCCACGGTTTTTGATACCATGCTGCCTCTGCTAGAGGTGCACTCAGCTCTACTACCGTCGGCTGCGTCTGTAACCATTGCTGACTTGTGGCCAATTCTGTTAATTTTTGGATCGGGTTGTAGTTAATAAAACGTCCCGTTTCATCAAATTCTGCCACATCAAAATGGCCTTCACGATCTGGAAACACCAATTCATTTTCTGTCTGACCATTTTCATTAAAGAAGTTTTCAATGACAATTTTTTCGCCATTTTTTAATCGAATAATCGCTTTGGTGCCCGAGCGCTCAATTGCAGCAATGTCTTCTTTGCTATATCCGACTTGAACGACAGCCGCTTGGGCTTGATTTAATACTGCGTGCTGACTGCCTTGTAAGTTTTGTAATGTCGCTAGGTTTTCTTTATTTAATACGACGATATTCGCCATAACATCCTCAATGGAAAGTCGCTGAATGAAAGCCCTTAAACTAACAAAACTCCGATACAGGCACAACCAACAGGGCTGATTTTTATGCATAAAAAAACCAACCTAAGGTTGGTTTTTAACTCTCACTTTATGCCCGATTTACAGACGTGGATCACGCAGTTGCACCAAACGGGCACTCTTTTTCATGATCTGCTCTAGGCATTGATCCACCAATTGTGGCAGCAGCTGATCGGCAATTTGCGCCGCTTGTAGACCCAACTTTTCCCCTAAACTTGGCTTTTTACGCGTTCCAATCACATAAACATCATGCTGTGGCAACAGACTTAATAAATATTCATCCGATGTTTTCAGTTGGTCAACCAAATTCAAATCTTGTGCATCTTGACCATACCAATGTTCACCTGTCGCTACCTGTTCGACGTTCAATTGTGGACGATATTTTTCTACGAAGTGCTTAAACAACGCATGGGTTTGTTGCAATTCTTGCTCAAATTTGGCTTTGCCCTCGTCAGTATTTTCACCAAACATGGTCACGGTACGTTTGTATTCACCTGCAGTGTACAATTCAAAGTCAATTTTATGATCTTTAAGTAAACGATTGAAGTTTGGCACTTGGGCCACAACACCAATTGAGCCGAGTACTGCAAACGGTGCAGAAATAATCTCATTGGCAATACAGGCCATCATATAGCCACCGCTCGCGGCCACTTTGTCGACACAAATACTTAAATGGAAGCCTGCATCACGTAAGCGCACCAATTGTGCTGCAGCCAAACCATAACCATGGACCATACCACCCGGACTTTCAAGACGCACCACCACACGGTCACGGCCCGCCTGTGCTGTCGCCAAAATTAAAGTAATTTCTTCACGCAGCTGCTCTACCGCAGAGGCTGCGGTATCCCCTTGAAAGTCTAATACATAGATCTTCTCATTGTTCTTTTTGCGTTGACGCGCTTCTTTGGACAGTTGCTGATTAAATTGGAACAGTTCCAATTTAGATGCTGTCATTTGCGCAATTTTTTTGCGTTGTTCATTCACACGCGCATTGAGATGAGTGATAGAAATTTCAGCAGGAACTTTAGGCACATGGAATAACATATAAATTTAATTCTCTCATCAATCGATTGCTCTTGGTCTTAACATGAGGCTATTGGGGACAAAATTCAATATCTAGCCTGTAAATAAAAAAGAGCCCGTAGGCTCTTCTTGTCTACCGCTTGGCTTAACCAAAACGGCCGGTAATATAGGCTTCCGTTAACTCATGATCAGGCTGTGTAAACACTTTTTCAGTCGCATTAACCTCAATTAAGTCGCCCAAATGGAAGTATGCCGTGCGGTCAGACACCCGTGCAGCCTGTTGCATTGAATGCGTGACAATGGCAATGGTGTATTGGGTTGACAGCTCTGAGATCAACTCTTCAATTTTGGCGGTGGCAATTGGGTCAAGCGCCGAACAAGGCTCATCCATTAAGATCACTTCAGGTGAGACCGCAATGGTACGTGCAATGCACAGACGCTGCTGCTGCCCACCCGACAAGCCTGTGCCTGGTTGATTGAGACGATCTTTGACTTCATCCCAAAGTCCCGCTTTACGTAAGCTACTTTCGACAATCTCTTCTAAATCGTATTTGTCACGTGCCAAACCATGTAATTTAGGGCCATATGCCACGTTATCAAAAATAGATTTTGGGAAAGGGTTCGGTTTTTGGAATACCATCCCCACTTGTGCACGTAATAACACCACGTCAAGCTGCGGATCATAAATATCTTGATTATCGAGCAGCACTTTACCGGTGACTCGGCAACTGTCAATGGTGTCATTCATGCGGTTTAGGGTACGCAAAAAGGTCGATTTACCACAGCCTGATGGCCCAATAAAAGCAATCACTTCATTTTCATAAATGCTGAGATCAATGCCTTTAATGGCTTCTGTTTCACCATAATAGACATGCACATCACGAGCACTCAGCTTCACTTGACTTGTAGGTAAAATCACCTGTTCTGCATGGCTGTCGAGCTGTGCATTGACGCTACTCGTTGATGTGGTTTGGCTGTCTTGAGCTGTCGGGTTTGGTATCACTGTATTCATCTCTATATCCTCAAATTACCAACGCACTTCAAACTTTTTACGTAACCAGATCGCTAAGCTGTTTAAGCTAATCATCATCGCAAGTAATACCATAATGGCAGCTGCGGTACGACCCTCAAAGAAGTTACGTAATTCATTCCCCTGCCACAAGAAAATTTGTACAGGTAAAGCAGTGGATTGATCAAACGGCGTCGCGGGTACACTCGCCACAAAAGCACTCATCCCAATGAGCAGTAAAGGTGCCGTCTCACCGAGGGCTTGGGCAACACCAATAATGGCCCCAGTTAAAATTCCGGGTAATGCTAAAGGTAAAACATGATGGAATACCGTTTGCACCCGTGAGGCACCCAAACCTAAAGCAGCTTGACGAATCGAGGGCGGTACGGCTTTTAATGAAGCACGGGTGGTAATAATTACCGTGGGCAGCGTCATAAGACTCAAGACCAAACCACCCACTAAAGGTGCTGATAGCGGTAAATGCAGCAAGCCAATAAAAATCGCCGCACCGAGTAAACCGAACACAATCGACGGCACTGCAGCTAAGTTGTTAATATTGACCTCAATAATGTCGGTGATCCAGTTTTTCGGGGCAAATTCTTCTAAGTAAATGGCTGAGGCCACCCCAATTGGAATCGAAATAAAGATCACAATCAGCATCATAAACAATGAGCCCATAAACGCACCGGCTAGGCCTGAGGTTGCAGGTGAGCTACGCGAGTCGGCACTGGTAAAGATGTTGCTGTTAAAGCTATTTTCTAAGAGGCCTGTGGCTTTTAAGTCATCTGCCAACTGACGCAGTTCAGGGCTGAGTTGCTGCTGAGCATCCGGTAAGGAACGATCAATATTCCCCGCTAACCAAACATCAATATTGGCATCTGCAAGCACTTGAATTTCTTTCGTTTGACCCACCAAATGTGGATCAGCAAAGACCATGTCACGTAGGCGATATGCCTCAGAACTGGTATATAGCTGCGACAGTTGATCACGATGTTGTGCAATGTTTGGATCTTTGGCAATCATGGCATTCACCAATACAGCATCCCAATCCACCATCCCCATTTGGGTTTGCCATGCAATATAGCGTTGCTCAAACTGTGCAGGTGATTCATTTGCTGCAGCCACCGGCTGCGGCCCAACATTAATAATGGCAGGATCAAAAGTGACTGGAAGCGTCATGCTGGTCTGCCAAAATGCCGGCAGACCTTTGGACAAAATACTGGTAAATAACAAGGCCACAAAGAACAGACCCGCAAGCACTGCCGCAAAACCTGAAAATTTAAAGATTTTTTCTTTACGATGTCGCTTAGCCAAAGAGCTTGCAATTTTGCGCTTACGTTGCTCGCGTGCGCTTGCTGCCTGCTCAGGATGCATCGCTTGATCCACAGCCATCTTAGACGTACTCATTCATATTGCTCGCGATATTTACGCACAATGTACAGTGCAACAATGTTTAAACCCAAAGTGATGACAAATAAGGTTAAACCCAATGCAAAGGCCACTAAAGCTTGTGGGCTTGCAAAGTCGGTATCACCTGTTAATTGATTGACAATGGTAATGGTGACGGTAGACACTGCTTCTAAGGGGTTAGCATGTAATAATGGACTGTTGCCTGCGGCCAACACCACGATCATGGTTTCACCAATGGCACGCGATGCAGCCAACAAGAATGCCCCAATAATTCCGGGCAATGCGGCTGGCAAAACCACTTGACGAATGGTTTCCGATTGCGTTGCTCCTAGGCCCAATGAACCATCACGTAATGAACGTGGTACTTGGGTAATAATGTCATCGGAGAGTGATGACACAAAGGGAATGATCATAATTCCCATCACAAAACCGGCAGTCAAGGCACTGGTCGCATTAATATTCAGACCAATCATTTCCCCCAAGAATTTGAAGAATGGCCCCATGATCATCATGGCGAACACACCATAGACAATGGTCGGAATACCGGCCAAGACTTCAATGACGGGTTTTGCCCAAGCACGAAAGCGCGCAGAGGCATATTCAGCCAAGTAAATGGCAATCATCAAGCCCACAGGTACTGCCACCAACAAGGCGATCCCACTGACCATGAGGGTTCCCCACAGCAGCGGCAACAAGCCATAGCGACCGTCAGCAGAGCCTGAGGTACTAAACCCAGGATTCCACTCTGTCCCCAAGAAGAAATCGAGAGGGCTGACAAAGCTGAAAAAGCGCATCGCTTCGCTCAACATGGACATCACAATGCCAATGGTGGTCAAAATCGCCACCCCCGAACACAGGGCTAAACCAATATTAATGGCCTTTTCTACTTGATTACGTGCGCGAAATTGTTGTGAAATGCGTTTTTTGGCCCAGACCAGTCCAGCTAAAGCCACACAGAGCACCACAGCAAATTGTGCAAAAGCACCAATTTGACTAAATCTAGCCAAGGCCTGTGCTGCAGCCTGTTCATAAGCGGTCGCTTGATCACTTACTCCAAAGCCACTGGCAATTGCTTGTACTCGATCAATCAATACAGCAGTACTGGCAGGGTCTAAGCCGGCCATCACCTGTGCTGGGATATGTTGCAACACCACATGGCGTAGCACCATGGGTTCAACCAAGTTCCACACCAATAAAATTAAAAATGCAGGCACGCCACACCACAATGCCACCAAGGCACCGTAGTAGCCTGGTCGTGAATGTAATGCGGCTGAGTTATTGCCCTGACCTGCTAAGCGGCGACTTTTGCGTAGACCGATTTGATAAGCGATGGCAATGAGTGCCAAAAGTACGCCTATAAGTAGCAGATTCATCTCTTCTCCACTGTTTTTTATGCCCACATGGCTCAAAAAACTTGTCTTCACGAGGCCCATGCAGCATCACACTGCATCAGCCCTGATTGGGGTATTACTGAACCGCTTTACCTGCTTGGAACTGTGCAAGAATCTTGGCACGTTCTGTATCAGATAAAGAAATTAAGCCTGCTTTTTCTAATTTCGAGCCTTTGCCTGAGACCTTCGGCATCAAGAAGTATTCAGTGAATGCTTTTAAGCCTTTGATTGACTGTAAATGCTCACCCTTTACATAGAAAAATAAAGGCCGTGATACTGGATAAGCACCATTTAAAATGGTCTGCTCTGAAGGAATCACATTGTTAACCTTGGCCACACGTAATTTGTCACGGTTTTGGTCATAGAACCCAAGCCCAAACACACCTACAGCATGCGGTGAGGTGGTCAAACGCGCTAAAGTTTCAGTATAGTCCCCTGAAATTTCAACAACGCGACCATCCTTACGGAAACTTGAACAGGCTGCTTGATGCGCCTCTTTGTCTAAGGCTTGAATAGCAGCATAGGCATTACAGCCGGGCTCGACCATTTTTTCATGGAACACTTCACGGGTACCATGGTTTGAAGCGGGAATGACTAAGGTAATGGGTTCATTGGGTAAGCTTGAATCAATTTGATTCCAACGCGTATACGGATTAGCAACCATTTTGCCTTTTGCAGGCAATTTCTCTGCCAATGCCGCATAGACATGATAAGGGCGTAAACGATACTCGGCTTTGTTGGCACTTGAGGCAAACACAATACCGTCATAGCCCACTTTAATTTCTAAAACCTGTTTTACTCCTGCCTTTTGGCAAGCTTCTAATTCTGATGCTTTGATTTGACGTGAAGCATTGGCAATATCAATCGTATTGTCCCCAACGCCCTGACAAAACTGTTTCAGTCCACCTGATGATCCACCAGAACCCACCACAGGTGCTTTAAATTGAGGGAAGGTATGGCCAAACTCTTCTGCAACAATGCTCGAATACGGCAAGACCGTAGAAGAACCCGCTATTTGAATCGTATCACGTGCTTGAGCAGCTGTTGTCGCTACGACCGTACACGCCAGTGCAACTACAATAGGGTTGAAACGCATTCTAGATCTCTCTTTTTGACTTGAGATGTACAGCACTTAGGGTGTGAAGTTTTGTACGTTTTTCGATACACGCATTTTGATTTTTAAATATGACAGCCAAGTTACAAAATGATGACGCTTTGATGATTTTATCTAGGCACTCAAGCTCGCTTGGCAGCACCTTTGCCTATCCTTAGCTTTTTGCTGTCCTATGCAGCGGCTGGCATTAAACTTTCTCGCTCAAGCCTATAAACCCTATACGTGTTCAAGCAGGCATTGCTTAATTGTTCAGCCGTCATCGTCACCCAAGCACTTCCTAAAAATAAAACAGCAATCGATTTATTGCTTGAAAAATAAACAACGAGCCGATATTTTAGGATAATCTATAGCCATACTTAACCACAATTTCCAACTGATAAAAATAAATGGCTTAACCACAACAATAATTTCAATCTCACCATGGACATCGGTTATGTTACAAAAAATACTCTTCTCGCTGTTGCTCAGTAGTATTACCAGTGTTGCACTCGCTGCTGAGGGAGGTGCAGGCCGTCCTAGCACAGGCATGCAAGTTCAGCCCCTCAATGGTTTATTGCCTCTTGAAGAGGGCGGCGTGCTGACGCTCTCAAGTATTAACTATTCAGGCGACCGCTCACGTACTTTGGATGCTCCCATTGTCGGTCAAGTGGTCAGTGGCCTCGACTACAAGTTTTCCTATAACTTAATCAACAGCATTTTCGTGTGGAAAAGCACTGAAAAATACAGCTTAGGTACATCGGTCGCCATTCCCGTGCAATACACCAAAATTGGTGCCCATGTTCAGCAGTTTGAACGCGAGGACAGTAACACCAAATTGGGCGATGTCACTTTCTCCCCCCTCATGCTCAATTATCACTTTAATCCAATTATGCATGCGTTGTTTGGGGTGGCCATTTATGCACCCACAGGCAGCTATGACACCAACAGTTTAGCCAATGCGGGGCAAAATACCTGGACCTTCGTGCCCAATGTGGCCTTTACCACCCTTTTACCGCGCCTAAATGCTGAAATTACCAGCAACATGGCCTATGAAATCTATACCAAAAATGATGCCACCGACTATGACAGTGGCGACATGTTCCGCTTTGACCTACTGGCGCTGAAGCGCTTTGGTGAACTTGGAGGAGATGGGCTAGGGGTAGGCGCTGTCTTTGGGCTGATTCATCAAACTACAGATGACGAAGGTGGCCTTGCCGATCGTCTCAATGGTTTTAAAGGCCGTTCAATGGGTGCCGGCCCACTCATCAGTTTTGACAAAAAACTCAGTAAAACCACGGCGATTTCAGCCTCCCTACGCGGTGTTTATGAGTTTGACGTTAAAAATCGCCCTGAGGGTGAAGGCTATCAACTCAGTATTAACTATCAATATTAAGAGATGCCCTATGCCTATATCCCTCAATAGCCTTCTTTTTAGCGGCGCTTGCTTACTCAGCATATCGAGTGCCTATGCCGTAGATAGCGACTTGGCGCAAAAACTTGCTAATCCCGTCGCCGACATTATTAATGTGCCATTTCAGCTCAACTACGATGAGCATCTTGGCGCAGCAGAAAATATTGAACGCTATCAGCTGAACATTCAGCCGGTTATTCCTCTCAAACTCAATGAGGATTGGAATGTCATTTCAAGAACCGTACTCCCCGTGGTCTATCAACAGTATCATGATGTAGCACTGCGCGATGATTGGGGCGTGGGTGATCTCACTCAGAGTTTCTTCTTTACTCCTGACCCTAAAATGACAGGTGGAGTAATTGTCGGTTTTGGTCCAGTACTGTTACTGCCTATTGCATCTGAAAAAACCCTTGGTGCTGACCAATATGGTCTTGGTCCCACCGTGGTTGCCTTAAAACAAACCCAAAGTGGTTGGACCTATGGCGCCTTGGCCAACCATATTTGGGCCGTGGAAAAAAAACACGGTGACACAGGCATAAATAATACGTTCCTGCAGCCATTTTTAAATTACACCAGTGCAACAGCAGTGACCTATTCGCTCAACAGTGAGAGTAATTATGATTGGAACAGCAATGATTACTCCATTCCCATTAATTTAACTGCAACTAAGCTCATTACACTCCATCAACAGCCAATCAGTGTAGGAGGCGGTGTGCGTTATTGGGCCCATGACAACGACAACAGTGCCAAAGACTTTGGTATTCGACTCATTGCCTCATTTATTTTCCCTAAATAATAGAACAACAAAAGGATATCTCATGAAAAATATGCAAACCTGTCTTTTTTCGGCGCTGATGAGTCTGCCCGTGCTTGCCCTTGCAGCCCCGATTCCGGTGACTGTAGACAATTTTGTGCGTGCAGAAAGTGATTTATATTTTCAAGGTATTGCGCAAGACAAAGGCTTTGCCAAATTTAACCATTTTAGAGAACCCACCCCGCTCGACAAACAAACGGTCATTCGTTTAAATCGCGATACGTTATACTCTTCCGCAGTGTTTGATTTGGACGCTGGCCCTGTCAGTATTACCCTGCCAAATGCCGGTAAACGTTTTATGTCCATGCAGGTGATTTCTCAAGATCACTACACCCCATTGGTGGTGTATAAACCGGGCACCTACACCCTGAGCAAGCAAAATGTGGGCACCCGCTATGCAGTGGTTGCCATTCGTATCTTTGTCGATCCAAATCAAGCGGCGGATGTTAAAACCGTTACACAGTTGCAAGATAAAATTAAAGTTTCACAACCCAAAGGACCGGGCAAACTTGAATTTCCACAGTGGGATCAAGCCAGCCAAAAAGCCACTCGCGATCACTTACTGGCTTTAAATCAAGCACTTCCTGATACCAATGATATGTTTGGCAAAAAAGAAGAAGTCAAACCAATCCGACATTTAATTGGTTCAGCTTCGGCATGGGGCGGTAATCCACAGCGTGATGCAACCTACTTAAATGGTTATCCAGCTAAAAATGATGGCAAAACTATTCATTACATGACTGTACCTAAAAATGTCCCTGTCGATGGCTTTTGGTCAATCACAGTCTATGACAAAGATGGCTTCTTCCAACCCAATGCCTTCAACAGCTATTCTTTGAATAATATCACGGCAAAACCCAGCAGTGATGGCAGTTATCAGATTCAGTTTGGTGGGTGTAGCAAAACCACCGTCAACTGCTTACCCATCACCAATGGTTGGAACTATTTAGTACGTTTATACCAACCTCAAGACTCGATCTTAAAAGGCACATGGAAATTCCCTGTAGCACAGCCTAAATAATCAATCTGGGAGCCTGGTCTCCCATTTTCACAATAATAAGGACAATCACGATGATCTCTCTTCCAAAGCCGCTGACGTCGGCTTTACTCGCTCTTAGCCTTGGCTTAAGTCCACAGGCCTTTGCCCAACTCAGCCCACAACAAGCCGAAGAGCTGGTCAAAAAAGCCTATACCTTTGGTTATCCGGTGGTCGACAGTTACCGTGTCCAATATTCTTATTTTGTCGATCAAAAAAATCCTGAATATAAAGGTCCATGGAACCAATTACACAATGTGGCACGGGTCTTCACTCCACAAGATACCGCGATTCAAACGCCAAACTCAGATACGCCCTATAGCTTTTTAGGTGCAGATTTACGAACCGAACCTTTGGTCTTAAGCGTGCCCAATATCGACAATGACCGCTACTACTCTATTCAATTTATTGATATGTATACGCATAACTTTGCTTATGTGGGCAGTCGTGCTACGGGGAATAGTGCAGGAAATTACTTATTGGTGGGGCCAAACTGGAAAGGTAAAACGCCTGCCAATATTAAACAAGTGATTCGCTCTGAAAGTGATTTGGCCTTTTTACTCTATCGCACCCAATTATTGTCTGATCAAGATCTAGACAATGTCAAAAAGATTCAAGCCAGCTATAAAGTCACGCCCTTGTCTACTTTCTTAGGTAAAAAAGCCCCTAAAGCTGCGGCTAAAATTCACTTTATTCAACCGTTAAGCCCCGAACAACAAAAGTCTTCACCAGAATTCTTTAATGTACTCAACTTTGCCCTGCAGTATGCCAATATTCATCCAAGTGAAAAGGCGCTACTCAAAGAGTTTGAGCAAATTGGGGTAAAACCGGGTCAAAAGTTTGAATTGAGTCAATTGGACCCTGTGGTACAAGCAGCCATTCCTAAGGGCATGGCGTTGGCATGGAAAGAGGCAGGTGAATATAAAGCCAAATATATGGATACTGGCATTAAAGGCTCTGCCGACAGTTTTGGTACACGTGAATTTATGCAAGGCAAATATGTCGATCGTATGTTGGCTGCAGTATTGGGCATTTACGGTCACACCAAAGAAGAAGCGATTTATCCGGCATATTTTAGCGATTCAGCCAAACAACCTTTGGATGGTCAATATAAGTACCAATTGACCTTCCCTGCAGGGCAATTGCCACCCGTCAAATCCTTCTGGTCAATTACCATGTACAAGCTGCCTGAAAGCTTGCTCTATGACAATGAGATCAACCGTTATTTAATTAATTCGGCAATGACCGATCAATTGGTGAAAAATAAAGACGGTTCGATTACCCTATATATTCAAAATACCCCGCCGGCTGCGAAATACAAAGCCAATTGGCTACCGGCACCTAAAGGCCCATTTTCAACCTTTATGCGCTTATATTGGCCAGAACAGGCAGCTTTGGATGGTACTTGGAAAGAACCACCTTTGAAAAAAGTATCGAAATAAACTCAATATATAGCCATAAAAAAAGGCGCTCAATTGAGCGCCTTTTTTCACACAAGCAATCGATTAGTCAATTGCAGGTGTGTATGTACCGTCAGCGATTGCACCTTTGATACGATCAGCCTCGCTAAGCACAAGTGCAAGCAAGTTCTTCACGTTGTCTAAAGTTGCAACTGGGCTTAAAGTGGTCATTTTCAATGATTGAACTTGACCGACTTTGGTTACACCAATGTTCGCTTCACCACGTGCAAACAATTCGTCTGCAACGTTTTGGTTCAATGTATCGAGTAATTCTGCAGGATAACCTTCAGGAATCACACGGAACAATACCGATGCGAATTGTGGATCAACCAACATTTCTAGACCGTCAGTTGCATCGATATACGCTGCAACATCACGTGTTAAACCAACACCGTGATCGATCATCGAACCGTAAAGCTCTTCACCCAATGCTTCAACCGTCATCCACAATTTCAACGCATCGAAACGACGAGTTGTTTGTAGCGACTTAGACACAAGATTCGGTACGCCATGCTCTTCATCATAAGCAGAGTTTAAGTACTCAGCTTCATAATGCATGAAACGATAGTTCGCTTCATCTTTCAGCAAGAATGCGCCACATGAAATCGTTTGGAAATAATGCTTATGGAAATCAAGCGTCACTGAGTCAGAAAGCTCGATACCGTCTAGCATAGAACGATAGTCATTCGAAAGAATCAGTGCACCACCCCAAGCTGCGTCGATATGCATCCACGCGCCATATTTGTTGGTGATTTCACGAATTTCTTTCAATGGGTCAATTGCGCCTGCATCGGTAGTACCTGCAGTTGCAACCACACATGCCACGATCTTACCTTCTGCTTGAAGGTGAGCCATGGTTTTCTCAAGTGCGTCTACATCCATCTGTGCGTTGTCGTTCACAGGAACAGTCACTACAGATTGGAAGCCCATGCCCATCATCGCCATGTTCTTTTGCACAGAGAAGTGTGCATTTTCAGAACAGATGACTTTGACGTTACGCATCGCTTCATTAGGCACGCCATCACGCTGAACAGACCACGGATTACCGTTTTCGTCTTTCCAGTTTTTCGCGATGCACGCATCACGCGCAAGTAACACACCCATCAAGTTAGACTGTGTACCGCCAGAGGTGAATACACCTGCTTGACCTGCACCATAGCCTACTTTTTGACGAAGCCAGTCGATCAACTGAACTTCCATCAATGAACCTGCAGGGCTTTGATCCCATGAGTCCATAGACTGGTTTGTTGCGTTAATCAGCACTTCCGCGATTTGGCTTGTCACCATGGTTGGGCAGTGCAAATGCGCTAGAGAATGTGGATGATGTACTTTTAAGCTTTTATTTAAGAAAAGCTCAACCATACGATCAAGAGACTTTTGTACACCTAAGCCTTCTTTAGAAGGATTGAATGCAATAGCAGAGCGAAGCTCTTTGATGCTACCGCCCGTGTACATTTTGTCATTTTGCAACCATGCAGATACAGCTTTTACAGCTGAATCCATTGCTGACTGATAGTCAGCAATAGATTGTGCATCATTGCAGAATAACGCTTTACGATGTTCTGCAAAATCAACCATTACGCGCCTCGAACTGCAACTAGAGCTTCAGCAACCGCTTTCTTGAAGCGAACAATTACTTCTTCACATTCTGCTTGAGTGATGATTAATGGGCAAAGTAAACGAATCACTGTACCGTTACGGCCGCCTTTTTCTAATAACAATTTGTTATTGAAACATGCCGTTTGAATCGCAGCAGCTAACTGAGAATCCGCAGGTAATGAACCCATGTGATCTGCAGCTTGACGCTCGTCCACGATTTCAACACCAATCATTAAACCACGGCCACGTACGTTACCAATACATGGGAACTCTGCCGCTAATTTTTTGATTTCAGCTTGTAAGAAATCACCACGTTCTTGCGCGTTTTGAGCAAGATTTTGTTCTTTAATGGTGTTGATCGTTGCAAGACCTGTACCCATTGCCAATTGGTTACCACGGAACGTACCGGTGTGACCTGCTGGCTGCCAAGCATCAAACTTACGTTTAATACCGAGTACTGCAAGTGGTAAGCTACCACCTACTGCTTTAGACATCACCACAACATCAGGTTCGATACCTGCATGTTCAAAGGCAAACATTTTACCTGAACGTGCAAAGCCCGCTTGAACTTCGTCAAGAATTAACACGATGTTGTGCTTTTCAGTCACTTCACGAATTTTTTTCAACCATTTCACAGGTGCAGTGACCACACCGCCTTCACCTTGAATCGCTTCTAAGATGACAGCTGCTGGCTTGGTTACACCGCTTTCTACGTCTTCAATGAAGTTTTCGAAGAAATAAGTTAATGCGTCAACACCCGCTTCACCGCCAAGACCCAATGGGCAACGGTATTCGTGTGGGTATGGCATAAATTGTACGCCTGGCATTAAACCATTTACGGCATTCTTCGCAGACAAGTTACCTGTCATTGCAAGTGAGCCGTGCGTCATACCATGGTAGCCACCAGAGAAACTGATCACTGTGCCACGGCCTGTGTATGTTTTTGCAAGTTTAATTGCAGCTTCTGTACCATCTGCACCAGATGGACCACAGAACTGTAAGCAATACTCTTCCTTACCACCTGGTAATTGTTCAAGTAATGCTTCAGTAAACGCATCCTTTAACGGTGTCGTTAAATCTAAAGTATGTAATGGCAGACCGCTTGCAAGCGTATCTTGAATACTTTGAATAACCGCAGGATGGTTATGACCCAACGCTAAGGTACCTGCCCCAGCTAAACAATCAAGGTACTCTGTACCTTCAACATCGGTAACCCAACACCCTTGCGCTTTTGCAATCGCTAACGGTAATTTACGTGGATAACTACGCACGTTTGATTCCATCTGACTTTGGCGAGTCAAATAGTATTCGTTAGTAGAATTAGAGGCAGGGTTTACTGAAGTAACGCTCATATCGAATTACCATCTCTGATATGGGTTGAAAGAAATAAGTCGGGGGACTTGTGGTCTTTGACTCGGTGCTTTATAGAATCTAGTTAGACAGTTTTCTATTCAAGATAACTAGGAGCGGCATGATACCTAATTTTTTCAAAAAATAAACAAGTTTCGTGCTTTTATCTTGCTTTAATTTTGCAAAAAAACCCATCGAACCAGTTAATAGATGGAATTATCATCGCATATTATGACAATTGAAAGAAATCCTTATTTTTTATAATTTTTTTAATCAAAAATTAACCAACCAATGCTTTTTAGGCCCAAAATTATATAAGCCTCTCTTTTTATTTGTATTTATCTATTTTCGTCTCTGAATA
Organism: Bacteroidaceae bacterium; assembly: GCA_963599285.1. Lineage (GTDB taxonomy): Bacteria > Pseudomonadota > Gammaproteobacteria > Pseudomonadales > Moraxellaceae > Acinetobacter. Next base: position 1,872 of record CAVBYE010000031.1, on the reverse strand, counting down.
AGTTGTGTATATTTTTTTACACTCTTACCACAAAGCCCTCATTATTTTTGTGGAAATTATTTTTAAAGTACATCAAAACATCATCCACTTGCTCTTTTTTAGGTTTCCTATGTCTAAACTTTTGGTTTCAAGCCTCACTGCCGCAGCACTTTTGCTCCCAACCACGCTCGTGCATGCCAATGGCGCACTCGATTATAATGTGGTGAGTTTACAAGCAGAGGCAAATCGTACCGTTGCCAATGACGAAATGCACGTGCGTCTGTATTTAGAAAAAAGTCATAAACAGCCAGCATTATTGGCCACTGAAGTTAACCAACTGATTAATCAAGCCCTTGCGACAGCGCGTCAGTATCCAAGCGTTAAAGTCGAAACGGGTTCACAATCCACCTCACCCATCTATGATGATTCAAACCGTAAATTAAAAGAATGGCGCACTAACGCACAGATCTACCTGCAATCTACTGACTTTAAAGCCACTGCACAGTTAATTGCTGCACTACAACAGCATTTTCAAACTGACTCTGTGAGCTTCAGCGTTTCTCAAGCCAAACGAAGCCAAGTTGAAAATGACTTAATGGTTGAAGCATCCAAGAATTTCCAACAGCGTGCTAAAACGCTTGCACAGGCTTGGAATAAGAGCAGTTATCAAATGGTTTCAATCAACGTAGACAACAGTAGCTATACCGACCACATGGCAGGCTCTGCAATGGCCAGTGCTGTAGAGAAAACTGCAAGCTATGAGATTCCGCAACAGCACATTGAAGCGGGCGATTCACAACTCACAGTACGTTTAAACGGTAGTGTTCAACTCAAATAAACCTGCCCCATCGGCATAAAAAAATCCCGCTCGAAAGCGGGATTTTTTTTGAAGACAGAAAAACTTAGTAAATCGACATATGATTACGATGAATCATTTCTAATGAACGTGCTTCACCAAGTACTTGATAGACTTTATCTGAGGCTAAACCTTTAACGATTTCGGCCGAGCGCGAGCTAAAGTTCACACGTCCCACGGCAATGCGATGGCCCTGTGTATCCACACATTCCACCACGTCACCACGCTCGAAATGACCTTCAACCGCTTTCACCCCTACAGGCAATAAACTGCGATGGTTATCTTTAATCGCGCGAATTGCACCATCATCAATCACCAAACGACCTGCAGTTTGTAAATGCGCTGCCAACCACTGCTGATGTGCCGTTAAGCGGTCATTGTCAGTAATGAATAAGGTACCTAGCATCTCACCTGCCATGAGTCGTGACAACACCATGTCGCTATCACCACTGGCAATGAGTGTTGGACAACCTGACTTGGCTGCCAAACGTGCTGCACGCACCTTGGTCAACATACCGCCTCGACCAAATTTACCGCCGCCACCTGCCATATCAAACAGGCTTTCATCCATTGCACGCACCGTATGGAACAGTTTTGCATCTGGATTTGAGCGCGGGTCAGCATCAAACATACCTTCTTGATCCGTTAAAATAATTAACAAATCGGCATGCACCTGACCTGCCACCATGGCAGCTAAAGTGTCATTGTCGCCAAAGCGAATTTCGTCGGTAGACACAGTATCATTTTCATTAATGACCGGAATCACACGCCACTCAATTAAATGCTGCAAGGCATCACATGAGTTTAAATAACGGCGGCGATCAGCCAAGTCATCATGGGTTAATAAGACTTGTGCCGTTTGAATCTGATGGTTTAACAGCACGCTTGACCACGTTTCAATTAAGCCCATCTGACCAATGGCCGCACAGGCCTGAAGACTGGGTAGATCGGTGGGTCGATGCTCAAGTTTCATTCGCACCATCCCTTCTGCAACCGCACCAGATGAAACCAAAATGATCTCATGCCCTGCAGTGTGT
>CAVBYE010000030.1:0-24108 GCA_963599285.1 Bacteroidaceae bacterium | reverse complement strand
AGCGATTTTTCACGGGCAAATTCTGCCAAACGATCTAACAGTTTGCGCGCCATACCTTGTCCACGTAGAGAATCATCAACCCACGTATGATCGGCAATAATCGTTGTGTCATTGCTCCACACATAGCTGATTTCTGCAATACGTTGACCTTGCTCATTCTTTAGAAAAAATTCGCCTTTGCGTCCATTATCTTGATACTCAAAATTCACAATAATTCCTTGTCTTGTTTTCTACCATCTTAATATAAAACATCTCGAATACTCGGGTCTTTATCAAATACGGATTTTGCAAATGGGCAAAGCGGAATAACTTTGACCTGCTTTTCACGTGCAAACGCCACAAGACGATCAAGCAATTGCCGACCGACATTTTGACCTCTCAGTGATTCATCTACTGTGGTGTGATCAATAATAAATTTGTCTTCACCTGCCCATGTATATTGCATTTCTGCAAGGCGTTGCTCGTTCTGAAACACAAAGAAAGCGCCTTTTTGCGGACTATCTAAATGGTCTATTTCAACTTGCATCTCTCACACTCGATTTAAAGTGGCTTCACTTGAGCATGGCAGATGTCAGACGCTGCTCTGTTGTATTTACGATGTGCAATTGTCGCTTAACAAGCGCTTCAGATCCGCCTACACTTTGCGCACATTCTTTGGCTCTCTTTATTTATGTCTCAGCTTTCTGCGAGTACCACGCGACAATGGATTTGCGTGATTAGTCTTGCCTTTGCCGCGTTTATTTTTAACACCACGGAGTTTATTCCGGTTGCGCTATTAAGTGATATTGGACGTAGTTTTGATATGCCTGCAACTGACGTGGGTATCATGCTCACCATTTACGCGTGGGTGGTGGCATTACTTTCGCTGCCCATTATGCTTGCGACTAAAAATATCGAACGGCGCTTTTTATTGGTGATGGTGTTTATCACGTTTATTGTGAGCCATGTCTTGTCTTACTACGCGTGGAGCTTTGGTGTGTTAATGCTCAGCCGTATTGGGATTGCCATTTCACATGCCTTGTTTTGGTCCATTACAGCCTCATTAGCGGTACGTGTTGCGCCTGAAGGAAAAGCGTTTCAAGCGTTGGGTTTACTCGCGACAGGGACAGCACTTGCGATGGTGTTGGGCATTCCATTTGGACGCATGATTGGTGAAGCCTATGGCTGGCGCAATAGTTTTGCCCTCATTGGTATTGGTGCCACAATTGTTTGTTTAATTTTAGCCAAAACCTTGCCGCTCTTACCAAGTGTCAATTCAGGTTCAGCACAAAGTTTAAAATTGTTTATGCAGCGCCCAAGCCTGTTACTGGTTTTTGCACTGACGGTCATCATCATCACGGCGCAATTTACGGCTTACAGTTATATCGAACCTTTTGCCTTAAGCGTTGCCCATTTAAGTTCAAGCCAAACCACAAGCTTACTGCTGATTTATGGGGGTGCAGGGTTCTTAGGTTCATATCTCTTTGGTAAATTTGGGGTGAAGTTACCCCGTGTGGCTATTCCACTTAGTTGTGCTTTACTCGCATTTTCGATGTTGCTGTTACAACCCATGGCAGTCACGTTTATTTCTCTTGTGAGTTTAAGTCTGTTTTGGGGAATTGGCATTATTTGCTTTGGTTTAGCTCAACAGTCTAAAACCTTAAATCTAGCGAGTGATGCGACTGATGTCGCCATGGCGATTTTCTCAGGGCTCTACAATGTCGGCATTGGCGGCGGTGCGCTATTGGGCAGTATTGTGATTAGCAGCTTGGGGCTGGCTTATATTGGGGTTGTTGGTGGGGCAGTGGCGCTCATTGGCACATTCATCGCGCTGTATTTGGTACAACGCCGTGACTTCTTAAAGCATTAACAACAATTAAGCGGATAAAAATTGCGCTTTGGCAGCAACTGTGGCATGCTGAAGCCACATTTGAGCATAGCTCAAAACAAAATTTTATTTGAACAAGGGGAGTAGCCTCCTCCAAACCTCAGCTGTTGCTTGGCTGAGGTGTCAGACTATCGTCATTACACTTTGCAAAAAGTCGGTATCTGAGCATCTATACAGATTTACACTGTAAAGATGTAGGCAAGACCTTGATCATGTTGTTATAGACAAATTGTGTCTAGCAACTGGTCAAGGTTTTTTTATGGCCGATTGCTAGATGTGGAGCATACACATGGAAACAATCGGTAATCTTTGGCTGTACTTGGCATTCTTTGGCCTCGTGATTGTCATGCTACTCATTGACTTTTTGGGCTTTCGCCAAACCCAAGGTCAAGACGTTAAAATTAAAACTGCGGCCTATTGGAGCATTGCGTGGGTCTCGGTGGCTGCGCTCTTTGGTGGCGGACTGTGGCTGTATTTACAGCAAACCGTCGGGGTCAGCATTGCCAATGCCAAGACCATGGAATACTTCGCAGGTTATTTATTAGAAAAATCCCTTGCGATTGATAACGTCTTTGTTTGGCTAATGATCTTCGCGGCTTTTGCGATTCCGCCTGCCTTACAGCGTCAATTGCTGCTGTATGGTGTACTTGGCGCAATTATTTTAAGAACCATCTTTATTTTTATTGGCGCATGGTTTGTACAAGAGTTTTCTTGGGTGTTGTACATCTTTGGTGCATTCTTGGTGTATACCGGCTTCAAATTCTTAAAAGGCCAAGACGAAGAAGACAGCAATATCGAAGATATGGCGATCTTAAAGTTCTTACGCAAACATATGCGCATTACCCCGCAAATGCACGGCAATAAATTCTTCGTGCGTGAAAACGGTGTGTTGTGGGCAACTCCGTTATTTTTGGTATTAATTCTAGTTGAAGCATCGGATGTGATCTTTGCGGTGGATTCTATTCCTGCCATTTTTGCAGTCACCTCTGATCCCTTTATTGTATTAACAGCAAACTTAATGGCGATTTTAGGCTTACGTGCCATGTTCTTCTTGCTGTCAGGTGCCGCGTCTAAAATGCATTATTTACCGTATGGTTTAGGCATTATCTTGTTGTTCATTGGCTTTAAGATGCTGATGCTAGATGTGTTCCATATGCCAATTTGGATTTCACTTGGCTTTATTGTGGTGGTCTTAGCGATTACCGCTTGGCTGTCGATCCGACACAGCAAGAAACACGCTTCTTAAAATCTCTGAAAGTAAAAAGCCGCAAAATATTGCGGCTTTTTTAATGTGGCAAAGAATTTGCATCTTGCTTAGGGTCACTTTCACCTTTTTAGGAGCACAGCATGAACGCCATCATTCCGACCTTACAGCCCTTTGATCAGCCGTGTAATAGTCAATTTGATGCCAGCGATTGGCAGATTCTTGCACAGCATTGGTATCCGGTGGCACGGGTGCAAGATGTGTCGATGCAGCCACAACGTGTGACCTTATTAGATGTGAATATGGCGCTGTATCAAACGCAAAGCGGTGCAATTCATTTGGTTCGGGACATTTGCCCACATCGTGGCGTCCCATTAACAAAAGGGTGGGTCGAAGATGAAAATATTATCTGTCCTTATCATGGGCTCCATTATGGTGCTGATGGTCAATGCAATAAAATTCCTGCTCAGCCTGATCTAAAGAAAATCTCTGATCGGTTTCGTTTAATTAAATTTCCTGTGCTCGAGCGCTATGGCCTGATTTGGACCAGCATTTTTGGTCGCGATGTCGATAGCGCCAATATCCCTGTCTTAGACACATGGCAACACCCCGAACATCAAGCGATTTTGCCGCCATTTGTGGATATTGCCGGTTCAAGCGGTCGACAGCTAGAAGGCTTTATTGATGTGGCGCATTTTGCGTGGGTGCATCATCAAGCCTTTGCCAGCCGTGACAATCCTGTGGTACCTAAATACCAAAGTGAACGTACCGATTACGGTTTAAAGAGCACCTATATTAGTGATGTGAGTAACTATCCACATGGTTTGCAGCACCTAGCCCCTGAAGGTTTTGAGTGGAAGCGTACCTTTGAAGTCTATCCGCCCTTTAGTGCAATTCTGACTGTCGATTTCCCTGAGGATGGCGTACTGAAAATCTTAAATGCCTGTTGTCCGGTCTCGCATAATAAAACCCGTTTATTTGTGCCACTGACGCGTAATTTTGACCAAACCGGTGATCTAAACGCCGTGTATGACTTTAACGCGCAAATCTTTGCTGAAGATCAGGAGATGGTGGAAGCACAAAAACCCGAAGAGCTACCGCTTGATTTGATGATGGAAGCGCATTTTGAAGCCGATCGCTCATCGACCATGTATCGTCGTATTTTGGCGGAATGGGGACTGAGTAAACGTTATACAGTGTAAGCCCGCTATATTGGGTACAATCAATCGAAAAAATAAAACTCGCAGGTTAAAAATGTCTTCTGTAGTTGCAACGACGGCGATTCGCGGTCGCTTTCTCGATATTCAGAATACGGTTGCCCAAGCGCGTGAAATTCACGACCAAGTGCGATATGTAGAAGATGGTTTACTGATTAGCCAAAATGGCCAGATTAGCTATTTTGGTACATGGCAAGATGGGCAGCATCTGCTCGATGCCAATATTCAAGTGCAGCATTATCCTGAACAATTGATTGTACCCGGCTTTATTGATACCCATATTCACTTTCCACAAACCGAGATGATCGGTGCATATGGCGAACAGCTGTTAGAGTGGCTGAATACCTATACTTTCCCCACCGAATTACAATTTAAACAGCCTGAATACGCCAAAAAAATTGCCGAATTCTTTATTCAAGAACTACTCAAAAACGGCACCACAACTGCTTTAGTCTTTGCCACTGTACATCCTGAATCAGTGAATGCTTTATTTGAAGCTGCAAGTGCACAGAACATGCGCGTGATTGCCGGTAAAGTGTTGATGGATCGTCATGCGCCTGAAGATCTATGCGACAGCGCAGAAACGGCTTATACAGACTCCAAAGCCTTAATTGAGAAGTGGCACGGCCAAGGGCGTAACCTCTACGCTATTACGCCACGTTTTGCACCCACCTCTACCGAAGCGCAGCTCACTAAAGCAGGGCAACTTAAAGCGGAATATCCTGATGTATATGTACATACCCATTTAAGCGAAAATAAAAATGAAATTGCTTGGGTCAAAGAATTATTCCCTGCGCAAAATGGCTATCTTGATGTCTATCATCATTATGGTTTAACCGGTTCAAAATCGGTATTTGCACATTGCGTGCATTTAGAAGAACATGAATGGCAGTGTATGCATGACACTGACTCAGCCATTGCCTTTTGCCCAACCTCAAATCTATTTTTAGGCAGCGGTTTATTCCCATTGCACAAAGCGTGGGAAAAACAAGTCAAAGTTGGTTTGGGTACAGATGTAGGCGCAGGCACTTCATTTAACCAACTGCAAACCCTAAATGAAGCTTACAAAGTGCAGCAATTACAAGGTAATAAACTCTCTGCCTTTGAGGCGCTTTATCACGCCACCTTAGGCAGTGCCAAAGCCCTAAGCTTAGAGGATAAGCTCGGTAACTTTAACGTAGGCAAAGAAGCTGATTTTGTGGTGCTCGATTTAAATGCCACTGCCTTACAGCGTTTACGCCAAAGCCGTGCTAAAAATATTGAGGACGCTTTATTTGCGCTGATTACCATGGGCGATGATCGAAATATCGCTGCGACCTATGTGTTTGGTCAATGTGTCTATACACAAGGAAAAACATCAACGCCGTAAACATTCACGCGATCTACTTACAAACTGTTGCCCCGATTTACATTTTCAACACTAAAACGGGTGCAACAATAAAAAAGATGCTTTAAAATTAAAGCATGTTTAAGGGTGTTGCAGGTCAACACCTTTTTTATTTTTGATTTTGCTTTTTAGGTATCTACCCATGTCTGTTGAAATGAAGGTGATGATTTCTGCTGAAGAAATTCAAGCGAAAGTTCAGGAACTTGGCGCAAAAATTAATGCACATTATGCAAATAGCGACAAAGAACTGGTGCTGATTGGCTTGCTTCGCGGTTCAGTAATCTTTATGGCTGACCTTTGCCGTACCATTGATAAACCTCACGAACTCGACTTTATGACTGTATCGAGCTATGGCGGTGGTACGATTTCAACACGTGACGTTAAAATCTTAAAAGATTTAGACGGCGAAATTCGTGGTAAGGACGTGCTTGTGGTCGAAGATATTATCGACTCAGGTAATACCTTAAGCAAAGTGTTAGAAATCTTAGCAACACGTGAGCCAAACTCAATTGAGTTATGCACACTCGTGAGCAAACCTTCACGCCGTGAAATTGAGCTTGAAGTGAAATTTATGGGCTTTGAAGTCGAAGACAAATTTATTGTCGGTTATGGCTTAGACTACGATCAAAAGTACCGTCATATTCCATTTATTGGTGAAATTGGTCTTTAAGATTTATGATCCAAAGAAGTGGCCGAAGGCCACTTTTTTTTATTTTTTTGGGTAATTTTGAACAAAAAAACAACACTTTTTTGCCGAATTCAGCTATCACCTGTCATATAAATCTTCAATGATGGAAGAGTCATCAGCATAACGACTATATTTTAACGCTTAAGAGGAGAGAACAGATGTTTTCACTCATTGGTGCCATCATTATTGGTTTTGTTGCAGGTCTAATTGCACGTGCGATTCATCCCGGTGAAGACAAAGCTGGGTTTGTGATGACCACCGTGCTTGGCATTGCAGGCTCTTTACTTGCCACCTACGGTGGTCGTTTACTCGGTTTTTATGGTGAAAATTCCGCAGCGGGCTTTATTGCTTCGGTTGTTGGCGCCATTATTATTCTCTTCATTTACAATATGCTCAGTAAGAAGGCCTAATCTTGTATAAAAAAAGCCCTACAGTTGTAGGGCTTTTTAGTGTGCTTGTAAGATAATACTAGAGACCCAATTCTCGCCAAATCGCTTCTATTTCAGCCGCTGGATAAGCGCCTAAAACTTTATACCCATTTGAGAAAATAATGGCGGGTGTACCATTTACACCCAGCTGCTGTGCAAGTGCTAAGTTTTCTGCAATTGGATTCTTACAGCTTTTTTTCACTTTAGGTTGAACTTTCTTAGTGATCAACTGCTCCCACGCATAGGCAGGATCCTGACTGCAATACACATTTTTTGATGGTTCAACGGATTGCGATTTTAATGGCAGAATGAACGTATAGAGCGTCACATCATTGAGCTTATTCAGTTCTAGCTCAAGCTTTTGACAATATGGGCAATTTGGGTCAGAAAAGATGGCCAACTGGCGTTTACCATTGCCTTTTACTGATTTAATTGCATTTTTAAGGGGAAGTTTTTTCCAGTCAATGCTGTTGTTTTTGACTCTTAACTCTTGAGTTAAGTTTTTTTGATCATGTAGACGTACCATACTGCCTGCGATTAAATGCTGTGCATCATCGTTCAGGTACACCACTTGTCCATCTAAGACCGCGCTATAGATGCCACGCATTTCTGTAGGTGCAAGATTTTTAAGCGCAAGGTTAGGATAATTTTTGGCTAGATTAGTTTTGGCGGTATCTAAGTCAGCAAAACTCAGGCTAGAGATCAAGCTTAATGCTGCGAAAAGAAGTGTTTTTTTCATAAGGTCATATAAACAATACAATATGGTTTTTATTTTACGTTGAAAAGCGTAGACCATGCGCATTTTTAGTCTGAGCTTTACTCAAATCAAACAACCCATGTTAATGTTTCACGTGAAACAATTAAAAAAATATTATTATCAATAATTTACAACAAAATAAACGCTCATATGCATAAGGATTAAAACTCAACCCCATTCAAGCAGCAGCTATAGCATTATTTAACAATTCTCACGTATTTTCAGAAAAAATAAGGTTAAACTAGCTCTTCTTTTTAACAATCTGATAAAAGGCATGGATCGCCTGTGGATAAAATATGAGTTATCAACAGTCTTGGCAGCAGTTTTCCACAATTGGCTTTGCCTTGATTATGGGCACCATTGGTACCGCTCTGGCAAGCCCACTTTATCCTCTCTATCAACAAGCATGGCATTTATTGCCAAGTCACATTACCTATATTTTTGTCGCCTATATGTTTGGCTGTTTAGCAACGTTGCTATTTTTAGGGCGGCTGAGTAACAGTATTGGTTTCTTAACCACATTGAAGATCGGCGTGGGTCTCGTGATTACGGGCTTGATTCTATCCGCAATGGCCAACAGTCCCATACAACTTGGGGCAGGGCGTTTTGTTATTGGCATTGCCTCGGGTTTAATCACCACCTCTGCAATGTTGGGACTGATCACCAGTATTCCCAATAGCCATCGTGCACTTGCACCACAAATTAGTTCGATTGTGACTGCTATTGGTTTTGGTTTAGGACCTTTTGTTGGTGGTTTAATTGCCCAATTTTCAGTTCTACCCTTGGTTACGCCCTATATCGTGGTGATTGTGGGGGCAATGCTGAGTTTGCTCTTATTGTATTTTGTGAAAAAGCCAGCATTCGAGTCCCAACCTTTATCACTTGTACCTAAATTACAAGCACCTGATGCACCCCATAAAATGGGCTTTTATGTTGTAGGTCTGACAGCATTCTGTGCCTTTGCTGCATTTTGTTTATTTGCTTCTCTGTCGCCTTCATTTGTACAAGATATTTTGCCATGGCATGGTCCTCTCGTGAGTGGTACAGCTATTGCGCTAATTTTACTTGTGTCTGCTATGACGCAATTTTTCGCCCGTCAGGTTGCAATGAAAACAGCACTGAGTTGGGGCTTGATTGGACTTATTTTAAGTGTGTTTGTGCTTGGGCTATGTATGTATCTCCAATGGTCGGTATTGTTCTTTCTTAGCACCTTGCTTGTAGGCATTGGACATGGCTTAGCCTTGCTCGGTGCATTTGGCTTTGTCCATCACATGAGTCATGAACATAATCGCGCGGCTGTCATGTCGACCTACTTATTTGTGGGGTACTTAGGCACTATTGTACCCATTATCGCTGTAGGCTATTTGGCTGATCACATGGGTTTAAACGCCGCTATTGTATGGTTTTGTGTAGGTATTGGGATTCTGTGTTTATTACTTTGGTTTTGGCATAAAAAAGCCCTCAAATGAGGGCTTTTTTTTCAGTTGACTTACTTTCCAATACAGAATGAGCCAAAGATTTTGCCCAACAAATCATCTGCGCTAAAGTCACCGGTAATTTCACCTAACGCATTTTGTGCTAAACGCAGTGATTCAGCCACAAGCTCACCTGCGTTATACACCACAAGTTGTTCACGTGCTTCAGCTAAATAATACTGTGTGCGCTTCATTGCGTCTAAATGACGGGTACGCGCAATAAAGGTATCTTCCTCAGGTTGGAAGCCTGCATGCGCTGTAATCGCATCAATGAGCGATTGAACGCCTGTTTCTTGCTTAGCAGAGACAGTGATATGACGGAAACCGTTTAAGTCGCCAATGACTGCATCGGTATTGATCAAATCGCATTTATTCCCAATGAGCATGAGGCGTTTTGGCTCAATGTAATCGGCAAAGTATTCTTGGGCTAATAAAAGTGGATCTTCACCTTGGCTTAAGTCATACACAAGCAAGAGTAAATCTGCTTGTTCAATTTCTTTAATGGCACGGCGAATCCCTTCTTTTTCCACAATATCGCCGGTTTCGCGTAAACCTGCGGTATCGGTTAAGGTAATGGGTAAACCATTTAAAGTAATTTTTTCATGTAGGACATCACGGGTTGTGCCGGCAATATCCGTCACAATGGCGCGTTCAATTCCTGCTAAAGCGTTTAACAGTGATGATTTACCCGCATTTGGTTTACCGGCAATTACCACTTGTAAACCTTCACGTAGTAACTGACCTTGACGTGCCGATTGCTGTACTTGCGTGACTGCACCTGTAACACCATCAAGCAAACTTAAAATTTTACCGTCCGCTAAGAAGTCAATTTCTTCTTCAGGGAAGTCAATTGCCGCTTCTACGTGTAAACGTAAATGAATCAGCTGCTCTAAAACAGTATTTACTTTGCTAGAGAAGGCGCCTTGCAACGAACGTACCGCAGAACGTGCAGCAGCTTGTGAAGTAGCATCAATTAAATCGGCAATCGCTTCTGCTTGGACTAAATCAAGTTTGCCGTTTTCAAAGGCACGCATCGAAAACTCACCGGCTTTAGCCGCAAGCGCGCCCAATTCAAACAAACGCGCAAGGAGGGCATTTTGAATCACAGGACCACCGTGACCTTGCAACTCAACCACATCTTCACCAGTAAACGAGTGCGGATTCGGGAAGCAAATGGCTAAGCCTTCATCCATGACTTCGCCTGTTGCATCGTAGAACTTACGAAAAGCAGCGTAGCGTGCGCCTGCAAGCGGTTGCTGCGTTAGGGCTTCAGCAATCGCATAAGATTTTGGGCCAGATAGGCGAATTACCCCAACGCCACCACGCCCCGGTGGTGTGGCAATCGCAGCAATAGTGGTTTGAGTTTGCATAAAATTCACCTAAAAATCTTTGTTAACAACACAAATAAAAATCCGCCTAAGATTACCATCTTAAGCGGATTAATTCAGCTAGTCAGTAATGTTGTATTACTGCGCTGCGCCTTCACGTTTCTCACGTTCTTTCGCTACAGATTTATTAATTAAACCTTGCTGTAAGATGGTGATTAAGTTGTTGACGATCCAGTAAAGTACTAAACCTGCAGGGAAGAACAGTAAGAATACTGTGAAAATCACCGGCATAATTTTAAATACTTTGGCTTGCATCGGGTCAGCAGGCTGTGGATTTAACGACTGTTGAATAAACATCGTTAAGCCCATGAGTAACGGCAGGATAAACCACGGATCCATTGCAGATAAATCTTGAATCCATAGTAACCATGGCGCATGACGAAGTTCTACAGACTCCATCAGTACCCAATACAACGCGAGGAAGATTGGCATTTGTAATAATAGCGGTAAGCAACCTGCAAGCGGGTTGACTTGTTCACGTTTGTACAAGGCCATCATTTCTTGAGAGAAGCGCATACGGTCTTCACCGAACTCTTCTTTCATACGTTGCATTTCAGGCGCAATCACACGCATTTTCGCCATAGAACGGTAGCTCTTTGACGACAATGGCCACAGGATCAGTTTCACCAATACTGTGAGTAAGATAATTGCCCAGCCCCAGTTACCAACCACACTATGGAAGAACTCAAGACCTAAGAACAACAGTTTCGCAATCGGCCATAACCAACCATAATCTACAGTTTGGTTTAAGCCTGTCGCTAAATCTTTTAACTCTGACTGAATTTTTGGACCTGAATAGAAGGTTGCATCTACTTCAGCCACTGTACCTGCAGGTACATTAAATGCTGGCGAAGTAAAACCAATGATATTCATATCATCAGCAGATTTACGTGATTCTAATTTCGCAGTATACGCTTGACCGTCGGTTGACAATTTAAGGTCACCCGGCACCCATGCACTCACGAAGTAATGCTGAACCATTGCAACCCAACCGCCTTTGGCTTCAACGCTGACTTTTTCTTCGCTAAAGTTATCAAATTTGAGTTTGTTGTAATGTTCATCCGGTGTACCCCATGCACCACCTAAGAAAGTCCCTAAAGTAAAAATACCTTGGTCTGACTTACCTGGATCTTCAGAGTTGTCACGTTTGATTTGACCAAACATTTGACCCTGCCATGGCTGCGTACTACGGTTCACGACTTTGTGGTTAACCACAATTGGATATTCACCTTGTTTAAAGGTAAATGTTTTAATGATCTCTACACCATCCGCAGTTTTATACAGCATTGGCACTGTTAACGTTTTAACAATCTTGCCATCTTTCTGTTCTGCTTTGGCATCCGCTAAAGTATATGCAGTTTTTTCAACTTCATAATTTGGACGACCATTACGGTTTGAATCGGGACCATTAAGACCAATTAAACCAGACTGCGCCACGTAAGTACGTTTCGCATCGCTTTCAAGCATGACAAATGCGTCATCGCTGTCTTTATTTTTGTCATGATTGAGTAGTTCAATACGTACGATATCGCCACCTTTAGGACTAATCCAAAGATGATAAAGATCGGTTTGTACTGAAATAAGCTGTTGACTTACAGGTGCAGTTGTATCTGTTGCCTGTTGTGCTGTGACATTTGCCGTTTGTGGCAGATCAGAGGCAGCGACGGCTGTCTGACCATTTGGCAAGTCTGCAGACACTTCATGTGAAACCACGGCAGCTTGTTGCTGCGGCTGGTTTTCAGCATTACCGTAATCTTTTTGCCACGCCAAAATGAGCAAATAGGCAACCACAAACATAGCACCGAGAATTGCAATCCTGGCCCATTGTTGCATATCTATTACCCCAAGTGGTTAGAGTGATTTTGGTTCAATAAACGATCACGAAAGGGTACAGCAACAAGACGATTTTGAGAATCAGAATCTATTTGCTGAAAGGAAATAAAACGAATTGCTTTCGGTGGCACAGGGTCATAGCCCGAACCACCCCACGGATGACAACGGCAAATACGTCGAGTAGCTAACCAAACACCACGCACAGCACCATGCATATGGACTGCTTCTAAAGAATATTGAGAACATGTTGGAATGTAGCGACAACGCGGCCCAAGTAACGGACTAATCGCAATCTGATAGAAACGAATCAACCAATGCAGTAGACGTACCATTGGCCATCTCTACTTTTGTGGGGAGGGAGCTGTTTTTGAATGCTTTTTGGCAAGACGATTGAGTTTCTGCCAAGCAAATTGTAATTGCTGAAATAACTCGGCATTAGGCACGGTATCAATACCCATTTTAGGCATAATCACGATATCTAACTGAGCCAATTGTGGTTGATGCAGGCGAAAACTTTCGCGAGCAAGTCGTTTTACTCTATTTCTTTCGTGTGCGCGACGCACTTTCTTTTTAGCAACAACAAGTCCCAAACGGCTATTGGGCAGTTCGGAATGTTTTGCTAGAAATAGGAAATGGGGCTGATGCACTTTAAAAAGCGCACCATCGAACACACCTTTGTAGTCGGCAGCACAGCGTAGGCGAACCCCTGTGCTGTAGCCATAAAGTGTAGTCATACACCCAAAATCGTTACAGCGTTAACTAGTAATTAAACAGTTAAGCTGTGACGACCTTTTGCACGACGGCGAGCTAAAACTTGACGACCAGCTTTAGTAGCCATACGAGCACGGAAACCATGAACGCGTTTACGCTTTAATTCAGATGGTTGGAATGTACGTTTCATATCGAAACTCCAAAAATGATCTTTGTATAAAGGTTCGCGATTTTAGAGCTCATAGCTTGAGCTGTCAATGCAAAATGCCAAATCAGTCCAAATTAGATTGTAAATTTTTTATTCTGCTTGTGATGCAGAAAACAAAGATTTTCATCAACTAAATATATTTTAAAAATATATAAACAATTGTTTTTAAATAAAATTTTAAATATCAACAATGATATTAACATACTTATCCACAATGTTATTCACGTTGTGCATCGCTTTTATAAATTTAAATTTGAATTCATTTGTTTTTCACACTTATCCACAAAAAAAGCTCAGTCTATAAATAAATTCAAATTTATAAATTTAAATTTATTATTATTAGGGAGCATTTTTTTTGTGGAAAAGGTATTTTTTTAAATATAAAACAATATCTTATATTGTGGATAAATATGTTTCTATTTTTCTTATACTTTGTGGATAACTTTATGATATATTTTATCCACAGCTTGTGGGTAATTTTATCCACACAGGATTGAAATTTAATTTTTTGGCCATTTTCCTTTGCTCGCAAAGATTATTCATGACATATGTGGATAACTTGGTTAGAATGGCGACCCGCTTTTGCGGTGACCAATACCGTTCACGTTGCACATAGATAAATAGGGGTTTCACATGCTTTGGACAGACTGTTTGGATCGCTTGAGACAAGAGCTATCTGGAAATGTCTTTACGATGTGGATCCGTCCCTTAATTGCAGAAGAAGTTGAAAATACTTTACGTCTTTATGCACCAAATCCGTATTGGACACGCTATATCCAAGAGCACCATTTAGAACTGATTTCTATTTTGGCAGAGCAGCTTTCTGAGGGGCGTATTTGTAAAGTTGAAATTTTAGTCGACTCACGCCCTGGCGCAATTTTGTCTGCGAAAGATCAACCTGCAACAACAACTTCAGCATTACAAGCAGCACCAGTTGCACCTGTTGTTCAGAAAGTAAAAAAAGAAGAGCCAACAAAGGCCAACCGTAAGCGATTATTAAATCCATTGTTTACCTTCTCCTTATTTGTTGAAGGTCGTTCAAACCAAATGGCAGCGGAAACGTGCCGCAAAGTGCTCACTCAATTGGGTGAACCACAACACAATCCCTTGTTTTTGTATGGCCCAACAGGCTTGGGTAAGACTCATTTAATGCAGGCAGTCGGTAATGCGCTCTTACAAGCCAAGCCGAACGCACGTGTGATGTATATGACGGCTGAAAGTTTTGTCCAAGACTTTGTGACGTCTTTACAGCAAGGTAAGGTTGAAGAATTTAAGAAAAATTGCCGTTCTTTAGATTTATTGTTGGTCGATGATATTCATCTTTTGGCAGGTAAAGAAGCCAGTCTTGTTGAATTTTTCTACACCTTTAATGCGCTGTTAGATGAGTCAAAACAGATTATCTTAACTTCGGATCGCTATCCTAAAGAACTCACGGAGCTTGATCCACGTTTAGTGTCACGCTTCTCGTGGGGCTTATCGGTTGGGGTTGAACCCCCTGATATTGAAACGCGTATCGAGATTTTGCTGAAGAAAGCAGAAAGCACTGGGGTTGAATTGCCACGTAATTGTGCACTGTTTATTGCTCAGCAAGTGGTGGCCAATGTACGTGAGCTTGAAGGTGCATTGAATAAAGTGGTTGCGATCTCGCGTTTTAAAGGGACTTCTATTGACCTTGATGTGGTGCGTGAGTCACTCAAAGATGTACTCGCGATCCGTGCTCGTACCATCAGCACAGAAAATATTCAGCGTGTCGTGAGTGAGTATTTCCGTATTCCGCTTAAAGAATTGGTTGGTCCTAAACGTACGCGTATTTATGCACGTCCACGTCAATTGGCCATGGGCTTAGCACGTGAACTCACAGGGGACAGTTTCCCTGAAATTGGTATGGCTTTCGGTGGTCGTGATCACAGTACAGTGATGCATGCCTGTGAAAAAGTACAAAGCTTGCGTGATCAAGATCCAATCTTTAACGAAGACTATAAAAACTTACAACGTCTGCTGCAAAGTTAAGCTGATATTGCTTAAAAAATCGTCTTGAAAAGCGGCATAATCTGCCGCATATTACTCATCGAAAAAACTCCCCCACTTTCTTATGTTAGAGGAATGTATTGTGCGTTTAAAAATCGCGAAAGAAAGCTTACTCAATGTTCTATCTCATGTGGTAGGTGCTGTAGAACGTCGCCATACTTTAAATATTCTATCTAACGTAAAAATTCAGGTGACACCGCAGTCCTTAACGGTGACAGGTTCTGATTTAGAAGTGGAGCTGGTAGCGAGTACGCAATTGGCAGATGGTGCATGCTTAAAGGCAGGTGAAACCACTGTCCCTGCTCGTAAGTTGGTGGATATTTGTAAATCTTTAGCCAATGGTGCCTTGATCGATTTACAGGTGTCAGAAGATCAGCGCTGTATCCTGACTTCAGGGAAAAGCCGTTTTGTTTTAGGTACATTACCTGCTGAAGATTATCCGTTATTAACCACGGAAAATACGCAGGGCACACAAGTGACGGTCACTCAACGTGAACTCAAGCGTCTGTTTGAAAAAACGGCCTTTGCGATGGCTGTGCAAGATGTGCGTTTTTATTTAACCGGGACTTTACTTGAGCTTGAAGAGCAACAATTGCGTGCAGTAACGACAGATGGCCATCGTTTAGCATTATGTGAAACTTTGGCATCTTCAAATGCCACTCAACCGATTCAAGCCATTGTGCCGCGTAAAGCTGTGGCTGAATTACAGCGTCTGCTGAGCATTGAAGATGAGCAATTATCTTTATTAATTGGACGTGAATTACTCAATATTACGATTCAAACACCAAGTCGTGATAAAGAGCAGTCTGATATTACAGTGCGTTTTACCACTAAGCTGATTGACGGTAAATTCCCAGACTATCGTCGTGTGATTCCACGTGGTGGCGATAAAAACGTACTGATTGCACATGATGTGTTTAAGCAATCTTTACAGCGTGTTGCGATTTTAAGTAACGAAAAACTACGTGGTTTGTTCTTAATTTTCAAGCAAGATAGCCTACAGTTACGTGCCAATAACCCTGAGCAGGATGAGGCTACGGAAGAGTTAGCGATTCAGTACAATAGTGATGAACTTGAGATGTCATTTAACTCACAATATCTCGTTGAAGTACTCAATGTACTTGATGGTGAAAATGTGTCGATGACCATGACGGAAGCCAATCATTCTGTGCTGGTACAAGATCCAATGCATCCAGATCAAACCTACGTGGTTATGCCGATGCGTGTTTAAGAGCCCCGCTCAATGATGCAAATTACACGTCTTCAGATTCAGCGTGTTCGAAACTTAGAAACGGTTGCACTCCAAGAGTTGCAGCCGTTTAACGTCTTTTATGGGGCAAATGGCTCAGGCAAGACCTCAGTGCTAGAAGCGATTCATGTTTTGGCCACAGGACGTTCGTTTCGAACCCATATGCCTAAACACTATATTCAGCATCACGCTCAAGATGCCTTGATCTTTGCACAATCGGCTCACGATAAATTTGGATTACAAAAGTTTATTGGCGGTGAACAGCAGATTAAGGTCAATGGCGATCCCATCGCAACGCAGGGACAATTGGCACGTCTACTGCCTGTGCAGCTGATTGACCCTTTAAGTACCGACATTATTGATCATGGTGCGAAGCCTCGGCGTCAGCTTTTAGATTGGCTGATGTTTCACGTGGAACCTGAATTTTATCGTGCTTGGCAGTACTATTCACGGGCACTCAAACAGCGCAATAGTTTGCTAAAAAATGAGCGACAATTGAGTTTAGAAGCCTTAGAACCATGGAATAAAATGCTCAGTGAGTATGGTGAAATTTTACACAGTCAACGCTCAAATATCGTGGAGCAGTGGCAGCACTATTTGCAACAGGATTTACAGTATTTACTTCCTGATCTCGACATTAAGTTAGAGTATGTGTCGGGCTTTCATAGTGAACAAGGTCTGTGGCATGACTTGATTCAGCACCATCAAAAAGATGTAGAGCGACGCTTTACAGAGTACGGCCCACATCGTGCTGATCTGCGTTTAAAGACCACAATGGGCAGTGCCGATTTGGTGTTATCACGCGGTCAAAAAAAGCTGTTAATCATTGCTTTAAAACTCTCACAGATTGCAATGCTACATGCGTGTAATCGGGAAACTGTGGTATTATTAGATGATCTAACGGCAGAATTAGATTTAACCGCACAACGACGTTTAATTGAGCGATTGAGCCAACTCGGTAGTCAAGTTTTTATTACCACTTTAGATCAGACAGCAGTTCAAACTCACTTGAATGATCTGTCTATTTCCTATCAATTATTCAAAGTTGAACACGGGCAAGTCTGCCTTGTCACACAATGACCTTGTCATTTTGAGACAGACCTATTTTTCACTAGGGAGAAACCATGAGTTCAGAAGATCAAGCTGCTTCTCAAACAGAACAAACCAATGAAAAGGCTTATGATTCCTCTAGTATCAAAGTATTACGTGGCTTAGATGCGGTGCGTAAGCGTCCGGGCATGTATATTGGTGATACGGATGATGGTACAGGCTTACACCACATGGTGTTTGAGGTTGTTGACAACTCAATTGATGAAGCATTAGCTGGTCATTGTGATGAAATCATTGTGACTATTCATGAAGATGAGTCAGTTTCCGTATCAGACAACGGCCGTGGTATTCCTACCGATATTCACCCAGAAGAAGGTGTATCTGCAGCAGAGGTGATTTTAACCATTCTGCATGCTGGCGGTAAATTTGACGATAACAGCTATAAAGTTTCGGGCGGTCTACATGGCGTTGGTGTTTCCGTTGTTAACGCGCTCTCTGAAAAACTGCTTTTAAATATTAGCCGTGCGGGTAAAACCTACGAACAAGAATACCGCCATGGTGATCCTGTTTACAAACTGCGTGAAACAGGAACGACGGATACATCAGGTACCACTGTTCGTTTCTACCCAAGTGCTGAAACGTTTAGTCAGACCATTTTTAATGTCGATATTTTAGCGCGTCGTTTACGTGAACTTTCGTTCCTGAACGCGGGTGTGCGTATCGTTCTACGTGATGAACGTGTCAATCTAGAAAACATCTATGATTACGAAGGTGGTTTATCAGAGTTCGTTAAATACATTAACGAAGGCAAAACTCACCTGAATGACATCTTCCATTTCACCACCCAAGCTGAAAATGGCATTGGTGTTGAAGTTGCTTTGCAATGGAATGATTCGTATCAAGAAAATGTTCGTTGCTTTACCAACAACATTCCACAAAAAGATGGTGGTACCCACTTAGCAGGCTTCCGTGCTGCACTCACCCGTGGCTTAAACAGCTACATGGAAAGCGAAAACTTACTCAAAAAAGAGAAAGTCGCGGTTTCTGGTGATGATGCGCGTGAAGGTTTAACTGCGATTGTGTCTGTGAAAGTGCCAGATCCGAAATTCTCTTCACAAACCAAAGAAAAATTGGTGTCGAGTGAAGTGAAATCTGCGGTTGAACAAGCCATGAACAAGTCGTTCTCTGAATACTTATTAGAGAACCCACAAGCGGCGAAATCAATTGCAGGCAAAATCATTGATGCAGCACGTGCACGTGATGCAGCGCGTAAAGCACGTGAAATGACGCGTCGTAAGAGTGCGCTTGATATTGCCGGTCTTCCAGGTAAATTGGCAGATTGCCAAGAGAAAGATCCAGCATTGTCTGAATTGTACTTGGTCGAAGGTGACTCTGCGGGTGGTTCTGCAAAGCAGGGCCGTAACCGTAAGATGCAAGCGATTTTGCCACTAAAAGGTAAAATCCTAAACGTTGAGCGTGCACGTTTCGACCGTATGATTTCATCGGCTGAAGTCGGCACACTCATCACAGCATTGGGCTGTGGTATTGGCCGTGAAGAATACAACCCAGACAAGCTGCGTTATCACAAAATTATCATCATGACCGATGCTGACGTCGATGGTTCGCACATTCGTACGCTACTGTTGACTTTCTTCTTCCGTCAAATGCCTGAGCTTGTGGAACGTGGTCACATCTATATTGCACAGCCACCATTGTATAAACTGAAAAAAGGTAAGCAAGAACAGTACATTAAAGATAATGATGCACTGGAAACTTATTTAATTTCTAATGCTATTGATGAGCTTGAACTGCATATTAGTGAAAATGCACCTG
The DNA here is from genome assembly GCA_963599285.1 of Bacteroidaceae bacterium. GTDB lineage: Bacteria > Pseudomonadota > Gammaproteobacteria > Pseudomonadales > Moraxellaceae > Acinetobacter. The sequence goes on along the minus strand of CAVBYE010000030.1, from coordinate 4,785 downwards.
CGATTCGTGGTGAAGCATTGGCTGCGGTGATTGCGGATTATCAAACCTCTCAAAAGAGCTTACAGCGTTTAACGGTTCGCTATCCTGCGACAGTACTCGATGGTCTATTGGCACTTGATGCCTTTAAACTCGATCAAGTCACGGACTTGGCGTATGTTGAAAGCTGGGCGGAGCAAATGCGTCAGCATGTACAAAGCATGCAGCCAAGTTTGCGTCCTGAAATCAGCATTGAAAGTTTTGCTAAAGAAGATGCAGACGGTCAGCAGTCAACGACCTACTTACCGCGTATTACGATTTACATTCATAACTTACCGCATTCGTATTTGCTAGATGCCACGCTGTTAGGCTCAAGCGAATATGCGCGTTTGTTAAAGAACTCGAAAAGCTGGTTTAGCTTACTTGAAGAAGGCGCTTACCTGCAAAAAGGCGAGCGTAAGATTCCAGTGGAAAGCTTCCACCAAGTGTGGCAAAACATCTTGGCCGACTCACGTCGCGGCATGATGATTCAACGCTACAAAGGTTTAGGCGAGATGAATGCCGATCAACTTTGGGAAACCACCATGGACCCAGAGAACCGTAATATGTTGCAAGTGACGATTCAGGATGCAATTGAAGCAGATCGCATGTTCTCTTGCTTGATGGGTGATGACGTGGAACCACGTCGTGCATTCATTGAAGAAAATGCATTAAATGCCGATATTGATGCCTAATATCAAAGAGTTATTAAATTGTAAAAGCGCCTTTCGGGGCGCTTTTTTTATGCTATGTTGAAGCCAATTTCATACCAATAATGACAAAATTAAGGTGATCACAATGGATAGCACCCAACTCGAAGAAATCCGTGATATTTGGATCGATGCCTTTTTCCACGGCGATTATGATGTCCTGCTCAGCTATGAGGCTGAACATTTTAAAGTGGTCTATGAGCAAGAGGATCGCGTAGAGAGTAATTACACCCGCTATGATCGTATTGCACATGCTGTGAATAATGGCGTATGGAAGCCGCAAAAACTCAATGTAGAAGCTGAAGAATTTGATTTTGATGCAGCATCAAAAACCTGCAAGGTGTTAATTATATTGGGTGATGATCATAAAAATATCCAAGAAACTTGGGAATATGATCAAGAATGGAAAATTATTGAATTACGATTTTTGAAATAAGCATAATTTCTGCGTAGCAGAGTATTGTTCATGTGCTTGGTTTGAATCGATTTTTAATCAAGCTGTGGATAACTTTTGAGTTATCCACCTTTTCCACAATGAAATGCTCTGGCTAAAGCGTCTTGAAATCATAATTCAAAAAAAGCACCGATTAAGGTGCTTTTTTGAGTCAACTGCTGCGGATAACTCAAGACTTATCCACTGTTGCTGTGGATGAGTGAATACTTGAGCTAGTTTGGGCGAGATCCAAGCTTATTCAAATGAGGCTTCGAGTTCTTCGAGTTCCATCATCAGCTCAAGCATATTTTCTTCTGCTCGTGCAAGTTGTGCTTTTAGTTCAGTTTGCTCATTCATGATTTTTAATAAATCATCTTTGCGCGCTGCATCATACAAGGCACTGTCTGCCAATTGTTCTTCAAGGATGGCTAAACGGGGGCTGAGTTTTTCAATCTCTTTTTCACACTTTTCAATGCTTTTACGCAGTGGACGGGTTTGTTCACGGCGCTGTGCTGCCTCTTTACGCTGAGCTTCTTTATCCACCTTTGAAACCACAGTTTTTGCAACCACTTCAGATTTCACCGGTGCCGCAGGGGTATTGCCTGCCTTAAGCATTTCAATTCGCGCTTGGCGTAACCAATCTGCATATTCAACCAAGTCACCATCAAATTCACGACATTTACCAGCATGTACCAACAGTAATTCGTCACATACGCTGGCAATCAATTGACGTTCGTGTGAGACCAACACCACAGCACCTTCAAAATCTTGCAGCGCCATGGTGAGAGCATGACGCATGTCTAAATCTAAATGGTTGGTTGGTTCATCCAGAATCAGGACGTTAGGACGCTGCCATACAATCAGTGCAAGGGCTAAGCGTGCACGTTCACCCCCAGAAAAACCTTCGCTTGGCGTATCCATACGTTCGCCACTAAAGCCAAAGCTGCCAAGGAATGAACGCAGGCTTGCTTCACTAATTTTTTTGTCCGCAATACGTGCTAACTGCAGCATTGGACTGGCTTGACCATCAAGCGCATCCATTTGGTGCTGTGCAAAATAGCCAATATTTAATAACTCAGATGCCTTACGTTGTCCTTTCATGAGGGCTAAATCACCCACTAAAGACTTAATCAGGGTTGATTTACCCGCACCATTCATCCCCAATAGACCAATACGACTGTTCGGGGTGATTTGTAAATTAATATTGGTGGCAATCAGTTTATCGCCGTAACCAATATCCACATTTTCCATTTGCAGAAGTGGCGAACTCATTTTGGTGGGTTCACGGAAACTAAAGGTAAACGGTGTATCTACATGCGCAGCAGAGAGTTCTTGCATACGTTCGAGCTGTTTAATCCGGCTCTGTGCTTGTTTGGCTTTGGTGGCTTTGGCTTTAAAGCGATCGATATATTTTTGTAGATGTGCGCGTGTCTCTTGTTGCTTCTCATAAGCTTGTTGTTGCTGAGCCAAACGTTCACTACGGGTACGTTCAAAGGTTGAATAATTACCGGTGTACAAGGTGAGTTCTTGGTTTTCGATATGTAAAATATGGTCAGTAATGGCATCTAAGAAATCACGGTCATGTGAAATCAGTACCAAAGTGCCTTCGTAGGCTTTGAGCCAGTCTTCAAGCCACAGTACGGCATCTAAATCTAAATGGTTGGTCGGTTCATCGAGTAACAACAGATCCGAGCGGCTCATTAAAGTACGGGCTAGGTTTAAACGCATGCGCCAACCGCCTGAGAAACTTGAGACATCTAATTCGGATTGATAATCGAAGAAGCCTAAGCCCGCCATTAATTGTGAAGCTTTGGCTGGTGCAGCATAGCCTGAAATCTCATCAAAGCGGCCATACAATTGCGCTAATTCAGTGTCATTGAGTTGTTCGGGCGCATTCAGTTTGTTTTGAATATCCCAATATTCTTCATCACCCGACAATACGAAATCAATTGCCTTCATATCTAAGGCTTTAATTTCTTGTGCCATATGTGCAACTGTCCACACGGCAGGGCGGGTGAGTGTGCCTTCGTCAGACCCAATTTCACCAAGGAATGCTGCAAAGAGTGTTGATTTACCGGCGCCGTTGACCCCTGTTAAACCAATTTTCCAACCGGGATGCAATTGCATAGACGCTTTTTGAAAAAGAACACGTCCACCGCGACGTAAAGAAACTTGATCTAACTGAATCATGAGAGTATCGAAAAGCCAAAAAAGGTGCTTCATTCTAATGGATGTAGGCATAAATCCAAAACTTAGCGCGTGAAACTGAGCAGCTAAAAAATGATCTTGCTTAAATTGACGAGATTTAGCACTTTTTATCTTCAAAAGTGCCCTTATTATTGAGTATGCTATACTTGAGAACGGTCTTTAGATAAGACAAACGAATTAAACTGAGGAATCTCCCATGACGGCTGAAGCACTGGTGCTAACAGATAATGCTGCGAACAAAGTACGCCAATTGCGTGATAGTGAAGGCAACCAAGATTTGATGTTGCGCGTGTATGTAACAGGTGGCGGTTGTTCAGGTTTTTCTTATGGCTTTAACTTTGCTGAAAGCCAAAATGAAGATGATGCAGAGTTTTTAAATGGCGATGTGAAAATGCTGGTTGACTCATTGAGCTACCAATATTTGGTCGGTTCAGTGGTCGATTATTTAGAAGGTTTAGAAGGTTCACGCTTTGTGGTGCAAAACCCAAATGCAACAACAACTTGTGGTTGTGGTTCTTCTTTCTCAATCTAAGCATTGCGCTAAAAAAAGCCCCGAAACAGGGGCTTTTTTTTATCTGTGATTTATACGCAGGTCATTGTACCCAACACGCGATAACCTGCTGCACCTGTTACTGCAGGAAGGTTGCCGCTGAGTTGATTCATAAAGCGCATCGCAAGCCAAGCAAAAGCAGTACCTTCAACCCATGTTGGGCTTAAGCCTAAATCCGCTGTGGTTTGTACGCTCCAATTGTGTTTGCGTAAACGCCAACGTAATTGTTCGAGTAGATTCGAGTTATACGCACCGCCACCACAGACATAAACTTCACCTGTATCCATGCCTGAACGGTAAATGGCTTTTTTAATGGCGCGTGTCGTGAGCTTCATTAGCGTTGCTTGAATGTTTTCAGGTGTATCTTCCAATTCATCGTATTCAAGGCTACTTTGCCAATCCGCAATTTGCTCATCCAGCCATTCAAGGTTGAAGTCTTCACGGCCTGTGCTTTTTGGCGGCTCTTTAGAGAAGAATTCATGGCTTTGTAGACGATCGAGCAAGCTACGAATTGGCGTGCCATAGGCTGCCCAGTTGCCATTTTCATCATAAGGCTGACCCGTATAGCGTTCACACCATGCATCCATCAGGATGTTGGCAGGACCAGTATCAAAACCATAGACTTTGTCAGACTGACCCGCAGGTAACAGGCTGACATTGGCAATGCCACCTAAATTGAGAATGACGCGATGAATCGATTCGTGTTGGAAAATATCTTGGTGGAAGGCAGGTACAAGCGGTGCACCTTGACCACCTGCAGCCAAATCACGACGACGGAAATCAGAAATCACCGGAATTTGGGTGATTTCGGTGATGATATTGGGGTCGCCAATTTGTAAAGTGAAGCCGTGTTCAGGGCGGTGACGAAA
>CAVBYE010000029.1:0-24363 GCA_963599285.1 Bacteroidaceae bacterium | reverse complement strand
CCCGAGCCACAGTGGATGAATGAACAAGACCAGCAGTAGCATCAGTAAAAAGGGCTCGACAATCTCAGCACTGCTGAGTTTGAGGCTTAAGGTCAAATACAGTAACACAAAGCCAAACTCACCAGCTTGGGCAAAGTGTGTGCTGATGCGACGGCTGTCTTGCCAACTGTATTTAAAGTATAACGCCCATCCAACGTAGACCAATGTTTTAATTGCAATTAAGGTCAAGGCGCCAAGTACAATAAACGGGTATTGTTCGAGGAAAAGCGGAAGCGGTAAAATTAAACCTAGACCAATAAAAAATAAGGCAAAAATCAAACCTTTAAAGGGTTCAATGGATTGTTGTAATTGTGGGCGAAACAGCGAATCAGAAATCAATAAACCTGCCAAAAATGCAGCCAGTACTTGGTGTAAGCCCAAAGTGTCCAACAAAATAAACACCAAGCTTGCGGTAAATACTGCGGAGGCAAGCATCAGTTCATGTGTACCTGTTTTGGCCAATACGTTAAATACTGGACGTAATACATAACGATTCAGCAAAAATAAGCCACTCAGTGCAGCAACAAAACTGGTGACATAGGCCAAGCCTTGTTGAGGTGAATATTCATTCACCAACAAAGGCAATAGAGCCAAACAGAACATCCCTGCCAAGGCATGTACCCAGCCCAATTTCATCATGTGTTGCGTACTGGCATATGCGGACATAGAGCCGCGTAATTGTTGACCCAGTAAGCTGACACTAAGCAGACTCAAGGCGACCCCAATACAGACGCTACTAATCAGATCAAGTTTCAGTAGACCATGACTCAAACCAATCCCAATCCCAGCACTGGTTAAAAGCGCATAGCCAGTAAGTGCCACCTCACGCTGCTGTAACTCACCTAAGCGTTGTGGTCGCAGTTCTAAGCCAATGATAAACATCAGCAACAAAATGCCTAAATGCTGTAATTGGTGTAACTGATAACTGCTTGGAATCACCTCCAACACATGTGGGCCAAGCAAAATTCCCGTTAATACATAGCCAAGCAAGGTTGGCAGCTGACAACGCTTGGTCAAAGGCACCAAGAGCAAGGCCACAGCCAAAATAATGGTCATTTGTATTAATAAAGACATGTGTCGTCCTAGAGGTGATAACGCGAACTCAGTTTACTCAATTAACTGAGTTCTTGGGGGTCAATATCGAGACTAAGTTTCATGTGTGTTGGTTTTTGCTGCAACAGATTAGGCCACCAACTTCTGAGATAAAAATGTAATTTGGCCCGATCATGTGCCCAAATGAGCATATGAGCATGGAAGCGTCCCGCTTTACGTTCCATCGGCGCAGGAATCGGTCCCCAAATATCGAGTGGCTCAGCGGACATCTGCCGTAAAAACGCGGCATGTTGTTGTAGGAAGTCTTGATTGTGCTGCTGGCTGCGTGACACACAGCGGACCAAGGCACCATAGCGATAGGGAGCCAGTTGGGCAGCTTGGCGTTCTTTTAACGTTTGCTGTGCAAACGCACGGTAGTTGTCATGCACTAAAGTGGTCAGTAAGGGATGGTCAGGGCGTAGCGTCTGTAAATACACTTCACCTTTGTGTTCACCACGCCCTGCACGACCGGCAACTTGTACCACCAATTGAGCTGTCCGTTCCGGGGCACGAAAATCGACGCTGAGTAAGCCTGAATCAATATCTAAAATGGCCACCAAAGTCACGTAGGGAAAATGATGCCCCTTGGCCAACATTTGAGTACCCAATAAAATGACCGGTTCACTTTTTTGGATTTTTTGATAAATTTTTTCCCAACTGCCGACACGGCTTGTTGAATCACGGTCGACACGAATAACTTCAAAATCAGGGAAAAGCTGTTGCAAGTGCTCTTCGACTTTGCCAGTGCCCATGCCAATAGGCTTGAGGGGTTGATGCTGACAACTTGGGCATTGCTCTGGCTTGCGATGTACCGTGCCACAGTGATGGCAATGTAAATGGGTGTAAGGTTCGTTGTGCACGGTAAAGTTGGCATCACAGTGTGGGCATTTGGCTTGCCAAGCACAGCTGTCACAAATTAACACTGGCGCATAACCACGGCGGTTTAAAAACACCAAGACCTGTTCTTTTTTCTCCAGCCGCTGGCGTATTTGTGTAATTAGGGTTTGGCTTAAGCCATGAATCTTGGCCTCCACAGTTAAATCCAATACCCGAATTTTGGGCATAACAGCATTGCCTGCACGTTGATTCAGTTCAAGATGCAGCATTTTTTGTTGTTGGACTAAGGCATAGCTGTCAATGCTGGGGGTGGCTGAACCTAGAATAATTGGGCATTGGGCCAAATGGGCACGATACAAGGCAACATCACGCGCATGGTAGCGAAAGCTTTCTTGCTGCTTAAAGGAAAGATCATGTTCTTCATCTAAAATGATCAGGCCTAAATTTGGCAGCGGGGTGAAAATAGCTGAACGGGTACCTAAAATAATTGAGGCCTTACCCGTTTGTGCAGCTTGCCATGCATGTAAGCGTTTAGAGTCATTCAAACCTGAATGCAGCAGGGCAATATGACAATGAAACCGCGATTGGAAACGGCTAATGGTCTGCGGGGTTAAACCAATTTCTGGTACTAAGACCAAGACCTGTTTCCCTTGTTTAAGCACCTCCTGCATGACCTGTAAATAGACTTCAGTTTTACCACTGCCAGTTAAACCATCCAGTAAAAAGGCTTGATAACGTTGCTGCGCTTTCAAAATACGTTGAATTGCGGCCTTTTGTTCATCATTGGGCGTTAATGGCATTTGTGCCATGCTTAAGGGCATAGGGCTAAAATCTTGCGCTGCGAGTACACAAGCTGCAATGGCTTTTTTTTCTAATGCCTTGAGTGTACTGGTTTCAATACCTGCCAAGTTTAAGGTGCTTTCTGCTGTACCTTGTGGATGCAATTTTAACAGTTTATATGCAGCTTGCTGTTTCTCAGAGCGTTTGACTTTATCTTCAGCATGAGGGTCCAGCAGTTGCCATGTGCGTGCGAGTAGATTGTAGGGGCGACCTTGACGTAACAGCGTAGGCAGTGCGCTATGTAATACTTCTCCAATTGGAAACTGGTAATATTTGGCTGCCCACGTCAACAAGGTTAAACTTTTGTCATCTAAAATTGCATGATCATCTAACAATTCTGTAATGGCTTTGAGTTTAATCTGAGGATCAAGCGCTGCATCTGGTGCGCGCTTTTCAACAATCACCCCAACCAAATTTTGCCGACCAAAAGACACTGCCACACGTGCACCCACACAGGCGCGCTGATAATCTTCAGGGCTGAGGGCATAATCGAAGCAATCGTACAGATGCACAGGAACGGCAACACGGACACGATAGACTGGAGAATTTGACATAAAACGCTTGAACCTGCTTCGTGTGTAGTTTGGACTTATGTTAGAGTGAACACACAATGTTATCGCCACAACTATGAATGATTTTGCTGTCTAGACGCAACTGAAGTTCTTGAGAATTTTTGGAAAATTAGAGCATTACAATGCCTGCATATCAATTTACTGCAATCGACGCTGCGGGGAAACAGCAAAAAGGTGTGCTTGAAGGAGACTCAGCACGCCAAATTCGCCAACAATTACGTGACAAACACTGGTTACCAGTCAGTGTAGAGCCAGTTGAGCAAAAACATGCAAGTCAAAAACGCTGGTTTCAAAAGCAGCTCAATGCCTATGATTTAGCGCTAATGACACGGCAGTTGTCGGTGTTGGTGGCAGCTTCTATTCCTTTAGAAGAAGCGATTCGGGCAGTGGGCAAACAAAGTGAAAAGTCACATGTACGTCATTTACTGATGTCGGTACGCTCCAAGGTCTTAGAGGGCTACTCTCTAGCCAATGCTTTACAGCATTCAGGTAATTTCCCAGAGCTGTATATTGCCACCATTGCTGCAGGGGAACGTTCGGGGCATTTGGATCTGATTTTAGAGCAGTTGGCTGACTACACTGAAAACCGTTTTGCCATGCAAAAGAAAATTCAAGGCGCCATGATCTATCCGATCATTTTAATGCTGATGTCGTTTGCCATTGTGATGGGCTTAATGACGTATGTGGTGCCGGATATTGTTAAAACTTTTGATCAAAATCCAGAAGCATTGCCGTGGATTACAGTGGCCTTAATGGCAGCCAGTGACTTTATTCGTATTGCGTGGCCTGCAGTGCTTGTTGCCGCTGTGGTTGGCGTTGTACTGTGGCTGCGCTTTTTAAAGACTTCAGCTGGGCACTATGCATTTGACCGTCTGGTCTTAAAGCTACCCTTACTGGGTAAATTATCGCGTGGAATTAATGCAGCGCGCTTTGCGAGCACCTTGTCTATTTTAACTCAATCTGGCGTGCCCTTGGTGGATGCGCTAAAAATTGGTGCTGCTGTTAGCAACAATTGGGTCATTCGAGATGCGGTGAATATTGCCGCAGACAAGGTCACTGAAGGTGGCAACCTCGCCACCCAATTGGAGCGCAGTGGTCATTTTCCTGCCATGATGGTACAAATGATTCGCAGTGGCGAAAGCTCAGGTGAGCTTGATCGGATGCTGGCACGTTCATCTGCCATGCAAGACCGTGAAGTCACCACCTTAATTTCAACCTTATTGGCATTGTTGGAACCACTGATGTTGGTGCTGATGGCCAGTATTGTACTGGTGATTGTGATCGCGGTGATGCTGCCGATTGTGAATATGAATAATATGATTTAAAGCAAAAATGGTTATAAAGAGAGATAAACATGCAACGTAGACAACAAGGTTTTACCCTGATTGAAGTCATGGTGGTGATTGTAATTTTAGGTGTATTGGCTGCCCTAATTGTACCGAATGTCATGGGGCGTGGCGAAAAGGCCAAAGTCGATACCACCGTTATTACCCTCAAAGGTGTAGCAGGGGCCTTGGATCAGTATAAGCTAGACAATGGTCGTTATCCGAGTATGCAAGATGGTGGCTTAGAAGCTTTGGTGACGCAGCCTGAGTCGGCAAAAAATTGGATGCCAGGTGGTTATGTTAAAGGTGGCTATCCAAAAGACAGTTGGGAAAATGATTTACAGTACATTGCACCGGGTAGCGAAGGTCGTGCCTTTGACCTGTATTCTTTTGGTGCAGATGGTCAAGAAGGCGGTGAAGGTACGGATGCTGATATTCATTATCAACCCTAATTTATCAATATAGATTGCGTAATCATGGAATATATCACTTCGGTTAATCGAAGCTTTCAATTTATACCGAAGTGATAATAAATCTTAATTGATAAAAATATAATAAGTTATTGAAATAATTAAAATAAAATAATAAAAGCGGGATGCGATTTATAATAAGAATTATTCCCATATTTAATGATTACAATAATCGGAAATTATGAAGAAAAATAGGGTTTTTATTTAAAAAATAAACTCGCATAATGTCCTCAAGGCAACGCTTTTGACTAAGGAGGATGGAATGAAAGCATTAATTTTGTCGGATGAAATCAACCAATTCCATTGGTCAATGCTGAAGTCAGTGTTGTTGGTACTCAGTTTATTACCCATGAGCCAAGCATTTTTAAATTTATGGCAAAGTACTGAGGGCAGTAGCCAAATTATGGCAGGCTTCTTTGCAATTAGCTTGTTTAGCGCGCTGACCCTGTTGAGCTTTTGGTTTGCATTGCAAGCGACTGTACTCAAGCTTGAACAAGAAGAAATGAGCACACTTGAACACGGCATCGTGCAATTATATCGTTATGTACCGATGCTATTTTTAGCCAGTATGTTGTCTTATTTAAGTCTAAGCGTATAAAAAAACCGAGCCTAAGCTCGGTTTTTTATGATCTGTAATTAACGGCGTGATTTAAAGGAAACATCCACTTTACGTGGGCGGAAGCTTAAACCAAGCAGCAACAAGAGAGCAGAGAACACCATGACTGGCCAATCGCTGAGGCGGGTATATAAAGTCTTTCCTTGCATTGCAGGCAACTCGCCACGTAATACCACAGCTTTGTCCATTGGCGCTTGACTGACAATATGACCATTGTGGTCAATGATTGCAGTTTTACCCGTATTGGTGGCACGCACGAACCAACGACCATTCTCTTTGGCACGCATTTGCACCATTTGTAAATGTTGTAATGGGCCTGCTGTACCAATAAACCAAGCATCGTTAGACACAGTCACCAAGAAGTCACTTTGTGCGGCATTACGACGGGTTAAGTTTGGATAAGCCACTTCGTAGCAAATTGCAGCACCCAAGTTTTGGTCTTTAATTTTTAGTGGTACCTGATGACGATCACCACGGCTAAAACCACTCATCGATGGGTCATTTTGTAATGCAGGTAACACCCAGCTGAGCATGCCAGACAATGGAATGTATTCACCAAATGGCACTAAGCGTTGCTTCTTATACAAGCCCTCAGCATCGGCACCTGAAGCCATGATACTGTTATAGAACAAAGGCTGACCTGCTTGTTTCGAGCCTTCCACATCCCAATACGGAATACCTGTTACCCATGCTGAACCTGAGTTCTTGGCTTGGGTCTGCATCACATCTAAGAACGGCTTAATATCGGTTTGGAACATGGGAATCGATGACTCAGGCCAGACCACCAAATCACGGCCCCATTCACTCCGACTCAAATCTGCATAAATACTTAAGGTTTTGCCTTGGTATTGGGTCAGCCATTTCAAGTCTTGTGGGATATTGCCTTGAATCAAAGATACGCTTAAAGGTGCTGTATCTTTCTTTTCCACAAAGATGATTTGTGGTGCAAGCGCGGCACCGCCGAGTAAGAACAGCGCTGGAATAATCCAAATAAAACGACCACGCAGTAATTCAACCGCAGCACAGGCTAAGGTCACCACCACAAACGAGACACCAAATACACCAAATAAAGGCGCGTAGTTATCTAGTAAACGCTCGGTGAAGGCATAACCTGCAAATAACCATGGGAAACCGGTGAAGACCCAAGTTTTGGCCCATTCAAACAACACCCAAAGCGGTGCAAAGGTTAATGGTGTTTCAGGGAAGAAACGACGATAACTCCACGCTTGAAATGCACTAAACAAGCCCATAGCCAATGCCATGACACTAATCATCGCGATACTCAACGGCGCTGAGGTCTCACCATAGACATGGATCGAGGTGTAGAGCCAAAAGGCACCCACAAACCATAAACCAATGCCATACGCCCAACCAATGGCAAAGGCTTGCTTAGATGAGCGCTTATGTAATGCAATGTATAACAATGCAGGTGAAATCAGGGCAATATACCAATAGTGGTAGGGTGCTAAAGCAAAGCTAAACCCTGCACCTGCAATTAACGCCAGCAACAATGGAAAAATTAAAGGCAGTTGTTGATTTGCTGCGGTATTATTTTTTAAGTTTTTAAAATATGCTCTCATTGACGCACAGCCTTAATCAGGTGAATGCTACGTGCGTCAGCTTCTAAAATGGTAAATTGCCAGTTGTCGATTTCAATCACTTGACCTTCAAGATCACTGACTAAACCGATTTCCTGTAATAAGAGGCCTGCCATGGTTTCTACTTCATCATCGGGGAAAGTGGTATCAAGTACATCATTAAAGTACTCGATTGGGGTAAGGGCTTGAACAATCCAGGTATTGGCGGTATTTGGATTCAGATCAGGCACAATAAATTCAACATCGTCATGGGTATTGTCATGCTCATCTTCGATTTCGCCGACAATTTCTTCGAGAATATCTTCAAGGGTCACTAAGCCTGATGTGCTGCCGTACTCATCAATCACAATCGCAATATGGGTCTGGGTATTTTTCAGCATACGCAGCACTTGGTCTGAACGTGCGCTTTCAGGCACAAACAACGGTTGGCGCATCAAGGCATGCACAGAAACATTGTGATTTTGATTGGTTAAAAAGGGCAATAAGTCTTTGGCCAACAAAATACCAATCACATTATCTGGATGGTCCACTGAAAACACTGGAAAACGAGAGTGTGCTGAATCAACTAAAACAGGTAAAATATCAATGAGTTGATCATCTTCTTGTAGACTCACCATTGCTGAACGCTGGGTCATCACCTCGCGAATTTTGGTCGCAGGTAAGTCCAAAACACCTTCAAGCATTGCCACAGTATCGGGTTCTAAAAAGCGACGTGAATCTTGTACTAATTTTAACAACTCATCGCGGGTTTCAGGTGCTGTACTCAACCATTTTCTTAAACCGCGCATGCCCCATGATGGGCCAGACTCCTCGTGCATGATTTTTCCTAAAAACGATTACTATTTAAAAAACATAATTTTAATCATACCGCAGAAAATACAGTTGTCCATGTATAAACACATCGCTTTAATCGGGATGCACAATCGAGTTATGTTAAAATAGACAGATTGTTCATATCGAGAGTTCTCATGTCTGAATCTATCGTTCCGAGTATTCAACTCAATACGCGTGGTTTACGTTGCCCTGAGCCCGTGATGATGTTGCATCAAGCGATTCGTAAGTCAAAGTCAGGTGATGTGGTCGAAATCTTTGCCACTGACAATTCGACCTCATGGGATATTCCAAAATTTTGTATGCATCTAGGACATGAGTTGCTGCTCCAAGAGGAACGCCTCGATGAAGCGGGTCAAAAAGAATTTCATTATTTGGTGAAAAAGGGCTAACCATGGCCAAAAAAAATCCCTGTTTAAACAGGGATTTTTTTAAGCGATCGCTTTATTTAATGCCAAACAAAGGATGTAGGAATTTAACACGTTTAATAAACACATAAATGAGTGTACAAATCACTAAAGTGATCAAACATAAGCTGAAGTAGAAACTCGTCGACGAATGTGTATATCGATCTACCACAGGTGCTAAAAATAACATCACCGCGAAGTGTGATACGTAAATCACTAAAGAACTGTCTTTAAAGAAATTAAACACTTTGTTGGAGTAGTTCAGTAACAGCATGGTGGTAAATAAAACTAAACTGATGGCTAAAGCACAAATAAAGTCAGCATAAACTTTAATCAGTTGTGCAACAAAACCAAAGTCCTGGTCAATATATTTGAGTTTATATAAATAAATCGACAATACTGAGAAGATGATTGCAATGATCAACGTAGGAATTTTATAACGATTAATTTTCGTAATATTGTCTTTGTTAAACAACATATAACCTAAAAAATAGAAGATCGCATAATATACAGGTGAGGTCACAAAATATGAGTACAGGGTCGAGGTATAATGTGTCAACGGGAGTTTAGTTTGTAGCATCAACAGTGCAGCATTGAAACTAAAGGCAATGAACGAGAAGATCAGCCATTTGATCGACAGGTTCTGCTGATCAAAGCAGGCTCTGATGCGTTGAGAGAGCGTCACTGCAGATAAAATCAATAAAGTAAGTAAAAACCACAAGTGTTGCAATTCAAAGTTAATCTTTTGATTTAAAATAAAATTTGGGATGGTCCAAAAAATAATTAAACTCGAAATTAAGGGAATTAAAATACGTTCTTTTCGGTTTTTAATAAAATACTGAGTGCTTTTTTTGTTGATAATCATATTGGCTAAAAAGCCACATAACAGGAAGAAACACTCCATTCTAAATAAAGTGAAAAAGTAAATGATGATACTAATGACTTCATTACTACCATGCATACTATGATAGCTCACATCAGCATAACCAATAAAAAGAGCGCCATGGATAAAGATCCCCAAGATCATCATGAAGGCTCTAAGGGTATCTAAACCGTAGTAATATTGCATATTTAATCAGGTCTTGGACGGTTATAAAGCGCTATATGGTAATAAATTTTGAACAAAATATGTCATTTGTTAGTATAAAAATCACTCAAAAAGTATTATTTTTTTTATGCCTTTGATTTCATTCATGAATCAAAATGAAACCGGCAGTTTAAGTTAGTCGAATGAAAATAAAGCAGCTTTAAGATCAGCAAAGCATTGTGCTTAGCCATCAAAAAAACCTCTAAAACAAAAGTTTTAGAGGTTTTTGGGTATCAAGGTACTTGACCTCAATATCATGCTCGAGCGTTGTATATTTGACTATTTAGTCGTATGACAACCATGCAATTCCATATTTGGATATGAGAAGCAAGGCTTCGCAAGCTTACCCTAACATTACATGTTAGGGTAATTAGGACCACCGCCACCTTCAGGCGTTACCCAGGTGATGTTCTGTGATGGGTCTTTAATATCACAGGTTTTGCAATGTACACAGTTGGCCGCGTTAATTTGGAAACGCTTAGAACCATCGTCATTGTCCATGACTTCGTAAACACCGGCTGGGCAATAACGCTGTGCAGGCTCATCCCATTTTGGTAGGTTCACATTGACAGGGATTGAAGCATCGGTGAGTTTTAAATGCGCCGGCTGATTCTCTTCGTGCACCGTATTCGATACAAACACTGAAGACAAACGGTCAAAGGTTAACTTGCCATCTGGTTTTGGATAATCAGGTTTAAAGCTCACCGCATCTACAGTTTTGAGTGCGCTAAAGTCAGGCACTAAGTCATGTAAAGTGAACGGGACTTTAAAGATATTTTGGTCGATGAAGTTAAATGCACCACCGCCAAAGGTACCAAATTTATGCATTGCAGGGCCAAAGTTACGCGCACTGTGTAACTCTTCTTTGAGCCAGCTGTTGTTAAATTTGTCAGTGTAAGCTGTGACTTCCTTAATAAAGAAGTCATCGCCTTCAGTGACACGCGCAATCGCTAAATCACCGCCTTTTTCAACACCGGCAGCAATCGCTTCAAACACAGCTTCACCACAAAGCATGCCTGATTTCATGGCTGTGTGAGAGCCTTTGATTTTGGCAAAGTTTAAGAAACCTGCGTCATCACCAATTAAACAACCACCAGGGAAGGTAAACTTCGGTAGTGAGTTCAGGCCACCTTTAACCACCGCACGCGCACCATATGAAATACGTTTACCACCTTCTAGGAATTGCTTAATCAGCGGATGGGTTTTCCAGCGCTGCATTTCCATAAATGGATACATATGTGGGTTTTGGTAAGAAAGATCGACAATCATCCCCAAGGTCACTTGGTTGTTTTCTGCGTGGTACAACCACCAACCGCCTGAAGAACCGGTTTCAGTTAAAGGCCAACCTGCACCGTGCATCACCGTACCGGCTTTATGTTTAGCAGGGTCAATTTCCCATAGCTCTTTAATCCCGATACCGTAATGCTGTGGATCTGCATCTTGGTCTAGATTAAATTGCGAAATTAAACGCTTACCTAAATGACCACGGCAACCTTCAGCAAATAAGGTGTATTTGGCATGTAGCTCATAGCCTGGCATAAAGTTATGCGTGGGTTCGCCATCTTTACCAATACCCATATCACTGGTTTGAATACCTTTTACTGTGCCATCTTCATGGTACAAAATTTCAGACGCTGCAAAGCCCGGGAACACCGACACTTCAAGTTCTTCAGCTTTGGTATTTAACCAACGCACCACGTTACCGAGTGAAATGACATAGTTGCCTTCATTGTGCATGGTTTTAGGCACCATCCAATGCGGCATTTCTTGTGATTTTTCATCTGATAATAAGAAGTAGGTTTTGTCTTCAGTCACAGGGACATTTAACGGCGCGCCTTGTTCTTTCCAATCGGGGAACAATTCGTTCATGGCACGTGGTTCTAATACTGCACCTGATAAAATATGTGCGCCGACTTCGGAGCCCTTTTCCACGACACAAACGGACAAATCGTTTAGGTTATTTTCAATTGCAAGTTGACGAATTTTAATCGCAGCAGAAAGGCCGGCAGGACCTGCACCAACGATGACTACGTCAAACTCCATCGATTCACGTTCGATGTGTTCCATGTAGGACTCCTCATAGTATTTAAAGGTGGCAACCGATAATTTCCTTGATCGGTGCTGCCATGAGTGTTCTGAATTCCTCGGCACAATATGTATCATGCCTCGATTGTGGGTTAGTATAGTTTTAAACCGAGGTCTAGCCAATCGGCAGAATCCTATTATTTTTACGTCAGACAGGCATTTAGTTATGGAAAATCAAAATAATTCCGATCATCCGACGCAAAATTCATCAGATTTAAATAATAAAAACTTAAGCGATATTGCACAATACTTAAAGCATGCACAGTCGGGTCACAAAAGGTCAATCCCTCCTTTAGACCAATGGCAACCAAAGTCTTGTGGATCAATGGATTTGAAGGTTTTGTCCAATGGTCAATGGTGGCATGAAGGTCAATTGATCAAGCGCCAAGCCCTGATTGATTTATTTGCCAGTGTGCTATGTAAAGAAGAGGGAAAATTTTATTTAAAAACCCCAGTCGAAAAAATTGAAATTGAAGTTGAAGATGAACCGTTATTTATTCAACGGGCTGAACGGGTACACATTGATCAGAAAAACTATATTCAACTGATGAGCACCAATCAGGATGTGATTATTTTAGATCAAGAGCATCCTATTTTTATGCGCGAGTATCAAGGGGAGTTGCGTCCTTATGTGTATATGCGTTTTGGGGTAAATGCCTTAATTGGGCGCGCGGCATTTTTCCATCTGATTGAGATGGGGGAGCTGACAGAAAATGCATCGGGTGAAACAATTTTAACTTTACAAAGTGGTGATTTGCTCTTGCAATTACGAAGCTGAGGGGTAAGCTTGAGCGACCGTTTTGTGTAAGTTTATCTCTAACGCTATGAGCACCCGATACCCCCTTGTTGAATTAACTGATCCAATGCCGCAAGCAACTGTAGATGCACCGATTGGAATTTTTGATTCAGGCATTGGTGGTTTGTCTGTGGCCTTAGAGATTGCCCGCTACTTACCTCATGAACGGATCATTCATTTTGCAGATACGGCACATGTGCCTTATGGTGCACGGTCTGATCAAGAAATTCGTGCTTTTACCGCTCAAGGTATTGAATGGTTATATCGTCAAGGCTGTAAAGTGGTGGTGGTGGCCTGCAATACCGCTTCTGCGTTTAGCCTCGATTATTTACGAGAGCATTATGGCGAACGCCTGCCGATTATTGGCCTTGTGCCTGCATTAAAGCCTGCAGTGTTACAAACCAAAACTAAAACGGTGGCGGTATTGGCCACACCGGCAACTTTTCGTGGTCAACTGATCAAAGATGTGATGACACGTTTTGCACAGCCTGCACAGGTCAAGGTGTTGTCGGTGACCTGTTTAGATTTAGTGCCTTTTGTAGAACACGGCCAGCAGATGAGTCCAGCATGCTTAAGCACATTACAACACACCTTACAGCCTGTGGTGGATCAAGGCGCTGATTATCTGGTGTTGGGCTGTACACATTACCCCTTTTTAAGAACAGCGATTGAATCCTTATTTGGGCAACAATTGACGCTGATTGATTCGGGGTTCGCGGTTGCACGGCAAACGGCACGTATTCTGATTAAAAATGGTCTGTCACTTGAACAGGCCCAAAGTGCTGCTGCACCACGTTTAATGTGTTATGTCAGTGGGCAAAATGCTGAACCATTACGTGACATTTTAAAACATTTATTGCCTGAGCAATTGTCTTGGGATATTGCCAATTTGGATAAAACGGCACTTGAGTGAAACTGAGTAAAGCGCGACTTTACTGCTATTGTGGGGAATAGACATGCTTGATCGACGTTATCAGGTTTTTATTTCAACCTCTGGCCTAGACATGCTACCGGAACGTATGTTGGTCAGCCAAACCTTGGTCGGACAAGGTTTTTTTTCTTGGGGATTAGAACAACGCACCACCTTAAGCAGTGCCTTTACCCGTCGTCAAATTGATGACAGTGATTATTTTATTGTGTTGCTCGGCAGTCAGTATGGCGAGTTGTCTGTATCGGGTCTGAGTTATCTCGAATTAGAATATCAGCATGCACGGCAACACAATAAGGCGATTTTGGTGTTGATGCATGAAGCACCTGAACAACGTGATGCTGCATTACAAGAAACTGGCCCTGAGCGCATCGAAAAATTTCAGCATTTTCGGGCCCAATTACAGCGTAATGGTCATGAGCTGATTTACTATCGTAGCTTGCATGACTTAGAACGGCGCTTAAGACGCAAAATGACTGGCATGTTGGTGCAATATCCTGCTGCAGGTTGGGTACGTGCACATGAGGTCGAGCGCTTAGAAACAGAGCTACAGCAGTTAAAAGCACAACTCCAGAGAACCAAGCGCTTAGCGCCTGTGATGTGTGAGCCTCAAGGGGCTGTGGTGAAAGTGGCCATGCATGAGGAATGTGTATTGGACTACCGTATTCATGCCTATGAAGCCGGCAACTTCAAAGTGTTGCATTTACAACGTAAGCTCACGTGGGCGCAACTCTTATTGATTCTTGGTGAACATTTTACTGTGCCGATGCCTGAAGACACCTTTGCCAAATGTTTGCATCATTATTTAAATGAAACCGCATTGGCAGATGTACGACAAGTGTTGGTACATGCCCATGCCGTGGCACGTGCCCAAGTCGATCCACGTACTTTGCATCAGGTCAAAATGCAAATGCGGCAGAATGAATGGATTGAACCATACGGGATAGATGAGCGCGCACGCGAGGTGTGGAAAATTACCTCCAAAGCACAAAAACTTTTAGAAAGTAACTTATTGGATAGTCATCGCATTTTTCAATTGCGATCGTCATATTAATCCATGGGATGAACAGAAAAAAAGCTGTTAAAGTAGCGCAAGGTCAATAAGGGTAAAGAGAAAATGACTCGTGTAACTCCGCCGAAAGTGAGCATTATTGTGGCCAATTTAGGTACGCCTGATGCCCCCACTGAACCTGCAGTCCGTCGTTTTTTAAAACAGTTTTTATCTGATCAACGGGTGATTGAAATCCCAAAGCCGATTTGGCAGATCATTTTAAATCTTTTTGTGTTGCCCTTTCGTCCTAAACGTGTGGCCCATGCTTATCAGAGTGTTTGGCGACAAGATTCACCCATGCGCGAAATCCTGTTGCAACAAGTTGAGCAGTTAAAGACGGAGTTGGTCGCAGCCTATCCGCAATTTGAGCTGAATGTTGTACCTGCCATGACCTATGGTCAGCCGGGTATTCATCAGGTGTTGGCAGAGTTGAGCCAACAGCCACAAGACCACATTGTCCTGTTGCCTTTGTTTCCACAGTATTCGGCTACGTCTACTGCGCCTTTGTATGATGCGCTCGCCCAATGGATGCTCAAGCAGCGTAATTTGCCAGGCGTGAATATTATTCGGGATTATTACCAACATCCGCTGTATATTCAGGCTTTAGCGCAAAGTGTGCGTGACTATCGCGCGCAGCATGGCAGTGCCGAAAAATTGTTAATGTCGTTCCATGGTATCCCGCAGCCCTATGCCGATAAAGGCGACCCCTATGCCGATCGCTGTCGCCGCACCGCACAATTGGTGGCTGAGGCACTAGGGCTCAGCGCTGAGCAGTGGGGCATCAGCTTCCAATCGCGCTTTGGTAAGCAAGAGTGGGTTAAACCCTACACTGATGCGTTATTGCAACAGTGGGCTGAAGACGGCGTGAAGTCGGTACAGATTATGAGTCCGGCATTTTCAGCCGATTGTTTAGAAACATTAGAAGAGCTGGCCATGGAAAATGCCGACGTATTTAAACAGGCTGGGGGCGAGCACTATGCTTACATTCCTGCCTTGAATACCCGTGCTGACCATTTGCAATTGCTAAGCCAATTGCTTCGCGCTAATCTTGATGCTTTAAGCCAAACTTTAGCCCATTAGGCTGCGAGGTTCGCCACTTATGTTACAAGTTCAAATTGTGCCCGTGACGGCATTTCAACAAAACTGCTCGATTGTTTGGGATTCACAAAGCAAAGAAGCCATTTTAATTGATGCAGGTGGCGAACCTGAAAAATTACAAGCCGTAGTTGAAGAGTTGGGTCTTACCGTTAAAGCCTTATGGTTAACCCATGGTCATTTAGATCATGCAGGTGCAGTCGGGGCCTTAAAACGTATTTGGCAAGTGCCTGTGATTGGCCCACATCAAGAAGATGCATTTTGGTTAGAGCAAATTCAAGAGGTGTCTGCACGTTATGGCTTTCCAATTCCTGAGCCTGTGGTGGTGGATCAATGGCTCGAAGGTGGTGAAGTTTTAAGCCTTGGTCAAGAACAATTTGAGGTACGTTTTGCCCCAGGTCATACGCCGGGTCATGTGATGTTCTACAACCAAAATTACGCGTTATTGTGGACGGGCGATGTGTTATTTAAAGGCTCAATTGGTCGTACAGATTTCCCACGTGGTAATCATCAGCAACTGTTAGACTCGATTCAAAGAGAATGTTTCAGTTTGCCAGATGAAACGCAGTTTATTTCTGGGCATGGGCCACTGAGTACGATTGGTTATGAAAAACAACATAATCCGTTTGTGGCGTCAAAGGCAGGCTAAAATCCTGAAAGAAAAAGGCCAATGTAACATTGGCCTTTTTTATTTGTCATGTGATGGAATATCAAGTTGTTTAATTTCTGGAAAAACAAGTAACGCTGCGCAGGTCAATAAAATTGCCACGACAATATAGGTCAAATCGGGCAAAATAAAACCGAGCACCCAGAATACAAGGGCCAAAACTGCAAATAGCCCGAGTAGTAATTTTAAACTGATTAACAACAGCATCCGACCTCTCCCTGTTATAGTTGTTTTAGGCAGCTTTCGTGAAAACTAAACCCTATTATGGGTGAAAAAATCGTCAGATACTAGCGTTAATATGTGTTTTTTTAATCTATTTTAGAATTGATTTTCCTGAGGGTCGCCTGCCGCTTGCGGGGCATCGTCGGTGGCAATCTGGTATTCTTCATTGGCCCAAGCACCAAAATCAATTAATTTGCAGCGTTCTGAACAAAATGGACGATATGGATTATCTTCCCAAGTGCATTTCTCAGCACAGCGCGGGCATTGTAATTCAGTGGGCATAATAAATTCCTTGCAAAAAAGTGGAAGAGATTAGGCAAAAGCCGACGTGCTTGTTAGACTAATATGGATTTTTCTTAGTTTGCTCTGATTATGCCAATTCGTCAATTTCAAGCGCAACGTATGCGTGCACCACGTGATTTCCAGGCCATTTCAAATACACCTATTTGTGTGGAAATTGGGGCAGGTAAAGGCAAACATGCATTGTTGTTTGCGGGTCAACATCCTGAACATCAGTTGATTGCTATTGAACGGACGCGTGAAAAATTTTTAGCGATGCAAAAGCAGCATCAACTTGAAGGACAAAGCAATTTATCACCCGTTCATGCAGATGCTTTGCCGTGGGTGGTACATGCTTTGTTCCCGCAGCAAGTGACACAATTCTTTATTTTGTATCCAAATCCTGAGCCACATAATCCAGCCCAGCGTTGGTTAAATATGCCGTTCTTCGAGTTTTTACTGTCTCGTTTAGCACCAGGCGGTCAAATTACCTTGGCCAGTAATATTCCAGATTATATTGAAGAAGCACAGCAACAACTGATTGATGTGTGGAAATTGCCTTTTGTCAAAGAAGTGATTGCGGCAACATCGGCACGTACTCATTTTGAAATTAAGTACTTAGAACGCGGTGAGTTGTGTCAGCAATTAATCATCACCAAGCCTGTCGATTACTTGACCCGTTTTGATGAGTTTGCACCGTTGCAGGGGCAAAATGCGTTAGATTCGGAATAAGCTATGAGCAAACGTATTGCAATTGTAGGTGCAGGGCCTGCGGGTTTAATGGCAGCTGAAGTCTTAAGTCAATATGATTATGAGATTTGTGTATTTGAACAAAAGCCATCTGCAGCGCGTAAGTTTCTCATGGCAGGCAAGACCGGTTTAAATATTTCACATGCTGAACCTGTAGCGCAATTTATCCAGCGTTATGATCAAGCGAATTGGTTGGCGCCGTGGATTCAACAATGGGATGCCACGTGGATTCAACAGTGGATGCAAGGTCTTGGGATTGGGGCTTATGTGGGTTCTTCGGGGCGTATTTTTCCCTTAGAAATGAAGGCAGCACCATTGTTGCGGGCGTGGCTCAAGCGTTTGCAACAAGATGGGGTAAGTTTCTTTTACCGTCATCAGGTACGCGCATTGCATGAGCAGCAACTTAGCGTCCTTGATCTCAAAAACCAAACTGAGCGTAGCGAACAGTTTGATGCCATTGTATTGGCGTGTGGTGCGGTGTCGTGGTCACAGTTGGGCAGTGATGGTGCATGGCAAAAGTGGTTAGATGCAGACAGCCTGACGCCTTTTCAGGCCAGTAATGCAGGGGTGGAATACCCATGGTCGCGCTTTATGCAGCCTGTATTTGGTCAACCTTTAAAGCGGGTTGAAGCATGGGTTGCGGGCACGGAAAAAACCATGGGTGATATTGTGGTCAGTCACTATGGCTTAGAAAGTGGTTTGATTTACAAACAAGGCCGTGCATTGCGTGAGCAGGCCAAGCAAGGTCAGCGCATGCAGTTGTGCTTAGATCTGTTGCCTGAGCTGAGTGTGGCAGAGCTAACAGCTAAGCTCAGTGCCAATAAAAAGCAATCACTGAGTAATATTTGGCGTAAAGCAGGTTTAGATAGCACCAAAGCAAATGTGGTGCGTGAACTCGTGCCCAAAGCGCTCTGGCAGGATGCAGCGGCATTGGCACAACAGATTAAACATCTACAGCTGAATCTCACCGGTTTTAGACCCATAGAGGAAGCCATTAGCTGTGCGGGTGGTCTACGCCGTGAGGCACTGCATGCAGATTTACAATTGCAACAGCACCGTGCTGTGTTCGCCTGTGGCGAAATGTTGGATTGGGATGCACCTACGGGCGGCTATTTACTGACGGCCTGTTTTGCGACTGGCCGTGCAGCGGGGCAAGGGGTACATCACTACTTCGCCCAAGGGATCGTATAGATCCCTTAGGGTTGTAAAGCAGGATATTGTTCACGCCAATGTTCAAGTTGTTCATGCGCATGTAAAAAGTCACCAATGCCTTGCATCGGAATTTGATTGGTTGAGGTTGTCAGCTGACCGCTGGCTTGCTGGGCAAATAATTGATCTTGTTGTTCCCAATAGCTATACATAATGCCTTGAATATAGCGACCTTGTGGGGTTTTTAAGTCTAAATCTTTGAGCATGAGTAAAGCTGAGCGGATATTATCGCGTTTGCGTAACAGCGAAAAATTCTCGCTTAAGGTGCCAGCTTCATGCATTTTGAGTAATTCATCTTCCGTTTCATCACTCATGCGATCAAATTTATCTTCGTAGTCCGTGAGCAACAGAATGTCATGTTGATCCGCTTCATGCGGTGCAAACTCTTTTACCGTTTTGGTCATTAAGTCTTGCATGGCATTGTTGTCTTGAGATGGTTCAGCCTGATCACTACAGGCACTCAGACCAATCACAGTCCCAAGTAATAATGGTGCGATATACAGTAAAACACGCATAATCGGCCCTCTTTTTTATGATTATTCCAATTTTTTAAAACGGTACACAGAGGTGACATAAGGAAAGGCAATCTGATCCTCGACGGCTTTTCCTGTGTACTGCAATACAAGATCTGCAAGTTGTTGTTGAATATATTGTTGTTGATGATGTGGAAGCTTGGCGATGAAACTGGTTGAAGCAATACGCGCTAACACCACATCGGCTACACGTCCCTCATGCCAATGTGTAAAACACCTTTGCTCTACACTAGCAAACAGTTTTTGATTTTCAAAAACTTTTTTCCAGTTTTCTGAGTGATACCGCGGCGTATCACCTTCAAGTGGCAGCAGCAGCTCGGCTATAGCCGCCACCCAATCTAGCGTGGTGTCACGTTGATTCCAAATGAGCAGTAACTCACCTTGGGGCTGTAAGACGCGATGAATTTCCTTGAGTGCATCGAGATGGGCAAACCAATGAAATGATTGTGCACAGCTGACCAAAGCAACATGTTGATCAGGCAATGGTAGCTGTTCTGCTTGAGCGTGTAGTGTCTGAACCTCGGGATACACCTGCTGCAGTTGCGCTAGCATCGGGGCGACAGGGTCAGCCGCAATCACTTGATGACCTAAGGATAAAAGATAAGGCAGGAACTTGCCGGTGCCACTGCCTAAATCAAGCAGAGGTGTATGGGGCGTGAGGGTAAGGGTCTTTAAATAGTCATTGAGCGCTGCAGGATAATTGGGGCGCGCATGTTGATACAGTGCAGCAGCAATTTCAAAGCCTTGTGTGGCAGGATGCAATGATTGTGTCATATTTTGCGCTTTTTTATCTGAGTGACATCTATAAAATAGCATATTCACAGGATGCAAATGTAACGTCGCATGGGGCAACGTCAGCAATAAAAATAAGGCCAATAGGTTTGCGGTAAGGACATGGAAAAGCAGATTATTTTTGAAGATGAACACATTCGTGTGATTTGGATGCCAGGCACGAGTACACAATTAATTATTTCATTTGGGGACTTAATTACCCGTGCTAAGGGCACCAGCATTAATGCCGAGAAGTCCTTAGCCAAACATCAATTTAATGTAATTGGGATTATGCCCAAAGAACGTTCGTGGTTTCCTGCACAGTCGATGCATGGCATGTATCAGGCCATTGCTGCTTATTTAAATCGTTTTCAGCAGCGCATTGCTTATGCCGGTTCAATGGGCGGCTATGCGGCAATTAAATATGCCAAACTCTTAGGCTTGCAGCGGGTTGTAGCCTTGGTGCCGCAGTATTCCATTGACCCTGAAGATGTGGCTGACCCACGCTATAACATGTTCTTTCACAAAGAAATAAACCAAGATATGAAAATCACGCTTCAGGACGTTGCGCCGGAATGTGAATATATCGTGGTCTATGATCCTTATTGCTATGAAGATCGTCTGCATTACGAAAAAATCCGTGCCGTTATTCCACAGGTACATACGCTCAATTTACCGTTTACCGGACATGATGCAATTGCGGTTTTGGCCAGCTCTGAGCTGCTCAAAGACTTTTTGACCCATGACTTTGAGCCGCAGTATTTTTATCAAAAAATGCGTCAGGTGAAAAAGAACAGTAAATTTTATTACCGTAAAGTGATTGAAAATCTGTTACCACGGCACCGCTTTGCATTAGGTCGAATTCTGAAAAATAATGATTTGGCCTTAGATCAGCAGTTTTTTGACACTAAGCTCAAGCAGAGCTTAGTGCGTGAATTACTCAGTAATAAACAAGTCAGTCAGCATGATTTAGAAAAACTGGGCATTCAATTTAATCTGCCACAAGAACACCATAACTATTTGTTAGACAGTTTTGGACATGCCTTGGTATTTAATGTCATTAGTCAAAATATTGAGAGTTATACCTTCGATGCAATTGCGTTAAACCACAAATTCTTAATTCCAATTTATGCTAAAGCCAATGCGCTTGTGCGTATTTTGGTCAATGATGAAGCCTACGTGGTGACCATGAATGATCGCCGTGTCATGAAGTTGTGCAAGGAAATGGATGCTCTGAGTGTTGGTATGCATCCCTTGCTACTTAAAAAATATAGTGATTATTATCTTTTAAGTTACAAAGATTTAAATCTTAAGAGCAATGAATTTGGCGCAACTGAATTTGTTGAAACGCTCACTGAACAGAGTCAATTTGTGACCCAACCTGAGGACGCTTCTGCCTAAAATTGAAGCAGAATATATGCCATGTGCTATTGGGCGATGGTCGAGCGTGGCAGATATTGCTTTTCCCTACAATCGGCATAAGATCAAAACAAGATCTTCGGATCGGTGCGGATCGCTATGCAAGGGAGAAGGTTATGCGACAAGGTGGTTTCGTAAGTTATGTGCTCTTGGCTGCATTGGGAATGCCCAATTTGGCATGGGCAGAAAGTTTAGCTGCCCCAGCGTATTTCACCATGGGCAGTGGCTTGTTGGTGCTGTTTGGGCTTGCAGCCTATGTGATTCGGCAATTGCGCAATGTTGTGCGTCAATACAGCAAAGAGCCTGCAAAATAAGCAGGCTTTTTTATGTCAGTGCATTGATATTGTTGCCTATAATGCACTTTATTTGCACAGCAGAGGGTAGCATGCAGGCCGTATTTCTCGATTACCAATCTTTAGATCAAAATGATTTAGATTTAACAGGACTTGCGCAAGATTTTAGCGATTTGAAGCTATTTGCAAGCACATCACCTGAGCAACTGCTCGAGCGGATTCAAGATGTTGATGTGGTCATCAGCAACAAAGTCAAATTAGATGCACAGACTTTAAAACAATGTCCGCGCTTAAAACTGATTTTAATTTCTGCCACAGGCACCAACAATGTGGACTTAGTACAAGCCAAAGCACAAGGCATTGTGGTGTGTAACTGCCAAGGCTACGGCACTGCTGCTGTGGCACAGCATAGCTTAATGTTAATGCTGAATTTGGCCACCTCTTTTGTACAGTATCAACGTGCAGTGACGGAAGGCGCTTGGCAAAAGACCGATCAATTTTGTTTGTTAGATTTCCCAATTGTCGAGCTGGCAGGAAAAACGCTGGGTATTGTGGGCTATGGCGAATTGGGTCAAGCAGTCGCACAGCTTGCACAGGCCTTTGGTATGCGTGTTGTGGTGGCACAATTGCCGCATCGTCCGGTACAGCCCGACCGTATAGCCTTAAACGAGCTGTTACCACAAGTTGACTTTTTAAGCTTACATTGCCCACTCACCGAACAAACACGGGACTTAATTGGGGCGGCGGAGCTTGAAGCCATGAAAAAATCGGCATTTTTAATTAACTGTGCCCGTGGTGGCATTGTCAATGAAGCGGCGTTAAAACAGGCTTTGCTTAAGGGCGAAATTGCGGGTGCTGCCACAGATGTGTTAACGGTAGAACCCCCAAAAGATGGCAATCTGTTATTGGATCAGGCCATTCCTCATCTCATCATCACCCCACACAGTGCATGGGGCAGTGTGGATGCACGGCAGCGTATTGTTGAGCAAATGCGAGAAAACTTTGCAGCTTTCCAAGCAGGGCAGCCGCGCCGTCAAGTCAATTAATACACCACACTTGGCATAGAGAGTCTGTTACATCGACAAGGTCTGTAACAGGCCGTCGATGAGTTCAGTCGGAATTTGCTCAATAATAATTTTAGGTGCTTTGGGCGCTGTTTCTACAATCGATGGCTGAAGGGTCGTGTTGACGCCAGACTGATCCGATGGCACTAGGCTGTCAGATTCAACGATATGTGAGCCTGAACTAATGGTTTTGGATGCTGCATTTGAGGGCGCAGCGACAGGGGATGCAGGGGCTTGAGGTTTTGCTGTTGTAGCTTGAGCCGAACTTGCAGCAGCCACAGGGCGCTCTGACAACGTCTGACTTTGTGCCGAGCTAGACTTCGCTGGAGCCGCAGCCGTCACAGGCGTCGTCGTGGCTTTTTCATGCTTGGTGACCACTTGAGCCACTTGTTGCACTTGAGCCAATGCTTGGCCGATCTCAGCTAAATCATGCTCTGCATCTGTCTGTTCGGTTGTTTCATCTACTGTAGGCGTGGCTTGAACCTCAACCTTAGGTTGTGGTGGCGTGGGAGCAGTTGTAGCAGATGGAGTGACCTTTTGAGGCGGAGCACTCGTTTTGACCAAGGCTGCTTGATCCGAAGCATAGGTATTTTTCGCTTGAAGTGCCAACTCACTTTGTGGTGACAAAGGTAGCGTTACAATCGTGGGTTGATTAACGCGTTTGCCTAAGCTGCGTGCTTGTTCATTTTGAATGGGTGCAGCTAAGGTAATTTGTTCAAAGGTTACCTTTGGCGCAGATGCTTTCGCTTCAACTGTTGTTGCAGTGACCGCAGTTGGGGTCGGCGTTGTTGCTTGAATCTCAGTATCGGCTGCCAAACTAAACGGTGTACATAGCATACTGCTCAGCACAAAAGTGATGGGCGCGGTAAGTCGGAGTATTGGCATAGCGTGCAGAGGTCCCTTAAAATTCTATTTTTAAAGGCTAAAATTGTAGCGAAAAATGTAACAAAATGAATGGTTGTTTTTTAGGTAATTTGTTATGTGATAAATCGATGATCAAGACCAACAGATAGCCCAGAAAACGCTCCCTTATCTTGCTGATAAAGGAGCATGACACTTAACTACACTGTGCTAAGGCATCTTTATGGAAATGGTTACGTAGTGCCATAAAGTTGGCTTGACGGTCTTTGTCATGTAGATCAAATGAGGTCGCTGTACTGGTACCATCTTTGGCAAATAGCGCTGAACCGCCTGAAATAATGCCTTCTTTGGAGAAGCTCCACTGTTCAACCACTTTGCCACCTTCCATATAGCCAATAAAGTCGATCACGCACTTGTCATTGAGCTTGGTCAAAATGGCTTTATTGTTGGTGGTGTCTGGGTAAACCTTAAGTTCTGTGACTTCTTGGAGTACGCCTGCTTGAAGCTGCGGAATTTTTGGAGCAGAAGTACAGGCAGTAATTGAAAGACAAGTAAGACCTGTAAGTAAGAGTGTTTTGAGTTTCATATATTTCTTTCTTGTTGAGTGTTGTTTGATCAAGTATAGG
>CAVBYE010000028.1:0-24378 GCA_963599285.1 Bacteroidaceae bacterium | reverse complement strand
CCCGCGACAACTGGAATCACAATCCAGGGCTCTACCAACTGAGCTACATCCACCACTATATGCGATTCTCATTGCCAAGCTACCAAATGGCGCGCCTGACAGGATTCGAACCTGTGACCATCCGCTTAGAAGGCGGATGCTCTATCCAACTGAGCTACAAGCGCATACCGCTTTGAAGAATTGGTCGGAGCAGTAGGATTCGAACCTACGACCCCCTGGTCCCAAACCAGGTGCACTACCAGGCTGTGCTATGCTCCGATTCATCTCAGCTTTTTCGTACCGCTTATCGCTCGGTACGGTGTGCATTCTAGGCGCGACGCCCGTAGACGTCAACACCTATATTGAAAAAAATGCAAAAAAATGCGTTGAATGTATAAATATCAAGCATATGTGCTGTTTTTTATACAAATTTTAACGTTTTAAGCTGGCACTGAAATCTAACATACGATCTAAAGGCAGTTTGGCACGCAGCGCTAATGCAGGATCAACATGGATTTCTTGGTCACTGTGCTGTAACACGTGCAAAATACCATCAAGCTCATTCATGGCCATCCAAGGGCAATGCGCACATGAACGGCATGTGGCCCCTTCACCTGCGGTTGGCGCTTCAATTAAGATCTTATTGGGCACAGCTTGCTGCATTTTGTAGAAGATCCCCCGATCAGTGGCGACAATTAAACGCTCATGTGGCAACGTTTGTGCAGCTTTGATCAATTGGGAGGTACTCCCAACAGCATCTGCCACTTCGACCACCGACAAAGGTGACTCAGGATGTACCAATACCGCTGCATCAGGATACAGTGCTTTCATATTATCAATGCCACGTGCACGGAACTCTTCGTGCACAATACATGCCCCATCCCAAAGCAACATCTCTGCACCAGTTTTCTTTTGAATGTAACGACCTAAGTGCTGATCAGGGGCCCAGATAATTTTTTCCCCTAAGCTATCTAAATGTTCAATAATTTCCACAGCACAGCTAGATGTCACCACCCAATCAGCACGCGCCTTAACGGCTGCTGAGGTATTGGCATACACGACAACGGTATGATCGGGATGCTGATCACAAAATTGGCGAAACTCTTCTTCAGGGCAACCTAAATCTAAAGAACAGGTTGCTTCAAGGGTCGGCATTAAAATGGTTTTTTCAGGCGAGAGAATTTTTGAGGTTTCACCCATAAATTTCACCCCAGCCACCACTAGAGTTTGTGCACTGTGATCACGACCAAAACGTGCCATTTCAAGTGAATCCGACACACAACCACCGCTACGCTCAGCCAACTCTTGCACCTCAGGATCACAGTAGTAGTGTGCAACCAGTACAGCGTTACGCTGTTTAAGCTCCGCCTCAATTAAGGCAAATTTTTCTTGTTTGAGTGCTTCACTCATTTGATTGTCTTTAGGTGTACCTAAACGATCTAGGTGCGCTTGCACAATCGTTTTGGCCTCATTGGCAATCAAATTGGTGGCATTATTCATTGATGTATTCCCTCTGTTATTTTTGCTTGTACCCAGTACAAGCACCCTCTTCACTGGATCTGAATCAAAATGGCATCGTGCTGTTTTGACCAAAAAGTAAAAAACACTAGTGATAAAAAAGCCTCACGAATGAGGCTTTAAAAAAATCATTACAACTTAAGAGCGATAATCGGCATTAATCTTGACATAGTCATAGGACAAGTCACAGGTATAAACCGTATCGGCTGCTTCACCACGTCCAAGTGCAACACGAATGGTGATTTCAGTTTGTGCCATCACTCGTGCACCGGCTTCTTCGGTGTAATCTTCCGCTGCACCACCATCTTTACAGATTTGCACGTCATCTAGCCACACTTGAATTTTTTCTACATCCAAATCTTTCACGCCGGCATAACCAATCGCAGCTAAGATACGACCCCAGTTCGGATCTGATGCAAAGAGTGCCGTTTTCACCAACGGTGAATGTGCAATGCTATAGGCAATATCGCAACACTCTTGAGTGTCGGCACCGCCTTCTACAGCAACGGTAATAAATTTAGTTGCACCTTCACCATCACGCACGATTAATTGGGCAAGACGTTTCATAACACGTGTCAGGACTTCTGACACCTGTGCAAAACGCGGATCTTCAGTAGAGGTAATTTCCACACCACCGGCTTGACCTGTTGCTGCAAAAATACATGAGTCATTGGTCGAGGTGTCGCCATCAATGGTAATGCGGTTAAATGACTGGTTCACCGCTGTCGATAACATTTGCTGTACCAACTCACGTGCAATTGGTGCATCGGTTGCCACAAAGCCAAGCATGGTTGCCATATTTGGACGAATCATGCCTGCACCTTTTGAAATACCTGTCATGGTATAGGTGATACCATCAAGCTCAAATTGCTCAGAAGCACCTTTAGGTGTGGTATCTGTGGTCATAATACCGGTTGCGGCATCTACCCATGCATTGTCTACGCATGTATCTAGCGCAGGCTGTAAACCTGAGAGCAAGCGTTCCATAGGAAGTTGTTCACCAATCACACCCGTTGAAAACGGTAGAATTTCGGCTTTGCTCACCCCTGCTAATTCAGCCAACTTTGCACACGTTGCTTCCGCATTGGCCATACCCGTTTTACCTGTGCCCGCATTGGCATTACCAGTATTAATCACTAAGTAACGTGGGTTAGCTAATTTCAAATGGGCTTTAGAGATATGTACCGGTGCAGCACAGAATGCATTTTGGGTAAACACACCCGCCACCTGAGTGCCTTGGCTAAATTCAAAAATGACAAGGTCACGTCGGTTCTTGTAGCGTACATACGCTTCTGCCGAACCAATTTTCACACCTTTTACCACATGCATCTGCGGCATTGTTACGTCACCAACTGCCATTTTTAAACATCCAATTCAGTTTATTATTGAAAAAGACAGCTTATTAGAAATTCACAGAAAAATCGAGCACAAAACCCAGCCTGCTGATTTTATGTGCTAAAAAAACCAGTCATTAGACTGGTTTTTTCATGCTTTAAACTTAGTTGGCTGCATCCAACAACACTTTTTTCGCCTGTTGTTGGCTTTCTGCTGATAAAGCAGGGTTTGCAGCCACAATACGTTCAACATTAGCCGCATTGGCTGCAGCAATGGCTTGAGTTTGTAGCACTAAAGGTTTGTTTTGATTCGGGAAGGTATAGCTAATGCCTGTACGTGGACTTATGACAGTCACTTGATTGTCTTTAATCTGTGCTTGTGTGGTGGTTGGTCCAATTGCGGCTTTTACTTTTTCTACAGTGGTGGTTTGTGGTTCAGCAAAACTTAAACTTGGCATCAAGCAAGCAGCGAGCGCAATTATTTTTAATGATTTTTTCATTATGAAGTTCGCAAAAGTGAAGGTGAGCAACTAAATAACATTGAATCACTAGCGCTGTAAATACTCTTCAACATTTGTATAACGAGAAAAATAAAGCCACCTCAATGGGGTGGCTTTATCACATCACAATACTTAGATTTTACCGTGACATTGCTTATATTTTTGACCTGAACCACATGGACACGGCGCATTACGACTTGCCGGTGCTGCAAAGGTGGTTTGCGGCTCCACTTGCTCAAACTGAGCCTCAACTACAGGCGTCTGTTCTGCGTCAGCAAAGTGCAACTGCATCGCTTGGGCTTGCGCTTCTGCCTGTGCCTGTTTTTGTGCTTCCATTTGTGCAATTTCTTCAGGCGTTGGGACATGGATACGAGAAAGATCCGTCACTACATCTGATTTAATCACCGCCAACATGTTCACAAATAAGTTAAAGGCTTCTTTTTTGTATTCTTGCTCAGGGTTCTTTTGTGCATAACCACGCAAATGAATGCCCTGACGTAAGTAATCCATTGCCGCTAAATGTTCTTTCCAATGACGATCTAGCGAACTTAAGGTAAAGTGACGCTCTAACATCGGTGCAGTTTCTGTACCTAACTGTTCACGACGTGCATTGTAACGATGCAACACTTCATCGCTAATACGCGCCACTAAGCCTTCTTCATCTAAACGACGATCTTGATCGAGCCAGGTTTGAATTGGCAGTTCAATCGAAAATTCTTCGACCAAGACACGCTCAAGACCGGGAATGTCCCATTGGTCGTGAATCGACTCAGGTGGAATATAGGTTTCAATCACCCCTTTCATCACTTCACGATGCATTTCTTCTAAATATTCATGCAAGGATTGAGCAGCAAGAATTTCATCACGTTGTGAGTAGATGATCTTACGCTGTTCATTATTCACGTCATCGTACTTTAATAGATTCTTACGAATATCAAAGTTACGTGCTTCCACTTTACGCTGAGCATTTTCAATTGAGCGTGACACCATTTTGTGTTCAATCGCTTCATCTTCTTGCAGACCCATGGCTTTCATCATGTTGACGACACGATCACCTGCGAAGATTCGCATTAAGTCATCTTCAAGTGACAAATAGAAACGTGATACACCCGGGTCACCCTGACGACCGGCACGACCACGCAACTGGTTATCAATACGACGTGACTCATGACGTTCTGAACCAATGATGTGTAAGCCACCTGAGGCAAGCACCGCTTCATGATTGCTTTCCCACTCGGCTTTTAAGCGTGCTTCATCTTCAGCTGTGGGCTGTTCAATTTTAGCCAATAGCGCTTTCCAGTTACCACCCAACAGAATATCGGTACCACGACCGGCCATGTTGGTGGCAATGGTCACAGCACGTGGTGCGCCGGCTTGCGCAATAATATCGGCTTCGCGCTCATGCTGCTTGGCATTGAGGACTTCATGATGAATGCCTGCCGCTTTAAGTTTTTCCGACAGAATTTCCGAGGCTTCAATGGTCGCGGTACCAATTAAAATAGGGGCAACCCCTGCCTCATGTACACGCTGAATTTCTTGAATAATCGCGTTGTATTTACCTTCACGATTTAAGTAAATTAAGTCGTCATGGTCTTTACGTACCATTGGGCGATGGGTTGGAATTAACACCACATCCAAGCCGTAAATTTCTTTCATTTCTGCCGCTTCAGTGTCGGCAGTACCGGTCATACCGGACAGCTTTTGATATAGACGGAAGTAGTTTTGGAACGTAGTGGTCGCAAGGGTTTGGTTTTCGGGTTGAATCTCTAAACCTTCTTTGGCTTCAACCGCTTGGTGTAAGCCTTCTGACCAACGACGCCCCGGCATGGTACGACCGGTATTTTCATCGACAATAATCACTTCACCATCGTGAATGATGTACTGCACATTGCGTTGATATAAGAAATGCGCACGAATTGCTGCCGACACATGGTGGACTAGGTTTAAGTTATTGGCTGAGTACAAGCTTTCGCCTTCTGCCAAGAGCCCCATTGCAATCAGTTCTTGCTCTACCGTTTCATAACCAATTTCGGTCATTTCCACAGAGCGTTGTTTTTCGTCAATCCAGAAGTGACCGCCATCTGCGACTTTTTCTTCTCTTTGCGGAGTTAATTTAGGTGGGATGGTATTAATCGCAGCATAAAGCTGTGATGAGTCATCCGCTTGACCCGAGATAATCAACGGTGTACGTGCTTCGTCAATTAAGATCGAATCCACTTCATCAATAATGGCATAGACCAAACCACGTTGTTTTTTCTCCTCAAGTGCAAACACCATGTTGTCACGTAAGTAGTCAAAACCAAATTCGTTGTTGGTACCGTAGGTAATGTCGGCACGATAAGCCTGTGCTTTTTCGGTCGGATCTTGCATGGAGTAAATCACGCCAATGCTTAAACCTAAGAATTCAAATAATGGACGATTCAGCTCTGCATCACGTTGGGCTAAGTAATCATTCACGGTAATGACATGCACGCCTTGGCTACTTAATGCATTTAAGTAACAGGCCAACGTACCCATTAAGGTTTTACCTTCACCAGTACGCATTTCAGCAATTTTACCTTCATGCAAGGTAATACCACCAATCAACTGCACGTCATAATGACGCATCCCCATGACACGCTTTGCTGCTTCACGACAAACACCAAAGGCCTCTGGTAAAAGTTTATCTAAGCTTTCACCGTTATTATAACGTTGTTTGAATTCTTCAGTTTTTGCAGATAAGTCTGCATCGCTTAGGGCAGATATCGTCGGCTCGAGCGCATTGATTTTGTCTACGATTTTGCGCATGCGTTTGAGTTCACGCTCGTTTTTGGTACCGAAGATGCCTCCGATCAGACTTGCCAACATGAATAGACTCTCTAAATCTTGCTTGTCAAAAGAAAAAATTGTTCTTGGCGTTTATTATGGTGCTAGAAATCTCAAGTACAAGGCTTTTCAGGTTACAGGCTCAAAAAAAATTATTTGTCTGATCACAGGTTTATCCTATAGCTGTCAAAAAGTAAGCGTCTATTTAGCAATTTTTTGCATAAAAATAGCTTTTTTATCTATTTTTCAAGATATAAAACTTTCTGCATAGTGGTTTTAGACGCCACAACACAGATTACAAGACAGAGGATCATATGAGCTTACATTTAGGGGATGTTGCACCCAATTTTGAACAAGACTCAACTTTAGGTCGAATCAATTTTTACGACTTTCTAGGCGACAGTTGGGGGATTTTATTTTCTCACCCTGCGGACTACACCCCAGTATGCACCACAGAATTGGGCTTTACCGCGAAACTGAAAGCTGAATTTGAGCGCCGTAATGTCAAAGCCATTGCCTTGTCTGTCGATGATGTCGATTCACATCATGGTTGGATTCAAGATATTAACCAGACTCAGCAAACCGAAGTGAATTTCCCAATCATCGCAGACCAAGACCGTCAAGTCTCCCAGCTCTATGATTTTATTCATCCCAATGCCAGCAGTACCTTAACCGTACGCTCGTTGGTGATTATTGACCCTGACAAGAAAGTACGCCTTATCATTACCTATCCTGCCTCAACAGGGCGTAATTTTGATGAAGTATTACGTGTGGTGGATTCACTACAACTTACCGATCAGCACAAGGTGGCTACACCTGCCAATTGGCAACAAGGCGATGAGGTGGTGATTGTGCCTTCCTTGCAAGATGAAAGCGAAATTCAACAACGTTTTCCAAAAGGCTATCGTGCAGTCACACCGTATTTGCGTCTTACCCCGCAACCTGAGTAAAGAAGCAATTTGGCTTGACGTGCCCTTATTGTGCTTTGCAAAAAAAATCGCCTGTCATCAGACAGGCGATTTTTTTGCAGTAAAGCATTTAATTGGCTTTATTTAATGGTACCCAATCAATCACCCATGCAGACTCCATCCCTAAACTGGCATCTGCGTTGATTTTACGACGTAATGCATCTGCTTCAGCACGGGTTTTGGCCGGTCCAACCATAATCCGCAGTCCCTTTGTGGTTGGACTTTGGGTAATTTTGTATCCCTTCGCGCGTAGCTTTGCAGTCACTGCATCAATTTGTGCAGGTTCCGGGGTCAAAGCCACTTGCACCATCCATTGCCCTGTCGGCTTTGGCTCATTTTTTTGCGCTGCTTGTTCAGCCTCTTCTTTACGCTTGGCTTCTGCTTTGGCTTCTTCTGCCTTACGCTTAGCTTCGGCCTCTTGTGCTTTGCGCTGCTCTGCTAATTGTTTTTCTTCAGCCGCTTTCTTGTCTGCTTCTGCTTTATTCTCGGCTTGTAACTTTTTTGCTTCCTCTTGCGCACGCTGCTGCTTGGTTTTTTCATCTTGAACGAGTTCAGGTGGAATATTGTCCGAGCTTTGCTGATTCGAGCGATGTGCATTTAAAGCTGCATATTCTTCTGCTGCCTTACGTGCTGCTTCCGCTTCTGCTTGCTGCTGCATGGCTAAAAATTCTGCTGCACGCGCTTCTTGCTCAGCCACGGCTTTCTCACGCGCACGCTTTTGCTCTTCGAGCAAGCGCTGTTCTGTTTCCACATCCACGGTCAAGGGCTGTAGTTGTACCACTTGGTCTGTGTTGGCAGGTTGCGGATTGTGTTTTTGCTGTTGAACTTGTTCGACCAGTGCAGATGAATTGACATTATTTTGATGTATTTCATCTTTTCCTTTGAGCAACAGCGCTGCAAGCAGCACGCCACCACCCAATAATACAACGCCACCTAGCCAACGCTGTTTATTATTCATTGACATTCTTCTAAATACTCCCATACCGCTTCCAAGGTATGAAATGATCCACATACCAAAATCAGCTGATGATCTTGTGTTGTTGCTAATGCTGATTGGAAAGCGTCTTTGACACTGTCAAATTGCTCGACATTCTGTTGAACCAATGCTGCTTCCAGCTGGGTGATCTCAGCGGCGCGTGGCACAGTCAGTGCTGCAATTTTCCACAAAGCCACCCTCGCTTGCAACAACTGAATGACAGATTGGACATCTTTATCAGCCAACATCGAGAATACAGTCACGACTTCGGTATATTGTGGATGCTGTTGTAGATAGACATGAAGTTGTTTTAAGAGGAATTCGACACCGTGTGGATTATGGCCGGCATCAAAAATAACCGTCTTGCCTTGCAAATGACGAATTTCAAAACGTCCAGCTAAATGTGCCTGTTCAATACCTGCGGCAATGGCCTGTTGGCTGATCTCTAAACCACTCGCCAGCACTGCAGCGACCGCAGTTGACATATTGTCTACCGCTAAGCGACCCAAAGGCAGGCTTAAGGTGGTACCACTCGATGCAAATGACCACGTTTTGCCATCTGCATTCAATTGATAGAAATAGTCACGATTTAATGCAAACAGCTGTGCATCACATGCAGCCACTTTATCTGCAATGGCCTGAGGGAGCACTTGTTGACCAGCAAAAATAACGGGAATATGGGGGCGAATAATGCCTGCTTTTTCAAAGGCAATTTTTTCGATGGTATCGCCTAACCAATCGGTATGATCGAGACCAATATTGGTGATGATCGCCACATCGGGATTCACCACATTAATCACATCTAAGCGACCGCCTAGACCGACTTCTAAGACCCAAACATCACAGTTTTGGTGCTTAAAAATCACAAACGCCGCAAGCGTGGTGGCCTCAAAAAATGAAAGGCTTAAACCACATTCGCGGCGTGCTTGATCGACCTGTACAAATGCATCTACGAGCTGTTGATCTTCAACTTCAATGCCATTGAGTTTTACACGCTCGTTAAAGCGATAAATGTGTGGCGATTGATATAACCCGACATGATAGCCTTGTGCTTTTAAAATCGCAGCCAAGGTGGTGGTGGTTGAACCTTTACCATTGGTGCCTGCGACGGTGAGCACTTTGGCTGCTGGACGCGTTACCTGTAGCTTTTCAGCCACAGGAATTACACGTTCTAAGCCTAAATCAATGCCGGTAACATGAACACGGCCCCAATAATCGAGCCATGTTGCTAAAGAATCAGTTGCTAGTGGAGCAGTGGTATTCAAGGTAAATTCATCAATTTCGTGACAAGACGATATACAGTATCACGTAATGCATGACGATGAACAATTTGATCGACTGCGCCATGCTCAAGTAAATACTCAGCGCGTTGGAACGGCTCTTCTAACTTCTCACGTACAGTTTGTTCAATCACTCGTTTACCTGCAAAGCCAATCATGGCTTTAGGTTCAGCAATATGAATATCGCCAATCATCGCTAAAGATGCGGTTACACCCCCATAGACAGGATGCGTTAACACCACGATATACGGTACACCGGCATCTTTGAGACGCTGAATCGCTGCAGAGGTACGTGCCATTTGCATAAGTGACAACATCCCTTCTTGCATACGCGCACCGCCAGATGCCGCAAAGCACACTAAAGGTTGGCGTTCTTTCAATGCTTTTTCTGCTGCTTGCACAAAACGGTCACCTACTACAGTTCCCATTGAGCCGCCCATAAAGTCAAACTCAAAGGCACACGCAATTAAAGGTTGGTTTTTAATCAAGCCTTGCATAACCACTAAAGCTTCCGTTTCACCGGTTTTCTTTTGTGCTTCAGCCATACGTTCAGGATACGCTTTGCTGTCGACAAAATTAAGTGGATCTTTAGCTTTAAACTCTTGGCCAAGCTCTGTTTGAACTTGATCAAAGAACCAATTTAAACGATCACGGGCTTTCATTCGTAAATGTTCGTCACATTGTGGACAAACATAGGCGTTAAAGCTCATCGCTGTGCGTGTCACGAGCGCGTGACATTCAGGACATTCCACTGTCGGTTCAGTGGATGTTGCTTTTACAGATTGTTGTTCATCGGGAACTTGAATACCTGGTACATCGCGCTGTGTCCACGGCGTCGATGGGCTAAGAACTTTCCCTGCTTTCACTTGTTGATTCATACTAACTCATCGAGCGCAGCTCGAAGCTCCTTGACTTTATTGACCGTTTCAATCACGGCTTGTTCTGGGGCCAATGTGGCAAATTGTTTCACGAAGGCACTGCCGACAATGACAGCATCAGCCGCTACACCCATGGCTTTCGCCGATGCAGCATCACTAATGCCAAAACCGACACCCACCGGAACATCAGTTACTGTTTTAATTTTTTGGATACGCTGTGCTGCTTCAGCAACATCTAACGTCGCAGCACCGGTCACCCCTTTTAAAGACACGTAGTAAATAAAACCGCTGGCTTGTTTGGCGACGTGTTGAATACGTTCATCGGTTGAGGTTGGCGCCAAAAGGAAAATTTGATCCATATTGTATTGTGCTAATACAACTTTAAGATCATCTGCTTCTTCAGGCGGCAAATCCACCAACAATACGCCGTCGACACCACAATCATTGGCATAAGCCACAAATTTTTCATAGCCAATCACTTCAACAGGATTTAAATATCCCATTAACACCACAGGTGTGGTGCTGTCTTTTTGACGAAATGCTTTGACCATGTTCAACGCATCTAAGGTGTTGGTACCGCCGGCTAAAGCACGCTCTGCGGCCAAAGCAATGACGGGACCATCTGCCATAGGATCTGAAAAGGGTAAACCGAGCTCAATCACATCTACACCTGCCTCAACCATCTGATGTAACAGATCAACCGTTACCTCTGGATGAGGGTCACCCGCCATGACATAAGAAACTAACGCTTTTCGTTGCTGAGATTTAAGCTGTCCAAATCGAGTGGCTAAACGTGACATAGAGTTCTACTTTCCTTGAATTTTAAAACTGAGGAGTTGGTTTTGTATCAACACAAGACCGAGGCATTGTAACGCTATTTTTTACTCATTGGATAGAGTACAAAATATTCAGTTTCAATGACCACTTCTCCTTGATTTATTCAGAACAACCCGTTGTCCTACATTTACTAATATTTGCTTTTTTTTCTCAATGATCAAAGATGACTAATTTTCTAGACCTATCAGATCATGCGCAACGCATCTCATAACAATTGAGACGAATAAAAATGATATAAAAAGTCAAAGTTGCGGCTTGGTGTGGTTTGTCATCCATACCTGCACACCCATACGCGATGTGTCATTTCACGTGCGTTGCTATGGGTCTTATCTGCTCAAAGTTCGGCGTCTTAGTCGCGTGCTGTTTACACTGAGTCTGCTTTTTTAGGTAAATGTTGTTCAAACAAACCATATTCTTGATTGAGCTCAATACAGTGCTCACCCTGTTGCACAATACCGGTCACACTGACTTGCCATTGGCTACAATGACTGGCAGTAAAACGAAAATTCATACGTTCTATACGTGCCCATTTCAGCTCAAAGCTTAACATCACACTGCCATCCAAACTTCGTACCTGCCACTGCTGCTCATGGCGCAGGCTAAACTGCAGCTCGGGAAGTGGATAAAGTACACCATTGACCCATAAACAATTTTCATGATTGCCTGTATGCAGGGCTGAAGAAAGATTTAGACCAATACGATTGTTATGTTGGTCCCAGAAATTACAACTGAGCCAACACCATGCGGCTTCTGCAGGAATAAAGCCACATGTATCTTCAAGACTGGCAAAACTTTTGGCATTAAAATGCACGGTTTGCCCTTGTTTATTTAAAA
This sequence comes from Bacteroidaceae bacterium, assembly GCA_963599285.1. Classification (GTDB taxonomy): domain Bacteria; phylum Pseudomonadota; class Gammaproteobacteria; order Pseudomonadales; family Moraxellaceae; genus Acinetobacter. The sequence goes on along the minus strand of CAVBYE010000028.1, from coordinate 12,469 downwards.
AGAAACCTTCACACCCCAAACTGGTCAGTTTTTGGGTGTAGCTCCATCCGGTGTCGGTTGGACTACAGACACTTAAAGGATCTGTGCCGGCACAAAAAATCCGCGCGCTTAACTTCACTTCGCCATGTTTGGTCACACAGAGGTAACGCACGCCATTGGCATGTTCAATCACAAGACGAAACGGAGATTTTTGGAAAGCGCTATGGTTAAACAGTGGCTGTTCATCAAGACGGGTATGGCGTGCTAAAAAGTTACTGCCCTGCCATGCTAAGACCTGTCCTGTACTGTGCTGATAGACATATACCAAACCATGACCTGCCCATGCTAAATCAGCAATTGCCATGCAGATGGTATAGTCTTCATGTTGAATACTACAAAATTTAAATTTCTTGTATTTTAATCGCTTACGCCAGCCTGTCAGCAGCTCTCCTGCCGGATTGGTGTAGTGGTATTTCTCAAAATCAATACGAGTCGGGAGTATAGAAAAACGGCCATAGTGCGGCTGCCCATTGGACTGAATTAGATCCATTTATTCTCACTCACTAAAGACCCATGACCTTGGTCTGTATTATGCCAATAAAATTGACCCTGCATAGGGCTAAAGTCATGTTTATTTATGCACAATCTAACGAACTAGCGTGGCTCAGTTAAACTCAAGTAGGTGTTTTCCCAGCGATTAGGACTAAATTCACCCGCCACCAATTGCACATAACGTCCATGCACATGATCAATGGCAATACAATCATCGACCTCTAAGACACGATCGGTGTGTTGTTTTTGCCAACTGCGTTCAAAATAATTTTTGCCGCGCTGCTTGGCCACCATGGCATTTTGTGCCACCACCAACACATAACGATGCAATTCGCCAAATTCACGTGGACTGTAGCCGCCCAAATTAATCAAATACAGTTTGTTGTCGCTTTGCTTGGGTGCTGCATCGGTAAACTGAATTTGGTAAGCTTGCCCCTCAAATTCAACCCCTTGAATTTGTGCCCAAGCATCAATATGTAAACCTTTTTGCTCGCCAAACCAAGCATTTTGGAGCTGAGTATACGTCTCAGTTAAGGTCTCACCCACTGCCAGTACGACATCATGCACTTCAGTGTTGGCACGGGCATGACGACCACCAAGCATAACAATAAATAAGCTGGGCATTGCACTCCTCCTTGAACAGCATATGCTCACTATCATAACGAGCTTGGCCTAGACTGTCGCCTCAACACTTAAAATTTTTACGACTTTATGGTGAACAATAAAAAAATCGCACTCAATGACTTGAATGCGATTTTTAACGCCCATCACCCGTCTTTACTCAAGGCGAGTATTGCTGTATTTAAACAGCTCAGGATAAGTTTTACATCTCAACCATTTCTACGCCATCAATGCGCGCTACGGTCATTAAGTCTTTATCGCCACGACCTGAAACAGTCGCAATAATGATTTGATCTTTAGACATGGTTGGGGCAAGTTTGCTCACATAAGCCATGGCATGTGAGCTTTCAAGCGCTGGAATAATGCCTTCAATTTGAGTGAGATCACGGAAACCTTGAAGGGCTTCTTGGTCATTGATAGGTACATAATTAACACGATTCATATCTTTTAAGAAACTGTGTTCAGGACCTACGCCTGGATAATCGAGACCCGCAGAAATCGAATGTGTTTCAATAATTTGACCTTGTGCATCCGACATTAAATAGGTGCGGTTACCATGCAACACACCCACGTGGCCAGCATTTAAAGGTGCAGAGTGTTTCCCTGTTTCAATACCATAACCTGCTGCTTCTGCACCATACATCTGTACAGATGCATCATTTAAGAATGGATAGAACAGACCAATCGCATTAGAACCACCGCCCACACAGGCAACCAAAGCATCCGGTAAACGGCCTGCCTGCGCTAGAATTTGCTGACGTGCCTCACGACCAATAATCGATTGGAAATCACGGACCAATTGTGGGTAAGGATGTGGACCTGCTGCGGTCCCAATCACGTAGTAGGTTGAATCTACATTGGTGACCCAATCACGCATCGCCTCATTCATGGCATCTTTTAAGGTTTTAGAGCCACTTTCTACAGGCACAACGGTCGCACCCAATAAACGCATACGGTACACGTTCATGGCTTGACGTTTCACATCATCTGCGCCCATGTATACAACACACTCAAGCCCTAAACGCGCTGCAATCGTTGCTGTGGCAACACCATGCTGGCCTGCACCTGTTTCAGCAATAATTCGTTTTTTACCCGAAAGTTTAGCCAGTAGCGCCTGACCAATGGTGTTGTTGACTTTGTGGGAGCCAGTGTGGTTTAAATCTTCACGTTTTAAGTAAATTTGCGCACCACCCAACTCCTTTGACCATCGCTCAGCATAATATAAAGGACTTGGACGACCTACGTAAAAGCTAAGGTCACGGTCAAATTCTGCCAAAAACTGGGCATCATTTTTCATGCGGAAATAGAGTTGCTCTAAGTCCTGTAATGCTGCCATTAAAGTTTCTGATACAAAACGCCCGCCATGAATACCGAAATGCCCTTTTGCGTCTGGGTATTGGGTATAGTCGATTTTATTTTGCTGATCCACAATGGACTCCTTGCATAAAGCGTTTTATGAGTTGTTGGTCTTTAATACCTTTGCTGGATTCGACGCCGCCACTTACATCTACAGCGTAAGCTGCGGTGGTTTGAATCGCATTTTGAATATTGTCAGGGTTAAGGCCACCGGCCAAAATCAGTGGGATATCGAGCTGCGGGAATTGTTGCCAATCAAAACAATGCCCTGTACCCCCTTTTAAATCAGGATGCCATGCATCCAAGAGCACAGCACTTGCACCTGCACGCTGATAGGATTCAATTTCAGCCAAGACATCCATCTCTGGCTTGACTTGAATCGCTTTATACCAGCGCCGCCCGACCTGTTGTGCGATCTGTTGGCAGTGTGCGGGGCTTTCATCGCCATGGAACTGTAAAATATCTAAGGGCACATGTTGCAGCAGTGCAGCAATTTCATCGGCTGTCGCATTTACAAACAAGCCTACAGCCTGCACATATGCTGGAATAGCCTTGAGCAATGCGTGGGCTTGTGTGGGCGTCACACTGCGTGGACTTGGCGGATAAAATACCAAGCCAATCGCATCCACACCGGCCTGCACCGCTGCATGAATATCTTCAAGACGTGTAATTCCACAAATTTTAGCACGGGTTCGCATGGTCTAAGCTCTAACACTTCACCTGATTTATAGCCATTCTATAAACCCTAAGGCCTTGGCATTGTAAAGCAATTTTTGAAACTTGCGTAAAGTTCAGCCAAATTATTCTAGCTTGGCGTTGTTTCAGTCGGCACCCAACTTTATACTGCGCGCACGTACAACACACGAAGCTTGTCGCTTTTGGGAAGTTGGTGCAAATCCAACACTGCCCCCGCAACGGTAAACTCGAAAAGACTATAATTTAAATTGAGAAATTTACACCACTGCTTGACCAAGTGGGAAGGTGCATAGTCCAAACAGCAGGCTGTTTTATCAGTGAGTCCGGATACCCGTGTCTTGTGTCCTTTAACCCAAAACATTCACGTGGGGTGAATGTCAGGAGTTTCTCATGCCCAATTTTCAGCCGACGTTTTTCGTGGGCGCGCTTACTTTTGCCACAACGGTGTCCTCTCCCCTGCTTGCAGCTTCTCCATCTGCAACCACAACACTCACACCCTTGGTGGTCACAGCAACCCGTTCTGCCCAAAATATTGAACAGGTCGCAGCACGTATCAGCACCATCGATGAACAAGTCATTGAACAATCTCCAATTGCCCAACTGTCTGATTTATTACGCACTGAAGCAGCCTTAAATGTGGTGCAGCTGGGTGGCATGGGCCAACAAGCCTCCATTTTTATGCGCGGCACCGACTCAGACCATACGCTTGTGCTGCGTGATGGGGTTCGTCTTAACAATGAAGCCAATGGCTTAGCTTCTTTGAGTTTTTTAGACACAACAGATATTGCCCAAATTGAGATCCTCAAAGGCCCAGCTTCGGTGCTGTATGGCACCAATGCCATTGGGGGCGTGGTGCAAGTGATTTCCAAAACACCCGAACGTAATCGTGCCTTTGTGACCGCGGAAATTGGCGAAAATCACACCGACAAAACCTTGATTGGGGCAGATTGGGTAGCGCAAGACATCTACCTGCAAATACGTGGTCAACGTTTAGAAAGTGATGGGACCAGCATTACCGATTTTGCCGAGTCAACACCAGCCTATTACAATCAAAAAGGTTTTTCTGCCAAGGCAGGTCTGCAAAAAGATGACTATGGGCTGAGTCTTGATCACCAAGAAAATGAAGGTTCTTCTGCCTATCAAAGCTTTGACTCTGTCAGCAACCATTACCAAAGCAAAGCCCATGATTTTCACAATGCCGTTACGAATGCTAAGGCCTATCTACAACTCAATGATAGCCTGCGTGCTGATGTGCGGATCTCTCACTTTAAAGACGAATTACAGCAACTTAAGAGTCGTGAAAACACCCAATATACTGCGAATGAATATGAACTGCTGCTCAAGCAAGCATTGCCGCGCGGACAGCATCTGAGTCTTGGCGTTACACATAAAGCACTGCAAACCGAGACCGACAAGCCCTCGGGCAATGTCCGTCAAGACTTAGACACCACAGGCTACTATGTACAGCATCAGTATCAGGCAGATGCTTTAAATACCCAGCTTGGACTACGTGTGGAAGACAACGAGAAATTTGGTACCCATACTGTAGGACAAATGGGCTTACGTTATTTGCTTCAGCCCAACTTCAGTGTGTATAGCAATTTGGGTACGGCCTTTAAGGCACCAACCGTCAACGATTTATACTATGGCAGCTCTTCTAATCCCAACTTAGCGCCCGAAGAAAGTGTGAGCTATGAAATTGGATTTGATCAACAGCTTGACGCTTGGCGCATAGGTGGCTCCTTGTATCATACCGAAATCAAACATCTGATTGATTATGCAGAGACAGCACCTTGGGGCCTCGACAACATCTCTCAAGCCCGTATGCAAGGTGTGGAAACCTTTGCTCATTGGCAACAAGATGACTACTTCTTTAAAGCCAGTTACCACTATGTGAAAGCACAAAATCTTGACAGCAAGCAAGATTTACTCCGACGCCCACGCCAAAGCCTGAGCCTCTCTGCAGGACGACACAACCTTGATTATGGTTTAAATGCCACATTGGTCGCAAAATCCAAAGCCAAAGATTGGTCAACCAGCAAAACCACCCCAGGCTATGCCACGATTGATTTACATGGCTATTGGCAGCTACATCCGGCAGTCAAGTTATTTACCAACATTCAAAATGTGGGCGATGTACAGTATAAAGCGGCTTATGATGGCAATTTTAACGATGTGTATTATATCCATGGTGGCCGACTCAGCTCGGTAGGGTTGACCTTCAACTATTAACAGAACACTACATCCAGCATGGGCAGCACTTGCCCATGTGCACGTTTATTTCGCATTAAGGATTTTTTTATGGGACACCGTTTAAGTAAAATTTATACCCGCACAGGTGATTCAGGCACGACAGGTTTAGGGGATGGCTCACGCGTTGCCAAAGACGATTTACGTATTGAAGCCTTGGGCGATGTTGACGAACTCAATTCAAGCATCGGGATTTTACGCTCACAGATTACGGTCAGTGATTTAAGTGCAGAACATAAAGCCAAATGGGAAAAGTCTTTAAGCCTCATTCAGCATTGGTTATTTGATTTAGGTGGTGAGGTCTGTATTCCAAACTTTAACCTTGTTCAACCGGTTGCCATTGAATATTTAGAACATGATATTGATGCCATGAATGACGCACTGCCGATGCTCAAAGACTTTATTTTGCCTGCAGGCAGCTTAGCGTGTAGCTTTGCGCACCAAGCCCGTAGCGTATGCCGCCGTGCTGAACGTCGTTTAATGGCCGTGCACAACCGTGACCAAAACATTCAAGCGCCATCACTACAACTGCTCAATCGTCTATCGGATTGGTTATTTGTCGCATCACGTACTCTACAGCTGCAAAGCGGCGGCAGCGAAGTATTGTGGCAAAAAAACATCAATGACACCCTCTAAGCCTAGCAGCTCAAATAGATGAATTTTCATCCGATCATTCTTGCAATTTAGAGTGATCGGAGCAAAATAGCGTCATATTTTTGTCATCTTGCTTATTTATCATGTCCTTTTTACCCATTCTCATAGGTTTAGCATGCGCATAATTGGTCACCGTGGTGCGCGTGGTGAAGCGCCTGAAAATACCCTCGGGGGTTTTCAATATATTCAAGATTTAGGGATTCGTGCGGTTGAATTTGATGTGCGTCAGCTCAAAGATCACAGCATGATCGTCATGCATGATGATCAAATGATCAGAACCACAGGACAAGATAAATATCTGTATGAGTGTAATAGCGCCGATCTTGCGCCATACAATCATGCAGTGACCTGGTCAACTTGGAATCAGTTTGAACCTACACCGCTGTTACAACAAACTTTAAATGTCATTTATAACTTTGATCATATTGAAGTTGAGGTCAAAGCGGTGGCCTCGCAACACGCTGCGTTACAGCTGACCCAAAGCTTACAACAACAGCTACAAGGCTTTGAACATAGCGCCATTATTACCAGTTTTGACCATAAAATTCACGAAGCCTTACAACAACAAAACTCAAACTTTAAACGCGGCCTACTCATTGAGGATACTCGCGGTGAGCAAGCTATTGATGATGCGCTCGCGTTAGGTTGTTGCCAAATTGGTTGGATGAATGAGCTTGCCACCGCTGAGCTGATTCAAGCCACACAACATGCCAAACTCAATATTAGTGTTTGGACCGTGAACGATATTGAGCGCGCTAAACAACTGCGTGATTTAGGCGTACAGGGCCTCATCACCGACTACCCAAAACTGATGCTGCAACACTTATAACAATGCCCTGAATGACTCAGGGCATGATGATTATTTGCGTTCTGCTTGAATCAGTACTTGACCACGCGCATCAAGCAAGTTGAGCTGCTGTCCGCTCTGCTGATAACGCTGAACACGTTGCAGTGCATCTGCAAGGTCTGCCTCTTGCGCTAAGGCATTATCACAGCTTTGATAGCCGGCCTTGGTCATTAAAGTTAAACTGCGTTTTGCATTGTCAATCGTATACTGACCATACACATTGTTACATCCTGTGTGTCCCTGCACCAGTTTGGCTGCTGAGTTCAGACGTAGACTTGGCATTTGACGATAGTAACGTGCTTTTTGTCCCTGAATTTGCTTAATTTCCCAGTCAATGTCTTGGACCCCATCTGCACTGCGTATCACTTTAAGCGGTCGCTCTGAGGTGCCTGCTTTAGTGCTGCCTGAGCTGGTCTTCGGGCTACTCTGACAGCCCACCACCAAGACACCAGCGATAACTAGACTACTGATTTTACATGCATTTAACCACCACATGTGCGTTGTTTCCTTTTAACAGTTCGATGCAATTGAGTGCATCACTTGATCATAATATCGTATTTTTTACCGCGGCCGCTTTTACAATACAAACGTATAATAACGCTAGTGCTCGCGATTCTGCTCATGCTAATATGCAAGTATCTCTACCTTATATCCCTAGGTTTTAGGAGCGCCATCAGAGATGAATCCTCCCCTACCCCAAGCCCCGATCAACTGGGTTGCCGTTTTTGCCTTAGTCGCTTTGCCCATTGTTGCCGTTATTGCGATTCCGCTGTATGCCCTGAACCATGATTTTAGCCTCGCCGCTTGGATCAGTATGTTTGTGCTGTTAGGTGTAAGCAGCTTAGGTATTACTGCTGGCTATCACCGCCTGTGGGCACATCGCGCTTATGAAGCGACCACCCCGTTAAAAATCATTCTTATGCTGATGGGCACCTTTGCTGTACAAAACAGTATTTTGTACTGGGGCTCAGGTCATCGTACCCACCATCGCCATGTCGATGATGTAGAGAAAGATCCCTACTCGATTAACAATGGCTTTTGGTATGCGCACTTAGGTTGGATGTTACGTGACTATCCTGCCGCAGAACCCAATTATAAAAACGCCCCTGACTTACTCAATGACAAAATTGTCATGTTCCAGCACAAGTATTATATTCCCTTAGTGTTGGCGGTTCATGCTGCGATTTTGTTACCTCTTGGTTGGGCCGTAGGTGATGTGTGGGGTGTGGTGCTACTCGGTGGATTAGTTCGCTTAATTTTAAGCCACCATGTAACGTTCTTTATTAACTCGTTATGTCATATGTGGGGCTCGCGCCCTTATACCGACGAAAACACTGCACGTGATAATTTCTGGTTGGCAATTGCGACTTGGGGTGAGGGCTATCATAACTATCATCATATCTTCCAATACGACTACCGTAATGGGGTGAAATGGTGGCAATACGATCCGACGAAATGGCTGATTTGGACCTGCTCTAAACTTGGTCTGGCTAAAAACTTACGTCGTATTCCAAGCTTTAATATTAAAAAAGCTGAATTGGCGATGAAATTTAAATACGCTGAGCAAGATTTGGCCGTGTATGGTCATCACGTGAGCGAAGATATTGCACATGCCAAACAACGCATTGCACAAGAATATGAGGCGTTTACACATACTCTAAATGATTGGGCCAAGCTCAAAGAGCAAGAAATTCAACATAAAAAGGCAGCTGTGGCTGAAAAAATCCATCAAATGGATGACAAACTCAAAGCTGAATTCCACCAAGTGGAACAACGCTTGGCTGAGCACCGTCATACCTTAAATTTGGTGATGCGTAACCTGAAAAAGAACCCTACTGCCTAATTAAAGGCATGCTATAAAGCCCCGAATTCGGGGCTTTATTTGTTATAGTGAAAACTTCCTGTTTGAGTATGTTGGCCCATGCAATTTAATTCACGCTATCCAAGTCTCCCTTCACGGCTGTATCACCATCAACAACCTCAACCTTTGCATGGTGCAAAAGCAGGACACTTTAATCAGGCTTTGGCTGAAAAGCTGAACTGGTCAGCGCAAGATCAAGCAGATTGGGTTGAAATTTGTAGTGGGCAAAAAACCTTTACTGAGTTTTCACCGTTAGCAATGGTGTATGCGGGGCATCAATTTGGGCAATGGGCAGGACAATTGGGCGATGGTCGCGGTCTACTCATTGCACAAATCTTAGATCAAAATCATCAAACTATTGATCTCCATTTAAAAGGTGCAGGCTTAACGCCTTATTCACGTATGGGCGATGGCCGTGCCGTACTACGCTCGACGATTCGTGAATATTTAGCCGGTCATGCCTTAAATCGTTTAGGGGTTGCAGCAAGTAATGCCGTCGGCTTTACCTCATCCGATCAAGGCGTGCAACGCGAAAAACTAGAACGTGGCGCGATGCTACTACGTACTTCAGATTGCCATATTCGTTTGGGACATTTTGAATGGATCAATCAATATCAAGGCGATTTACTGGCTGAATTCACGCAAAAATGTATCGAATGGCATTATCCTGAATGCTTAAATGCAGAACAGCCGATCTTAGCCTTTGCAACGCGGGTGATTCAGCGTACAGCCGTGATGATTAGCCAATGGCAATTGGTTGGTTTTGCTCATGGTGTGATGAATACCGATAATTTAAACATTACCGGTTCGACCTTAGATTTTGGGCCATTTGGTTTTATGGAGCGGTTCCGTCCCAATTGGATAAACAACCATTCTGATCATCAAGGGCGTTACACTTATCAGCAACAGCCAAGTATTGGACATTGGAATTTATGGCAATGGCTGAATAATCTCGTGCCTTTGTGTCCTGAAAGTTACGATAAAGAACAATGGAAAACCGATTTAGCTGCCTGTTTAGAACATTTTGAGCCGACCTTCTTAGAACATTATAAGTTTGGTTTAGCTGAAAAAATGGGGCTACCAAGTTTCCATCATGAGAGCTTTGATTGCGCGATGGCATTTCTACGGATTTTACAAACCGAGCAATTGGATTACACCCAAAGCTTTATTCGTTTGCAAAACCAAGAATACACCGCCTTGTTAGATGATTGTTTGGATCGTCGTCAATTTGAAAGCTTCTTGAGCCACTATCACGCGATTCGTGAGCATCAAGAGATTGATGCTTTAAATCAGCGGATGACTGAGGTGAATCCACAATATATTTTGCGCAATCACATGGCGCAAAAAGCAATTGAACTGGCAGAAGGCAATGATTTTTCAGAAGTTGATCGTCTGTTTAACTTACTCAGTACACCTTTTAGTAAACAACATGAGTTAGAACGCGCTGAAGATTTAGCGCCCTTACCTAGCGATCAACCTGAGTTAATGGTGAGTTGTTCAAGCTAAATGTAGAGATAAAAAATGGACTCCATCGAGTCCATTTTTTATTTAAGTTTTTTGTTTATAAAACACTTTAAACAAGATAAACAATAGCGCAATCCATACCGGTAACATCAGTACCGAAAGCATGAAGCCTTGCATCCACATCACATATAAAATCACCGCCATAAAGGCCAAAACTAAATAGTTGGTCAAGGGTGCAAATAAAGCCGGAAATTTAGATTGAATGCCCTGCTGTTGCATGGCTTGTCTAAATTTTAAATGGATTAAACTAATCATCACCCAATTTAACACCGCAGCGGCCACCACAATATAAATTAAGTAACTTAAGGCTTTTTCTGGCACAAAGTAGTTGAGCAACACACAGCCAAAAATCAGTAATGCAGAAAACAACACCGCAGGTACAGGAATACCCTTAGCATTCACACGCTTAAATAATTGCGGGGCATTGCCTTGCTCAGCAAGACCCAACAACATACGGCTATTGGCATACATGCCACTATTACACACCGAAAGTGATGCGGTTAAAATAATAAAATTCAGTAAATGCGCCGCCCAATCAATGCCTATTAAACTAAAAATCATCACAAAAGGACTGTGCTCTAAATCGCCTAAACTAAGCTGATTCCACGGCACTAAAGACAGTAAAATGGCCAATGAACAGATATAGAATAAAAATACCCGAATCACGGTTTGATTCACGGCTTTGGGAATATTGTGATCGGGATTTTCTGTTTCCGCTGCAGCCATGCTAATCAGCTCAATACCACCAAAAGCAAACATCATAAAGGCAAGCATATAGAATAAGCCTTCAAAGCCATTGGGGAAAAAGCCGCCATGGGTCCAAAGGTTGCTGATCGACGCGCTTGAATTGATATCCGCGCTCAAGAGCAAATACACCCCAAATACAATCATCATCACAATGGCAAGCACTTTAATCAGTGATAACCAAAATTCAGATTCGGCATAAATTTTGACATTGGCCAAATTCATGACAGTGACAAGCACAAAGAAGAATAAAACCGATGCCCACGCTGGAATTTCTGGCCACCAATAATTGATATATTTACCAATGGCGGTCAGTTCAGTCATTGCGACTAAAATATATAAAATCCAATAGTTCCAGCCGGTTAAAAAGCCTGAAAATTTACCCCAATATTTAAAAGCAAAATAACTAAATGAACCGGTGACTGGTTCATGTACAATCATTTCGCCCAATTGGCGCATAATTAAAAACGCAATTAAACCACCAATCATGTAACCCAAAATAATAGATGGGCCTGCAGATTGGATAATATGTGCTGAACCTAAAAAAAGCCCCGTCCCAATCGCACCGCCCATGGCAATGAGTTGGATATGACGGTTCTTTAAACGGCGCTGTAGCTTCGGCGTCTCGTTGTCCAAAACACACTCTCAATGTTAACCAAAACTCAATTGTATCGGCTGATGTGCGCTTCACCTAGCATATGCTGATCAGAGACTGACTTGTTAAACACTAAAGTGATTTAAGCCCCTGATGCAGCTATTTTTTTATTCAGTGACTGAAAATGCGGCTGAATAAAAAACTTCAGCTTGCGGGAAAGTGCCATTAAAACTCAGTGCTTGGAAATATTCTTGCGGAACATCAGCCAGCCATAAGCCATTGACGCTTTGAAAGCCAAAACGTGCATAGTACTGTGGTTCACCCAATAACACACATCCTTGGGCATGTTGCTGTTTTAACGCTGCCAAAGCGGCATGCATCAGCTGCGAGCCAATGCCTAAATGCTGCTGCTCAGGCAACACGGCGATTGGACCTAAACCATACCAAGCTTGTGCTTGATTGGACAACGTCACTGGCGATACCGCCACATACCCAACAAGCGTGTGATTCATCTCTGCGACTAGGGAGATCGTTAATTCTCCTTTGGCGCGTAGCGCATCCACAATCAAATGCTCGGTATGACTTGAATAGTCAATATTCTGAAAAGCCGATTTGATTAATGTCGCAATGTGAGCGCTGTCTTGCGGCTGTTCATTACGGATCTGTATGTGCATTATTGTTGTCCTTTATTGTGATAAAAAAAGCGAACAGGTTGCCCTATTCGCTTTTGATCAACCTAAAGTGATGCATCAATCTTCAGGATATTCAAAGCGGTAACCCACGCCATACA
>CAVBYE010000027.1:0-24673 GCA_963599285.1 Bacteroidaceae bacterium | reverse complement strand
CGGTGGTGGTGCAGGTTCGGCTCGAACCGGCGCTTAGTTTTGTTGTTGGCGTGTGAGACGTTGTTACCAACGACTGGACGCTTGCCGGTAACTTGGCAAACCTTAGACATGGTGTAACTCCATTGATTTAGCCAACAGCAAATCTGTTTGGCCAGTCAAAAATAAACGGATTGAATTCATTCAAGGGGCGTTTTATATCAAAAATGCGCTTAAAAGACAAGCGATTTTGCATAAAACGAAGCATGAGCCAGTGTAACAGCTCATGCCTTAATCAGTTATCGAAGCAAAAGCTTCGAAATCAGTCTGTGAATCGGCTTATTGAAAGGCGGTAGAATGAACTTCAAGCTATACAACTTGGGATTCGACATTACCGACCGTTCATGCGACAAACTGAAGAAACCTTCTGGACCATGATACTTGCCCATACCAGAAGCACCAACGCCACCAAATGGTAAATCGTCCTGTGCTACATGGGTTAAAACCGTATTGAGTCCGAAATGCCCTGAATGGGTACGCTGCGCGACATAATTTGCACGCGCGCGATTAAAGTCGAAGTAGTATAAAGCAAGTGGACGCGGACGGCTATTAATAAAGTCGATTACATCGTCAATTTGATCATATTCTAGTATCGGAAGCAGGGGTCCGAAGATCTCTTCTTGCATAATGAGCATGTCTGTAGAGACATTTTTGAGCAAAGTTGGTGCAATTTTACGTGCGCTATCTAGGTGCTCATTTTTCGAAGAAATTTCAATAATATCAGCACCTTTACTACGTGCATCTTCAAGATAACGTTGTAGGCGAGTGTACTGTTTTTCATTGATAATCGCAGTGTAATCGGGGTTGCCTGCGAACTTTGGATACATTTTGTTCACATAAGCAGTGAAGTGCTCAATAAAGGCTTCAGTTTTGCCTTTTGGGAGGAACATATAGTCCGGAGCGACGCAAGTTTGACCAGCATTCCAGAGTTTTCCTGCGGCAATACGCTGTGCCACATCCTTAATATTAATGGAAGGGTGGACCAAGACCGGCGATTTACCGCCCAATTCTAAAATCACCGGCACCAAATTTTCGGATGCTGCTTGCATAATGGTTTTACCCACCGCGGTAGAGCCGGTAAAAATGATCTTATCAAAGGCTAAATGGCAAAATGCATCGGAGATTGCGCCACCGCCATTGACCACAGCGACCAAGTCTTGCGGAAATGCTTCCGCAAGGGCCATTTCGAGCACTCGGCCAAAATGAGCCGATGCACTTGAGATCTTAATCATGGCGTGGTTACCCGCGGCAAGCGCGCAAATTAATGGGCCCATCGACAGCAGTAAAGGATAGTTCCAAGGGGCAATAATGCCAATCACCCCCAATGGCTGGTATTCCACCCAACCTTTCGCTGGTTGGTGCAGCAGTGCAATGCGGCGTTTTGAGGGCTTCATCCATTTGGGAATATGTTTAGAGTAATATTTAATTTGTTCTAAACAAGTGAGCAGTTCCCCAATTTTGGTTTCTGCAACGGAGCGATTGCCATAATCACGATTAATGGCATCCGCGAATTGATCTTGGTATTTGACTAAAACTCGTTTTAAACGCGCAAGGCGTTCAATGCGCTCGGCTGCAGTCGCTAAAGGATGACGCAAATAGGCGCCTTTCTGCAGGTTTAAAGTATCTTGCAAACTGTTGGAGTCAAAGCGTTGAGCGGGCATAGACGTTGTTTTTGTTTGGCTGTTCATGACGTGATACCATAAAGCAAGAGCGATAGTAAAATATTTAGAGTATTTGCTCTAAATGTCAAGTGACTTATACTGTCGGTGGTCTGATATCTGCAGAGATGGTTGCATTCACATGTCGCATTCAAAAACTTTAAAAACCAAAGAACGTATTTTACAACTGAGCTTACAACTTTTTAATGAGCGTGGGGAACGTGCAGTGACCACCAATCATATTGCTGCGGCTTTAAACATGAGTCCGGGCAATCTGTATTATCATTTTCGCAATAAAAATGAAATTATTAAGCAGTTAATGACGGACTATCAGCAGCAAACCTTGGACATGTTGGCATTGCCTGATGAGCGCATCTTAGATGCCAATGACAAGATTCGCTACTTCCAAGTGCTCAGTAGTCAGCTGTGGGCGTATCGTTTTTTGCATCGTGATGTTTATCATTTGGTTGAAAATAACGAAGACTTTAGAAAAATGTATCCAAATTTTGCCAGTCAAGTGATGCAGCAAGGCCAAAAGATTTATAAGGCCTTTGTAAATGCAGGGCTAATGGAAATGACCGATTCAGAAATTGAAGCCTTAACCATTAATTTATGGATAGTGCTGACCAATTGGACCAACTTTTTATATATGTCTGGTCATATTAGCGATTCGAATCATTTAGAAGAAAAATGGGTATGGCAAGCACTGCGTCAAATGCTGTTTTTAGAAGGCGCATATTTGCGTGGTGAAAGCCGCAAAACCTATGAAGAATTGTTACAAACCTTGGGGCCATCTGAGCTATTTGCCCATTTATCAGAGTCTTGTAAAGAAAATCAATCAGCTATTTAGAATGGCTTAGAAACACGTTAGAATATTCGGCTTCTTTTAAATTAATGAGCATGAACAACGAACATGAATATGAGCACTGCGAACACAGCACGTTTATTGATTACTTGTGAAGATAAACCAGGAATCGTGCAGGCTGTATCGAGCTTTTTGTATCATCAGGGAGCAAACATTACCGCACTTGATCAATACGCGACTGAAGCTCAAGGCGGACGCTATTTCATGCGTGTTGAGTTTGAGCTAGATAACTTACAAAGCCGTAAAGAAAGTATTACCCAAACCTTTGCTGTCAATGTGGCTGAACGCTATGACATGCAATGGCGCTTAGCATTGGTCAGCGATGTAAAGAAAGTGGGTATTTTGGTGTCTAAGGTTGACCACGCTTTACTTGAGCTTTTATGGCGTCATGCACGTGGGGGTTTACCATGTGAAATTACCAAAGTGGTGTCTAACCATGAGACCTTGCGTGAAGCCGTAGAAAACTTTGGTATTCCATTTGAAGTAGTGCCTGTCACCAAAGACAACAAACGTGAAGCGTATGCACAAATTGATGAGCTAATGCAGGGCAATGACTTACTTGTGCTCGCACGTTACATGCAAATTCTTGATGAAGAATTTGTACAAAAGTGGGAAATGAAAGTGATCAATATTCATCATTCATTCTTACCTGCCTTTGTTGGTGCAAATCCGTATAAACAAGCCCATGAAAAGGGTGTGAAATTAATTGGTGCGACTGCTCACTATGTGACAGCAGATTTAGACCAAGGCCCAATTATTGAGCAAGATGTCGAACGTGTGAACCACGACTTTACCGTTGAGCAGTTGCGTGAGCTTGGCCAAGACGTGGAACGTAATGTTTTAGCACGTGCTGTGAAATGGCATTTAGAAGATCGTGTCATTGTTGATGGCAATAAAACAGTGGTATTCCAGTAATTTGGCTACCAACTGACCGAAAAAGCACACTTATAGTGTGCTTTTTTTATACTAAGAATGAAAAAAAGTGATGAATTTTGTGAAATTAACAGTTGCAAATGAAAACACTTCTCATTTATTATGACGCCACTTTAATTGTAGTAACCGATTAACTTTATTGGTGCATATTTGGATATGCGCAATATGTTGTTTCAAGGTAACAGATTCACATGAGTCAGACGTCTTCTTTTAGTCCCCAAGCGCCACATCCAATGAAAAAGAAAGTCATCGCTGCTGTTGTTGCGGTGGTGATGGGGCATATGGGTGCATTATGGGCTTTATCGCATATGAAGACGCCTGAACTTAAACCGGTAGAGAAAGAGCCACTTAAAGTGCGTTTTGTGGAAATTCAGAAGCAACCTAAGCCTGAACCACCAAAACCGAAAACTGAACCGAAAAAAGAAACGCCACCACCTCCACCTAAAAAAGAGGTGAAGATTGTGGAGACACCGCCACCAAAACAAGACATTAAAGTGGAGCAGGTGAAGAAGCCAGAAGCAGCTAAGCCTGTCACTAAACCTGTGGACGTACCACCGCCAAAGCCGCAGCCAACGCCTGTTGTTGAAAAACCTGTGGTGAAGCCTGTTGTTGAAAAACCTGCACCTGTGGTGGCACCTACGCCTCCTGCACCAAAAGCAGAGCCTGCACCACCGGCGCCAAAAGCAGAGCCTGCTCCGCCAGCACCAAAAGCGGATCCAGCGCCAGCACCAGCAGCAGCACCGCAAAAAGAGGTGATTATTGGTGCTGGGGTACAATGGAGTCGTTCACCAAAACCACAATACACCAATAAAGATTTACAAGGTGAAACACGCCAAGTCGTTATCCACATTGAAGCCGATGAAAAGGGTGTGATAAAGGTGGCACGTGTAACCAAATCAAGCGGTATTCCTGCTTTAGATGAAAAAATTCGACGCGCTGTCATGAGTGCAAAATTCAAACCATATAAGGAAAATGGGATCGCGTATCCAATTAGTGCTTCGCAACCATTTGAATTAACGTTGAGTCCTAACGGCTAATATTTATCAGGAGTTCGAGTATGAACTTTTCAATTTACTGGGAACATGCAGATGCAGTCAGTAAAACACTGTATTTCGTGTTATTGGCAATGTCGATCGCGACATGGACAGTGTTTGTATTGCGCTTATTGGGCACACGTCAGCTCAAAGAAATCGCTCATGCTCAACTCCAAAAAGCACTGAGCCGCGTAAGCTCTAAAGCATCAGTCCTTAGCTTTGAACAGCGCAAAGCAGTGACAGAACAAGCCTTGCTTCGTCAAATTGGTGCAGAAAAAGCATCTGCAGAAAAAGGCGTGTCTGTACTTGGAACCATTGCTTCTTTAGCACCTTTCGTGGGTCTATTCGGTACGGTATGGGGTATTTTCCATGCTTTAGTTGCCGTTGGTAAGAGTGGCCAAGCGGGTCTTGCGCAAGTGGCAACGCCTGTAGGTGAAGCCTTAATTATGACTGGTTTTGGTTTGGCTGTTGCGATTCCTGCGGTGATTGCCTATAACATTTGCATGCGCTTTAACAAAACATTAAGCAATGATTTACAAGACCATGCACAAGGTTTACTCATTGACAGCATGTTAAAGCAAGAAACTTTGGCAGAAAAAGCGCAAGCGGTAAAGACTCAAGATAATTTAGTGGGAGGTCAAATTTAATGGCTTTTCAATTGGGTGAAGACAACGACAGTGGCATGAATGAGATGAACCTCATTCCGCTCATTGATATCATGTTGGTATTGATGATCATCTTCTTGGTGACAGCAACAGTTGCCAACCCATCAATTCCATTAAATTTGCCACAAACCAGTGCTGAAATTGTCGATCTGCCACCTGAGCAAATTCAGGTCAGCATCAATGCCAATGGTGACATCGCTTGGGATGATGAGATCATTGATTTAGCGCTGTTAGAGCAGCGCCTGACTGATGCAGGTCAAGCCGAAAATCAACCTACGTTGATTTTAAAAGCAGACAAAGAAGCACGTTATGATACCGTTGCACAAGTCATGTCACGCGCGAGTGGAGCCGGACTCAAAGATATTGCTTTCGCAACAGATAACTAATGATTAAAGTCGAAAAAAGCACCGATCCCGGTGCTTTTTTTTGTCTGCCTACGATTACGCTGCCCCAATCAAAGTCGCGTAGATCAAAGCCAAAGAATAGATGAGCGCAGCGCGCGGTCATGTCGCAAAACAAATGCTTTTTGCTGGCCGTATCGCTATAGTAACGGCTGTCTTGAATTGAGTGATTTGTTATGCAGCGGCAAGCCCTAGATTTTCGTGCGTCCAGTATTATGTTTGTTCTGTGTATTTTTTGGGGACTGCAGCAAGTGGTGTTGAAAATGGCCGCTGCTGATATTTCAAGCCTCATGCAAATTGCATTGCGTTCCGGTATTTCTGCACTGTTGGTGTGGCCATTGATTCGTATGCAAGCAGGTCAAAGCATGTGGCAGGCTGAATATCGCTGGGCTGGGTTACTCGCAGGGGCACTGTTTGCATTTGAGTTTTTCTTGATTGCTCAGGCACTACGTTTTACTTCTGCATCGCATACGGTCATGTTGTTGTACACAGCACCTATTTTTGTGGCGTTGGCTTTGCATTATAAACTCCCCGCAGAGCGCTTATCTGCACTGCAATGGAGTGGTATTGCGCTGGCATTCCTTGGGGTTGTGGTGACCTTTATGGGGCGTTCTACGGATCAGTCACTCAACAGTATGCTATGGGGCGATCTCTTAGCCCTGCTGGGAAGTCTATTTTGGGCTGCGACCACGGTAACGGTACGTTTAACTAAATTGTCAGAAGCCCCAGCAACGTTAACCTTGTTTTATCAGCTGCTGGGGGGATTTTTACTGTTATTCCCACTGACCTTTGTATTGGGGCAAGCTGAGATTCATTGGACCAGCTTGGCCATTGGTAGCTTGATTTTTCACAGTTTCATTATTTCTTTTGCCAGTTATCTGATTTGGTTTTGGTTGCTCAAGCATTACTTGGCGTCTCGTCTAGGGGTATTTTCATTTTTAACCCCATTGTTTGGCATGGTGTTTGGGGTATTGCTGTTAAATGAAAAGATCGAAACAAATTTTATTATTGGTACCGTACTGGTCATGCTTGGCGTATTTTTGGTGAGTATGCAAACGTGGATTCAACAAAAATGGCGTTTGCTACGTGCATAAACGAGCCCCTCACAGGGAGGGGCATAAGTCAGTGGCGATCAAGGATTTTCGCTAATGGAATTGATAACTTAGCCGCAAGATAATCATCGGCATCAATTAAGGCAGGGCCTAATTTTTTCATCCATTCATCGTCGGGGTGAATATTGCCGACATCCTGACGTTGTGGCAGATCGTAGGGTAAATTGCGGTAAAAATGCCAAAAGTCGACTTCATTTAAGTTGCGAGATAACACATATTCATCTTGATCAGTGCGGTGAATTAAGTGCTGCTGTTCTAATAACTCGACATAGCTTGGCCAATATTCAATTTCTTCACGACCGAGAACTTGTAGGGCTTCCGCCTCACTGACAGATTTACCGAGCTTTTGCTTATGGTAAAACAAATCCAAAATATCTAAGAGCATAAGCAAAGGATGACGTTTCTGCTCTTTTTCAGAGTTAAAGGCGGTCATGGCAAAGGAAATTTCAACACCCAATAAAATAATATTCCAAGACAAATAGATCCACAGCAGGAAAATCGGCACGGCGGCAAATGCCCCATAAATTAACTCGTAACTGGTAAAGTTAGACATGGTCCAGCCGAATAAGTTTTTGAGAATTTCAAAGACAATGGCACTGAAAATCGCAGCGACCAAGGCCGACTTAATTGGCACATGACGATTAGGAATGGTCCAATACAAAATAAAGAAACCAATCAGCGTTAGCCCAAAGGACAAGCCCCATAAAATAAAGGCGCCATTGAGTTCATAACCGGCAAAGTTATTACTCAAAATATTCATGGATGCCACAGCTGATGACAATACAAATGCACTGCCTAATAAAATTGGGCCTAAAGAAATAATGGTCCAATAGCGCATAAAGCCCATAATACCGCCACGGGTTTCCTTCACCCGCCAAATTTTATTAAAGGCACGTTCAATACTCGACAGCATCATGACTGTGGTCACAAATAAAAACAGTACACCAATGATGGTTAAATTACTGGATTTGTCGGCAAAGGTGCTGAGTGCTTTATCAAAAGCAAGCGTGGTTTTGGGTAAAAAATTGCTATAAATTAATTGTTGGATTTGTTGTCTGGCAGGTTCAAGGGCCTTAATTGAGGACAAAATGACTAAAAATACGGTCAGCATCGGCACGACCGCAAATAAAGTGGTATAGGTTAATGCAGCTGCCTGGTCCTGACATTTGTCCTCGTTAAAACGCTTAATCACGAAGTAAATAAATTGGAACCATTTGTGTTCATAGAAGGGCAGTTTTTTTAAGTGCTTCTCTAGCATAAGGGACATGTCTCGGTTCTTTTGATACATTTTTAGTATTTTGCTGCTTCAGCTTAACCAAAATTTAGGCAAAATACCGTATAGTTTTCTTTTTTCTGAGGTGATTCAACACCATGACGCAAGCTTATGTTCTGGTCCTGTATTACAGCAAATATGGCGCAACCAAGCAGTTGGCACATTTGATTGCCGATGGCATTGAGGCTGCGGGTGTGCAAGTTAAATTGCGTACCGTACCCCATGTCGCCACAGTCGTCACAGAAGCAGCGGCAAGTATTCCAGATGAAGGGGATATTTACTGTAGCTTAGAGGACTTGGCCAATTGTGCAGGTTTAGCACTTGGCTCACCGACGCGCTTTGGTAACATGGCTGCGGAAATGAAGTATTTTTGGGATCAGACCACGAGCCTATGGTTAAGTGGGGCATTACATGGTAAGCCTGCCTGTGTATTTACCTCATCGGGCTCGATGCATGGTGGACAAGAAAGTACCTTGTTAACGATGCTTCCGCCGCTGTTTCATCACGGTATGTTGATGATGGGGCTGAGTAATGCCCAACCAGCATTGTCAAATACCAAGACAGGTGGTACACCGTATGGCGTCACGCATGTCAGTGGTGCACGACATGATCAAAGTATTAGTGCAGATGAAAAAATTCTATGCTTAGAGCAAGGTCGCCGCTTAGCAGACGTGGTGAAAAAGCTTGCAGCTGACTAAAGCCTGAGATAAAAAGTGAGTCTAAGGCTCACTTTTTATTTTTGTGCTGAGTCATCTTGGGGCACTGGATCTGCTTGCGCCTGATCAGCTAAAGGGGCTTTAAAGCGATGGGTACAGTTTTGACACTGTAAATCCAAAAATAAGCTTTTATCGACAGCAATGCCGGCTTTTTTGCCCGCCATGTTACCCAATACACCACCCGTAATCCCTACAGCGATCGCACCCACGAAGGTGCCAATTGTTCCGCCAACAATAACACCGAGTGGCCCTGCTGCAACTGCGCCAATGGCTGCACCGGTGGATGCACCTGTAGCAGCTCCCCCGACAGTACCGGCTGTCGCCCCAGCTGAGGTCATCAGCCAACCCCCTAAGGTTCGAAGCATTCCCTGATGATCACGTACTTGAATTTGATCGCCACCGCATTTTGGACACTGCATACTTTTTCCGTAAACAACTTCAATGTAGTCTTGATGATAAAGAACCCTTCTTCAAAAGAGTATGTTTATTTGAATCAGGCATAAAAAAAGAGTGCCTAGAGCACCCTTTTTATTGCTTCGCTAACGCTTAGTCGCGTACGAATTCAACTGTACCATTGGCTAAAGATTTCACGCGTGCCAATGATTCTACGCGGTAGCCTTTTTCAAGCAGAATATCACGGCCCGGTTGGAATGATTTTTCAATCACGATACCAATACCTACCACTTCTGCTTGTGCTTGGTGAATTAAATCCGCTAAGCCAAGTGCAGCTTGACCATTGGCAAGGAAATCATCAATGACCAACACTTTATCGCTTGAGCTGATGTGTTTGTTTGAAATCGCAATCGTGCTTTCAGTTTGTTTGGTGAAAGAGAACACTTTAGAGCGATATAAGTCATCTTTTAAGGTTAAAGATTGATATTTACGCGCAAAGATCACAGGCACACCAAGTTCTAAACCTGCCATAACTGCAGGTGCAATACCTGAAGCTTCGATGGTAATGATTTTGGTAATCCCGGCATCTTTGAACAAACGTGCAAATTCTTGGCCAATTTGCTGCATTAATACTGGGTCAATTTGATGGTTCAGGAAAGCATCAACTTTTAAAACCTGATCAGATAGAACGATACCTTCAGTGAGTATTTTCTGTTCTAGTGTATGCACGGGAGAATCCTCTACGAATTAGGGTGCTAATTAAGCAAAGACGTATTTTAAAAAGCACCCCAAAAAATGCAAGCACTAATTGGTTTTACCATTGTATTCTGTCAATAATAAGCCATAACTGCTTGAGCCATCTTGATGATTGACTTTTACAGGCAGGTAATCGAGCTTAGGTGCTAACCAAAACGTCGTTGCGCGGTTGGGTTTACTGTGTTTAAGCACCACTTTAACCGTGTCAAAGGTGCCGTATTGGGTTTTGACCTTTTCGTTGCCTTGACGTACAAAACGACGTGCTTCAACTTCTTTGGCATCGGCAATCAAGTAACTACTTTTTAAACCTGAATTTTTTAAATCTTCACGAATTTGCAGTTCAGCATTTAACTCATCTAATACCCCAGCTTTCCACGCAAATGAACGTGCTTTATCGTCCTTTTTGGTGCTGATCAGTTTGCTGGTGGGATTAAAACGAATGGTCATGCTGTTATTGTGCACTAAAATTTTACTGGTGCGGCTAAAGCTCGTAGAGCTAATTTTACCGTTGGCAAAGCTAAAGCGACTATTTTCAGAGGCTGAAGCAATGCCACCAGCTTTGGCAGAAAATACATAATTCCACTGATTGCCAGATTGGCTCAAGGTACGTGTAGCCGTGCCCATATTTTTGCCGTTATAGTGAAACTGATAACTGGCCTGAAATGGACTCATTGCAAATGTCTGCGTTGAACCTGCAAACACCAGCGCGCTAATGACGCCAGTACCTAGAGCAATTTTCTGCAACATTTGAATTGCCATGACTCGACATGTCCTCTGCATTCATAATTTTGTATCAAGATATTATGCATTTAGATGATGGAGAAAAAATCCTAAATTCAGATCAATCTGTGTCTTTATGTAGTTTTTCACATACAAAATTGCATATTGCTCACGTTTAGTCCTAGATCAAGGTTATTTTTGCTTAATTGGGGTAACCGTTTCACTGCCGTTGTCAGGGGATGTACCCTCTTCAGCGTGAATATTTTGTTTTTCATCTTCATCAAGCTTATTCATCAGCGCCATGAGATTGACGTTACCCATCACGATCATCTCTGCTTCGCGTAGTTCAGCATGATTAATATTGACCTTACTTAAGGTATTAATAATGGAGCGGTTCTTACCTAACCAACGATTTAAATCTAAATACAAAAGATCATCTTTGAGATCAATGACTTCAAATTTAGCCAAAATTGGGCCAAGTGGATCTTTCTTTAGTACTTTATGATAGAAGAATAGGGCACTGCCTACGCCCCATTCGTATAATTTATTTGGATACTGTGCATCTAAAATTTTAGTGTCACTGATCTGCTCAAAAATAATCAGCTGTTTATCTTTATTGAGCTCCATTTGCAGCAACTTTAAGTCGACACACAAGGTGATTTGCATGTCTTTTACATCAATTGAGGCATATAGGCGTAACCAACCTTCATGCAAGTCTGCATGTAAGTCTTTAAGCAAGCCGACATTGTCGGTAACGAAACGTTGGAAAGTGGCATTTAAGAAGACTTGCGAGAGTGCAAATTCACGCTCATCCTCAATAAATCCTTCAGCTTTAGCATAGACCTGACGAAGACGATGAGAAATATTGTTTATGAGTGTTTGCATACATAGCTTCCTGCATTCAGTCGTTATTGTGAAGTGTTCCATCATGCAGTTTAACAAAATTAGCCACAGAGTTTATTGTGTTTTTAGGCTAAAATTTATGCAGTTTGAACATCGATGATTGTGTTTTTTATACTGTATTTATCCAGCGGCTAGCGCAGATTTTTTGTGGTGTTCATGTATGTTGAATTTACGAAAAACCAGACCTGTTGAACCTAAATGGTGGCAAGATCGAGTTTTAATGGCCATGCTGCTGTTGGCTGTGTTTATCCATGGGGTGTTGCTGAGTATTCGTTTCGTGCCTGAAATCACGCAGCAGGCAGCGGTCAAAGACATAGCAGTGAGCCTGCGTCCGACAGAAGATGCCATTCAACATGCTGATTTTTTAGCACAACACAATCAGCAAGGCTCAGGTAGTTTTCGTGAGCCACATCGTATGGCCAGCGATGCGCATGCTTTAGAAGCCATTCCTGCTGTGGGGGAACAGCTCATAGAAGAGGCTGAACAACAGCAATACCCACAGATGCATTTGGCCTCTACTGTTTTAGTGACCCAGTTGAGTCGCCATGTGGTGAGTGCTGACCAAGATCAACCGCAACAACAAATGCTCCAGCGCCAGTTTCAACGCCGTGAAGCGCAAATTGCAGGGATAGAAGCTGAGTATCGGGCTCGGCAACAGCATTTTAGTCGTCTGCAACACACCAAGACCATCAATGGTATTCACGCACAGGCGGATCCTGCGGCGGCATATGTAGAGCAATTTCGACATAAAGTCGAATATGTAGGCAATCGTGATTATCCACAACAGGCGCAACAGCAAGGTTTAAGGGGCGAAGTGCGTTTAATGGTGGTGTTGGCAGCAACAGGTCAGCTGCGCGCCATTGAGTTACTCGACAGTTCAGGTTCGCGACTTTTAGATCAAGCAGCACAAGCTTCCGTTAGGCGTGCAGCCCCGTTTGCACCTTTTAGCGGTGAAATGACGCAACTTCAAGAGCTGAGAATTATCCGAACGTGGCGATTTGATCCAGAGCAAACGGAAATTGAAATCCATTGAGAAGATATACTCAATCAGTAGGATAAAACGATACAGCGAGCCGAAGCTCGCTGTAGGTTGACATTAGTCTTGCTCAAGATAGGGATTGTCGAAACCGAGTTTGGCTAAAATCTCAATTTCAAGCGCTTCCATTTCTTCGGCATCAGCTTCACTGGTTTCATGGTCATAGCCCATTAAATGTAAGGTGCCATGTACCAACATATGAGTAAAGTGGGTCAGCGGTGTTTTATCTTGCTCGATGGCTTCTTGCAGCACCACCGGAATACAAATCACCAAATCACCGAGTGGAAAGGCATCTAAGAACTCTGCCATTTCATCTGGAAGATCACTTGGAAATGACAACACGTTGGTTGACTTGTCTTTTTGGCGATATTCCAAATTGAGCTTATGACTTTCGTCGTGATCTACACATGCAATGCCCATTTCACAGTCACTTTGTGTACCAATGTGACGTAAGGCTGTTTCTACAACTTTTTTAATATAAGCGCGTTTAAGCACCAATTCAGGGGCCTGAACGGCTTGTTGTAGAGAAAGACTAAGTTTCAAAATAAATCCTTAACAGTGTTAATCTTGATGCTGCTGATCTGCTTGCGCATCATTGTCAGCAATTAAGGCCTCTTGACGTGCTTTTCGTTCAGCACGCGCTTCAGCACTTAAACGCTGTTGTTGAGAATCCCAACCTTCATAGGCTTCAACAATTTTTTGTACCAATTGATGACGTACCACATCACGCGAGTGGAAGCGGGTAATATGGATTTCAGGAATTTTATCAATCACCCGTAATGCATGCGATAAACCCGATTGTTGACCACGTGGCAGGTCAACTTGGGTCACATCCCCCGTGATCACTGCACGTGAGCCAAAGCCTAAACGGGTAAGGAACATTTTCATTTGTTCTGGTGTGGTGTTTTGCGCTTCATCTAAAATCACAAATGAGTGATTTAAGGTACGACCACGCATATAGGCCAAAGGGGCCACTTCAATCACTTGACGTTCAATCAGTTTCGCCACTTTTTCAAAACCGAGCATTTCATACAGGGCATCATACAAAGGGCGTAAATACGGGTCGATTTTTTGGGTTAAATCACCAGGTAAAAAGCCGAGCTTTTCACCGGCTTCAACGGCTGGGCGCACCAATAAAATGCGTTGAATTTCGTTGCGTTCAAGCATATCAACCGCAGCAGCCACCGCCAAATAGGTTTTACCGGTACCGGCTGGGCCAATCCCGAAAGAAATATCACTTTGTAAGATACGTTGTACGTAACGCTTTTGGTTCGCACCACGCGGATTAATCCGACCCTTACGGGTTTGTAACCATACCGCATCAAGTCCAGTATGTTCTTGGTCGGTGAAATCCTCTTGCAGTTCACGATCAGTTTGGCTGCCTTGAATCATCATATGCAGGGTGTCTGCTGTGATCTGCTTTGAGGTTTCAGATTCTTCATGTAGGCGTTGCAAGAGCAGCTCGGCTCTCTCAACTGCTTCTATTTCACCGTCAACGTAAAACACGTCGCCACGGTGGGAAATATTCACGTCTAGTCGTTGTTCAATTTGTTTCAAATGACCGTTGTAGGCACCTAACATGCTTTGTAAACGATCAAGTGAAATGCCCGCAAATGTTACTGTACGTCGAATCGCTGCAGTCAAGTTGATTCCTTATTCGTTGTTCTTGCTCTGCACTTACATTACGCCACGTCAGGCTCAAGATTCAAGAGCTCACCGTAAACAAAATTCAAAGTTTTGATTTCGGTAATTTCAATCTCAGCAAAGCGACCGACCCAAGATGGATCACCAATAAAGCTGACATAGCGCGTATTGTCAGCCGTACCAATTAACAGGCTTGGATCTTTGTCCGAGACTTTTTCAATTAAGACACGTTGAATACTGCCCAGCATGGCATCAGTTTTATCAATACTTGACTGTTTTAGCCATTCTTGAACCAGTGCCAAGCGCTCTTTTTTCACCTCGTCTGAGATGTTGTCTTCAAGCTCTGCTGCTGGGGTGCCCGGACGTTTTGAGTAGATAAAGCTATATGAATGATCGAAGTCTAAATCTTTGATAAATTGATAAGTTTCTTCGAAATTGGCATCAGTTTCACCTGGGAAGCCAATAATAAAGTCACTCGATAAATGCATGTCAGGACGTGCAGCACGCAACTTTTTAATTTTCTCAATATAGACATCAATGGTGTGGTTACGCTTCATGGCTTTTAACACATCATTTGAACCGCTTTGTACCGGTAAATGTAAGTGTGACACCATTTGGGGTAAATCACGGTAGCACTGAATCAGGTCATCATTGAATTCAAGTGGGTGCGATGTGGTGTAGCGTAAGCGACCAATCCCCGGAATCTCTGCAACAAGACGTAACAAATCAGCGAAGGTACAAATCTGACCATCGAAGGTTTCACCACGATAACCGTTGACGTTTTGACCCAACAGTGAAATTTCACGAACGCCTTTTTCAGCTAAAGTGGCAATTTCTGCAAGTACGTCATCTAAAGGACGTGACACTTCTTCACCACGGGTATAAGGCACCACGCAGAATGAGCAGTACTTTGAGCAGCCTTCCATAATTGACACAAAGGCTTTGTAACCTTCAACACGGGGTTCAGGTAGGAAGTCAAATTTTTCAATGTCGGGGAAGGAAATATCCACCAACTTAATTTTTTCTTTTTTCGGTTTTTCAACTTGTTCAAAATGCTGATCGAGCATTTGAGGTAAACGGTGTAGGGTTTGCGGACCAAAGACCATATCCACATATTGGGCGCGTTTTTGAATATTGTCGCCTTCTTGCGAAGCCACGCAGCCACCTACCCCAATAATGAGATTGGGATTTTTTTCTTTGAGTTTGCGCCAGCGACCCAATTCAGAAAAGACTTTCTCTTGGGCTTTTTCACGAATTGAGCACGTATTCATGAGTAGAATATCGGCTTCTTTGGGATTGGTGGTCAGCACGTAGCCGTGTGAGTCACCGAGTAAATCTGCCATACGATGACTGTCGTACTCATTCATCTGACAGCCTTGCGTTTCGATAAACAGTTTTTTAACTGAACCGTGAACGAAGGTGTGCTGTGGCTGGGTAACAGTGTTTTCTGAGGCAGCTTGGGCAGCATCGGGAATGAAGGTTTGAACCGTCATGTAGGCTCCTAAAATAAAACATCAGACCTGCACAGGTGCGCAAAGACGATGTGATAGCAATAATGAAAGGCGCATATTTTAGCAGGAATTTACATCGAACGGACAGCGCAAATTGTGTTGGGCACATTGTAGAAAAGTACAAAAAATTAATAGTTTTGAATCATGAAGTTACATAAGACAACACATCGTCAGGCCCAGAGTTATTAAACTAAGCGCAAATGATGCGTAGAATTTCTTTAGGCGATATATAAATGGCGAAACAACAGCGCATGTCTACTTCGAGCAATACAACAATTGACCGTAAAACAACATTGAAATTAGGTTTAGGTTTCACCGTACTGGGGATCGTGGGCTGTGCATCGGCAGCAGATGAACAATTTCATGACGCATTACGTGCAGCAAATGCAGGTCAAGTTGAACAATTACGCCAATATCAAGTCTCCATGCAACATGATGTGCTCGGTTATTATCCTGAATATTGGTTGCTCAATCGTAACTTAGCCACACAAAGCCCAAGCAGTATTATTAGTTTTGCACAGCGCTATCCGGGCTCTGCGATGGCAGAAAAACTCAGTGCCGATTATATCGAAGAGAAAGTCAAACAAGCTGATTTTGCCACAGCTCAGCCGGTATTGGCCTTTGTCTCTAATCCTGATCAGGCTGAGCGTTGTGCAATTGCTCAAGTCCGTGCTCAAACGGGTGACCCGTTGGTGTTTGCGGAATATAAAGATGTGTGGTTGCACACCAACACCCAACCTGATGCCTGTACGGGTTTGGGGCGTATGATGCTGTCGAGTCCGCTGATGAGTACAGAAGATCGCCAACAGCGTTTATGGGTGCAGCTGCGTGCAGGCCAGTCGGGGCAGGCTTTAGCTACGGCACAAACCATGGGCATTGGCTTGTCATTGGCACAGCTCAACCAAATTCAGGCCAATCCAAGCCAGTATTTATGGGCTGCGCCTAAAAGCAGTGCCACAGATCATGCTTACTTAGTCTTTGCTTTAGGCCGTTTAGCCGATACAGATTTAGAGGGTGCACTCGCGAGTGTACAACGCTTGGCACAAAATACGCCTGTCGCCGTGCAACGCGCGCTTTATCGGACGGTGGGTTATATTGGTGGCACCACAGTCATGAAAAATAACTTTAACCCCCAAGTGTTGCGTTATTTAAATGCCAGTTATGGTTTGCCATTTAGTCCAGAAGAAGCAGAAATTTATGCCCGTCAAGCCATCCGCTTTAGTGATTGGGAAGCTGTGATTCGTGCGATTCAAGCCATGAGTATTACCGAGCAACAAGAAGATCGCTGGCAATATTGGTTGGCTCGTGCGACAGAACAGCGTGCTGATGCAGCCTCTAAACGTACTGCCAAAGCCATTTATCAACGTTTGGCAGACGGTGAGGATTATCATAACTTGTTGGCCAAAGACCGTATTGGCCAGTCTTTAAAGCATGTGAGTAATACCGAGCCGAGCAGCAGTGACGTGCTGCGTTTAAGTCGTGATATTCATTTTAATCGTGCATTTACCTTGCGTCGTATTCATGCTGCGGACAGTTATGTAAATCGTGAGTGGAATTGGGCGGTGCGTCAGGCTTATCTTAAAAAAGATGATGGCTTATTGTTGGCTGCGGCGAAACGGGCGACCGACATGGGCTGGTATGACCGTGCTATTTATGCGGCAGATCGCACCACACAAAAACACAATTACACTTATAAATATGCAACACCACATAAGAGCTTAGTGATTAATCATAGCTATACTGCGGGTGTAGATCCTGCTTGGGCGTATGGGTTAATGCGTCAGGAAAGTCGTTTTAATAGCACAGCACGTTCACATGTGGGTGCAGGGGGATTAATGCAAATTATGCCGGATACGGCAAAGTTAGTGGCACGGCAAATGGGAGAAGCCTATAATCCGGCTGCACTGAGCGATCCGAATGTGAATATGCGTTATGGTACCTTCTATTTGTCAATGATTCAGCAGCAGCTCAGTCAAAATGCAGTATTGGCAACAGCGGGTTACAATGCTGGCCCAACACGTGCGCGTCGTTGGCAGCCTGAACAGCAAGCTTTAGCCGCTGATCAGTATACAGAGAGTATTCCATTGCTTGAAACACGCGACTACGTCAAACATGTCCTGACCAATGCCACCCATTATGGACGCTTATTGGGTCAAGGCAATAAACCTTTAGCACAGCGTATGCCCACCGTTCCGGTACGTATTGTTTCGCCTTAAATTTTGAGGATGCCCATGTGAAGTCGATTCAGGATGTCACCCGACAACTGCTCAAACCACTGTCAGTATGCAGTGGTGGGCTTATGTTGTGTGTGTCTCCCCATTTGATGGCCTCAAACCAAGTTAAAGGCTATGTGATTTGGGTTCAACTCACACCTGCCATCTGTCATTTGGACACCACCAAGGCCAAAAAGAGAAAATGCCTTGAAGGTTATTCACTTAATATTGTGGGCTTATATCCCGAAACCAACAAAATTAACTGCCAAACCAAATCTTCTCCGCAACTTGCGCCGCTACAGGCGCGTGCTATTGCGCGCGTGATGCCCGATGAGACGGCACGTGTGCATTTATGGCAAAGCATTGGCGGGTGCGTGGATATGAATGCCAGTCAATATTTTCGTACCATTATTAACACTGCTGACCGCCTCAACATTCCACCAGAAGCCTCAAGCTCTGAAACCTTGCAGATGTCGGCCGTTAAAATGCGACAACGTTTTTTGCAGCTTAATCCGAAAATGCCTAGTCATTCGATTCATTTTCAATGTCAAACTCGGCGCAATCAAAGCTTTTTAACTGATGTTAAAGTCTGTTATACCCCTACAGGTGGTTATAAAGCCTGTCCAAGTGATGTACGTTCAAATTGTCCAGCTAACTTTCATGTGAAAGGCGCGTACTGAGTTTTTCAGTAAATTTATTTATATTTCCTATCATACTTTTGTTGAAATCCATTCTCTTTTACATGCATCTAGCGAAGTATTGGAGTACAATCTTTGCCGTTTATGCTTATTAAGATTAAATAGAACAGCTATTTAATCATTATGACGTTCCTCGATTGGAGATAATTACATGAAGCAACCTGTTCGCGTTGCCGTTACTGGCGCTGCTGGTCAAATCGGTTACAGCTTATTATTCCGTATTGCTAGCGGTGAAATGTTGGGTAAAGACCAACCAGTTATCCTTCAATTATTAGAAGTTCCATTTGAGAAAGCTCAAGCTGCGCTTAAAGGCGTAATGATGGAACTTGACGACTGTGCTTTCCCATTATTGGCTGGCATGATCGGTACTGATGATCCTAAAGTTGCATTCAAAGATGCTGACTACGCGCTTCTTGTTGGTTCACGTCCACGTGGTCCAGGTATGGAACGTGCTGAATTACTTACTGAAAACGGTAAGATCTTCATCGGTCAAGGCCAAGCACTGAACGAAGTTGCTAGCCGTGATGTTAAAGTTCTCGTTGTTGGTAACCCAGCGAACACGAATGCTTACATCGCAATGAAATCTGCTCCAGATCTTCCAGCGAAAAACTTCACAGCAATGTTACGTCTTGACCACAACCGTGCGTTAAGCCAACTTGCTCAAAAAGCTGGTGTTGCAGTTTCTGACATCAAAACAATGACAGTTTGGGGTAACCACTCTCCAACAATGTATGCTGACTACCGTTTTGCAACTGTTAACGGCGAAAGCTTAAAAGACAAAATCAACGATGCTGAATGGAACAAAGATGTGTTCCTTCCAACTGTTGGTAAACGTGGTGCTGCGATCATCGAAGCACGTGGTTTGTCTTCAGCTGCGTCTGCTGCAAACGCTGCAATCGATCACATGCGTGATTGGGCGCTTGGCACAAACGGCGAATGGGTAACAATGGGTATCCCTTCTGACGGTTCTTACGGTATTCCTGAAGGCGTAATGTTCGGTTTCCCTGTAACTTGCGAAAATGGCGAGTACAAAATCGTTCAAGGTCTTGAAATCGATGAGTTCAGCCGTGAGCGTATCAACTTCACTCTTGATGAGTTAGAAGGCGAGCGCGCAGCAATTGCTGACATGCTTTAATAATTTAGTCGTTTACTAAATTAGAAAAAAGCACTCCTTAGGAGTGCTTTTTTTATGCACAAAAAATAACATCTTGAAAATATCTTATAGCTGAAAAAATGAGCAATGCCGCGTAGTTTAGGTGACAAGCATCATTTATAGCTTAAAGGATGTACTATGTTAGATATGCAAGTGACCATGACGCTGCTGTTTGACCAGTTAGGTTTAGACAGTGATGATGAAGCCATTGAGCAGTTTATTGAAATGCACCAGTTAGACCAAAACATGCCGTTACATCAAGCGCCTTTTTGGAGCAAAAGTCAGCATGATTTTATTTTAAGTCATTGGAAAAAAGATGATGAATGGGCATTGATCATTGATGAGCTTAATGCATTGTTACACCGCCATGATGGTGTGGAATGAAGGCAAAATTGCACTACAAATTGAAACAACAAACCTAGGCCGAACGTCTAGGTTTTTTTTGAGCTTTCTTATAATTTATACAAATAATAAGCTACAGATAAATTGATAAGAGGCGCTCATTATGCAAAATAAACCATCTTTAGAGTTGCTATTTTCACAGCTGGGCTTAGCCAATAGTCCAGCAGCCATTGAATTGTATGTACGTACCCATCAACTTCCGGCACATCTATCCTTACACGAAGCCCCTTTTTGGAATAAAGGTCAACGTTCTTTGTTGATCAGTCACTTGGTTCAGGACGACGATTGGGCCATTTGGATTGATGAGCTGAATCAACAACTGCATATGGATGCCGACAAACGACAAAGCGCTTAACAGCTAAAAAAAACGCCTCATATGAGGCGTTTTTAACTTAGTGTAGTTTGGTCTGAATAATTTGGTTAAACCACAGCTCTTGATGATAGCTCTCAAAAGCAGGATGTTGTTTAACCACTTCAATATCAAACTCAGGCGTTGTACTGTATTTTTTCAGCCAATGACGTGTCATTGCAGGTTCTTTCTTGGCTGCACTTGCATAGGCCAAGAAGAAATACACATCGCCATGATTGGACATGGTAACTTGTTTTAAAATCTGTTGCGTAATTAAAGCATAACGTGGTTCATGGGTGACTTCATTGAACAACATATAGGCTTTTGCCAAGCATAAAGTTAAATCTAAATACAATTTCACAGGCATTTCTTCAAATTCGACTCGGCCTTGTTCGAGCAATACCACTGCTTCTTGTAGGAAGTGAACTTGTTCTTGACGCACGCGACTTAAGGTCACCAATTGTAAACGCAAATCACCACGTTCTAAAGCCAACTCAGGGGTATTACCCTGCAAAAACAGTTGGTCTGTTTCACCAATACGTTGAATAATGTGTTTGCTGTTCATACGCATGGTTGGATCCTCATCAGTTGCGTTTTGAACTATATGAGGATGCTTTTTATAATTTAAAGGATCAAAACAGGGAATTGTCACTGCGTAACCATGCCGTAATCGATAAGCGCTGCTGTTTTGAGCACAGCACCTCGTGCAGTAAGTCACTTTGGAACAACACTAAGCGATTGGGCTGTGGCGAAACAATATGCCATTGGTTATTTTTGTCTTGTAAACGCAATTCACCCCCCCAATCCCCCTGCCAGCTTTCATGTAAGTAGTAGACGCTTGAGATCATACGCCCATTTTTACCTTGTGGATTGTCGCGATGTAGGGCATAAAATTCACCGGCGTTATAACAGGCAAAGTGTGCTTCGACATCGTTAATACCTAAATAAAAGGCACGATTAAGCGCTTGCGCTAGCGACTCTAGGCATTGTACATGTTGATGTGAAATAGAAAATTGCGGTTCTAACCATAAAATATGATCACTGCGAATACTGCTGACCACACCATTTTGAATACCGGCGTGACGAAACTCATCTAAATGACCTGTACACTCACGCACAACATTTTTTAAATATTCAAGAGAATAGGCCTGATCAATAATACTAAAACCGTGTTGATCTAAATCTTCTAGAATTTGTTCAACCTTCCAGTGCGCTGGAAGTGGTGAATTCTCCATGGTCACAATCTCGAAATAAAAGCTTGCCTATTCTAGGTGAAGAAACGTGCCTGAACGAAATAGTTTTTCATGCTAAAATAGCGGTTGATCTTAGGAATGAAAGAAACATGAATTACCGACACCATTTCCATGCGGGTAACTTCGCGGATGTCATGAAGCACGTGTTATTGCTTCAATTATTGGAGCGATTGAACTTAAAAGATAAACCTTATCGCTATGTAGATACACATGGTGGTGCCGGCAAATATGACTTATCGACGTCAGAAGCGCAAAAGTCGGGTGAGTTTTTAAACGGTATCCATCGTTTGGTTAAACTTGATGACTCGATTACCCGTAATGCACCAGCAGGCGTACAACAATACCTGAAAGTTGTTGAAAAGATGCGTGGCAATTTTGGTAAAGGCGCGTATCCAGGTTCACCATGGTTTGCACTTGAAGGCATGCGTGAGATGGATAAAGCAACCATCTTTGAAATGCAGCGTGATGTGTTCCAACAGTTACGTCATAATATTTTCGATAAACGTGCAGGTCTGCATGAGCGTGATGCTTACGAAGGTTTATTGGGCGTGATTCCACCAAAAGAAAAACGTGGTTTGGTGATGATTGATCCGCCTTACGAAATCGAACGTAAGGATTTCCCACAGTTGGTTGAACTGTTGGCTGCAGCACACAAAAAATGGTCAACAGGTGTGTTTGCGGTATGGTATCCAATTAAAGATCGCGCCATGATTGAACGTTTTGAAAAGAAAATGATCAAAACAGGCATTCGCCGTCAATTGGTGTGTGAAATTTGTGTATGGCCAGATGACACCCCAGTGGGCTTAAATGGATGTGGTCTATTGGTGATCAATCCACCTTGGAAGTTCGCTGAAGATGCAGATGAAGCACTGCAGTGGTTGTTCCCACATTTACGCATGGCTGAAAATGGTGGACACGCAGCAGTACGCTGGTTGGTGGGCGAGTAATTACGCCCCCTTAAAAAGAAGACATGGTTACAGTTAGGATATAAAAAAATGACACAGCAATCGAAGCCTGAGGGAGACTATAGTTCTCAAGATCACGATCATGATGGGATTACCTTTGAAGTGGTGGAAGAGGAACAAACTCATGAGGGGCAGAAGATCAAACGCCGTGGCATCTATCTGTGGCCCAACCTGATTACAACCGCGGCGTTGTTTTCAGGTTTTTACTCTATTATTGCGAGTATGAATGGTCAGTTTAGTCAGGCGGTATTTGCAATTTTCCTTGCTGCGCTTTTCGATGGCTTAGACGGTCGGGTGGCGCGTGCGATTGGGGCACAAAGTCCATTTGGTGAACAATTTGACTCTCTGTCAGACATGTTGGCTTTTGGGGTTGCACCGGCTATTTTAATGTACAGTTGGGGCGTCAATGATTTAGGCCGTATTGGTCTGGCATGTTGTTTTGTATATACCGCATGTGCAGCATTTCGTTTGGCACGTTTTAATGTCCAAATTGGCATCGTTGATAAACGCTATTTTATTGGCGTGGCAAGTCCGCTCGCCGCAATCATCATTGTGTCGTTGGTTTGGGTGGGCTTAGGTTTCCCTGAATTGTTTGATAGCCGTGATTTTTCAGTGCAGGTCTTTAATGCCGTAGCGATTGCGATTGTCGGCTTATTGATGATTTCAAATCTGAAGTATTATTCATTTAAGACTTTTGATCGTAAACGGGTTCCGTTCTTTGTGTTACCAATTGCGGTATTTATTTTAGCCGCTGTAACTTACAATATTCCTGTGGGTATTTTGGTGTTATCACTGATTTATGCCTTCTCTGGTTTCGTCACCACTTACATGGCGAGAAAACCAAGCTCAACATAATCCACCTTGGGAGCTTGATATGCAGTTGTTTCAGGATTTATTTGATCGCTCTAAACAATTGAATCAGGCTCCATCGGTTCGCCCTGAAGCCTATCATGCGCAGCAAGGGCGCTATAAAATTATTCATCAAGCACTAAAAATTCCCAACCTTCCTGCTCCCTTACATTATTTAAATTTTTATACAATGTTGGGCCAACCGCGGGCTGCAATTTTCCAACAACCCCATCTCAATCTCCAACAGCCACTGCAGAGCGCGACGGTGCTTTCGAGCATCAGCCCACATATGGTGGGACAATTGAATAGTTATCATATGAATGATGACTGTGCTTTTGAGCCACAGCGCTTTCAGTTTGGCCAACGTGAACAACTCACTGGTACTTTCCCAAATTTTAGCTTGCAGCGTCTCGATCAGGAACTTAGCTTCGATCTGAAAATTCAGATTATTGATGCGGTCTCTTATTACTGTCAGCTGCGCTGGGCCTTAGGACAATATTGGTCTTTACCTTGTTTATGCCAAGGTGAATTACATTATCAAGGGCATCAGTACAAGATCGAACAGATAGGCGTATTTGAATATGCGCGTGCCATTCACTTTTCCTACTTACCCTTAGCCTTTTGGGTCTATCAGCTGATTCCACTGAGTGACTGCCAACAGCTCATTGTGCTGCAATTACGTGATCAATTTAATTCGTTGTTATATTCACGGCTATATTTAAAAGATTTACAGACTTTAAATACCTATATGTATGATCAAGGGGTGCACTTTAAAATACACCGTGTCTATCCTTGTGTGACCACGCCCAATCGACAGCAGATGTATTTACCGCGAGAATTCGAGTGGAGTTACCAAGACAACACGACCCAAATGAAAATTATAGGGCAGAGCCGAGGCGACTTTAAATTTGGTTTGGGCGCAGGCTACGTGGGTAGTTTTAGTTATCAGGTTCAGGTGAATGATCAGCACTATGTGGGAGAGCATGGCTACTGTGAATATATCGATTGTCGCAGTTTAAAATGGCAAGAACAGCATGAATCTGAACATTTCTTGGCGAAAGTAGGTCAACCAAAGCCCATTTTGCTTAAAAAAAGATAAAAATGACGAATAAATAAACATCCGTAACATAAATTT
>CAVBYE010000026.1:0-24729 GCA_963599285.1 Bacteroidaceae bacterium | reverse complement strand
TGTAAGTTACAGTTCACCACCCAGATCAAGTTATCTAACTTTTCACGACCTGCAAGTGAGATTGCACCTGTGCTTTCTGGCTCATCCATTTCGCCATCGCCAAGATACGCCCAAACCTTACGGTTTTCTTCTTTGATCAAACCACGGTTCATCAAGTACTTTTGGATGTGCGCTTGGTAGATCGACATGATTGGACCAAGACCCATCGATACCGTTGGGAACTGCCAGTAGTCAGGCATTAAATATGGGTGTGGGTATGAAGGTAGACCAACGCCATCCACTTCACGACGGAAGTTATTTAAATGATCTTCAGTTAAACGACCTTCTAAGAACGAACGCGCATAAATACCCGGGGCACAGTGACCTTGGTAATAAATCATGTCGCCGCCAAAGTTATCGTTATTGGCACGGAAGAAGTGGTTAAAACCAACGTCATATAAAGTCGCAGAAGACGCGAAACTTGCTAAGTGACCACCTAAGTCATCACCTGTTTTGTTGGCACGTAAAACCATTGCCAGTGCGTTCCAACGGATCAATGCACGAATACGGCGTTCCATATCTGGATCGCCTGGCAATGCTGGTTGTTCTGCAACAGAAACCGTGTTTAAGTAAGGTGTATTTAAGCGCTGAATGGGAACATGCTTTGCAATCGCGCGCTGATACAATTTTTCTAATAAAAAGGCAGCACGCTCTGTACCCATGTGTTCCAACACAGAGTCAAACGCTTCTTGCCATTCTTGGGTTTCTTGCGCGTCAGTATCGCCATAAAACGCCATAACTTACCATTCCATATACCTAAATTAGGATGTATATGTATCATACTTTAGGATAAAAAAGTTATTACGCTGACTGAATACGACTAAGGGGGATTATTTATTTTCTAAATAATACTCAGGATTTTTAGGGCATTTTAAACAAAAAATGAGCATTTCAGAGAGTTATATATACATTAATTAGTATTTTCTGCCAAAATACTAAGACAAAACACCTATCAAATGTTTGCTTTTAGAGCAATAAAAAAGGTGGAAAGCTCATTTCCACCTCTTTGATTGCTTTGAATTACGGCAACATCGCTAAATAAGGCGATGGATTTTTACGCTGTCCATTCTTCACCACTTCATAATGCAGATGTGGACCGGTACAACGTCCGGTACAACCTACATTGGCAATATGCTGACCAGCACTCACTTGTTGACCTACACGTGCGATTAAACGTGAAGCATGTGCATAGCGTGTAACATAGCCATTGCCATGGTTAATTTCCACATATTGACCATAACCTGTACCCCAACCTGACTTGGTGACGACCCCTGGGCCTGTGGCATAGATCGGTGTGCCTGTAGGTGCTGCAAGGTCAAGTCCAGAATGACGTTCAGCACGGCCGTTCATGGTACGTGTACCATAACTTGAACTAATGCGAGCATTCGGGAGAGGATGAGCGATAAGCCAGTCATAAGGACTGTTGGAAGAGATATAGGTATTGGTGAGAATGGTGGCAGGATATTTACGTTCGAGAAGCTCATTATTCAGGACAGTGACTTTTTCCTGTCCGCCAATAGAGACATTGAGCTCCGTGGCCTTTAAACCTTGATACTGATTACTCGGAATAGGCTCTACTGCTTGCTCGTAATATGCGCCTTTAGATAAAGTTTTAGTGAGGGCCTCAAGCGGATCTGTGACTGCCAATGAAATTGGTTGCTTGTTTAAGTCAACCAACTCTGCTGATGCAACTGTACATACAGTCGCAGTTAGGGTACACGCTACAAAGATACGTCTCAAATGCATAAAAAACCTCTCAAACTGTTCTCAACCAGTTCCTTATCCGAATCTCATCCTTGATATCCACCAAAAGGAGCGCATAAGATTACGATATAAACATGAAGGAAATATGTATGTCTGAACCTGTGAATGTCTTTGGACAAACAAGCAAACATCGAAAAACTGGAAACTTAACGTTTCTCTCAAACCAAGTAGCCGCATGGCAAAAACTGAGTCAACGTGTTCAACCGCTTTTGCCCCAACCGGAGCAGTGGCAAGTTGTATGTTATCAAAATGGTATTTTGACCATTACTGGCGAAAACCAAGCCATGGTCAGTCAACTCAGCTATCTTCAAAAACAATACATACAACAACTGTCACAATTACAAGGACTCGAAAACCTACAAAAAATTCAGGTGCGTTTACGCAATAAAACCGATGACACACCCAAAACTGTCAATCTTCAACGCCAATTGCAACCAGAAACCCAAGATCTGTTACGTGATGCAGCTTGCTTTGTGAATGATCCTAAGCTTAGCCAAGCGATGCTGCGTTTGGCAAGCAAAAAAAAATAATTGACAGTTCAAAAGAAACATAATCCGTTAATGAACAAGCAGTTAGTTTTGTTACATTGTACCATTTACGCGCAAAGACAAAGACTTATGTCACGCTCACATAACTGATTGGGCAGGCGTCTATGTCATCAAATGTTACAATTTCATAGCTACTTGGGTCACTTTGTACATTACGTAACAGTTGATTATTGAGTGCGTGACCCGATTTGTAACCATCAAACTTAGCGATGATCTGATGCCCCATGAGATATAAATCACCCACAGCATCTAAAATTTTATGACGCACAAATTCATCACTAAAGCGTAGCCCCTCTTCATTGACCACGCCATTGTCATCCACCCCAATTGCATTCTCTAGACTTGCCCCTAAGGCCAAATTATTGGCTTTTAAGTAATCTAAGTCTTTCATAAAGCCAAAGGTACGTGCCCCACTGACCTCATACACAAAAGTTTCAGTGGAGAAATCAATGGTGGCAGATTGGTATTCTTTTTTAAAAGCAGGATGATCAAAATCAATTTCAAAGTTCAACTGAAAACCGGAATGAGGTTTAAAGCTGGCACGTTTGTCTTGGATGAGGGCTTCAACCGGTTTTAAAATTTTAATAAATTTTTTCGGGGCTTCTAATTCTTGTAGGCCGCCTTGCATAAGTAAATAAATAAATGGGCCTGCACTACCATCCATAATTGGGACTTCAGAGGCAGAGACTTCAATAATTAAGTTATCGATGCCAAGCCCTGCGATTGCACTCATGACATGTTCAATGGTGCCCACTTTGGCATTTTCTTGCACCAAATTCGAACACATAAAGGCTTCTTGAATCAGCATGGCATCAGCAGGAATGTCGACCACTGGATCGAGATCAATACGACGAAACACAATGCCCCCATCCGCATGATGTGGCACAAAATTCATTAAGACTTTTTGCCCACTGTGCAGACCAATACCGCTCGCTTTCACGACACGTTTGAGGGTTCTTTGTTTCAACATATTCGTTCAATCACTTGGTTTAAACCTCCATACGTTAGCATATTTGATCTTTGATAAAAAACAAAAAGGTAGCTCGAAAGCTACCTTTTATGTTGTTACATCGTAAACATATTTAGTTACATATTATTTACGTTGCTGATTTTTAAGATAATCTTGGATGCTCATTGGTGTTGGACGACCTGAGCTTACCGGTGCAGCCTGTGCATGGCTTTCAACGCTTTGACGTTGAATTGCCGGTACATCATCTTCTTCTACCGCAGTTTGCTGAGTTGCAGCTGCACTTGGTACTGGAGTTGGTGTCACAGGTGCTTGTGCATTTGCAGGTGGACGT
The DNA here is from genome assembly GCA_963599285.1 of Bacteroidaceae bacterium. Classification (GTDB taxonomy): domain Bacteria; phylum Pseudomonadota; class Gammaproteobacteria; order Pseudomonadales; family Moraxellaceae; genus Acinetobacter. Next base: position 21,077 of record CAVBYE010000026.1, on the reverse strand, counting down.
TTTACAGGTTCTGCAGAGTCCGCAGAGTTACGTGTTAAACCTGTTGCAATCACAGTCACACTGATTTCATCGCGTGCAGCTGGATCAAATACCGTACCATAGAACACTTGACCTTCATCAAGATCGACAATTTGGTTCACAACATCAGTGATTTCTTCGATTTCACCGAAGGTCACGTCATCACCACCGGTCACGTTAATTAAAATGCCTTTGGCATTCATAATGGTCACGTTATCAAGAAGTGGACTGCGAATCGCTTGTTCAGCAGCTTGACGCGCACGGTGTTCACCACGGCCAAGACCAGCACCCATCATGGCATAACCACGTGTACTCATCGCTGTTTTTAAATCGGCGAAGTCAAGGTTAATGTGACCTGGACGTACCACCAAATCAAAGATACTACGTACCGCATTTAACAATACATCATCTGCTTTTTTATAGGCATCTTTCATTGAAATGTCGCGGAATACTTTAAGTAAGCGCTGGTTTGGAATGATGATCAGTGAGTCAACATGTTGCTCTAAAGCTTCAATCCCTTTCTCTGCAGAGAAAAGACGACGTTTACCTTCAAAGTTGAACGGGGTAGTGACAACACCTACAGTTAAAATGCCCATTTCTTTGGCAATTTCAGCAACCACTGGCGCTGCACCTGTACCTGTACCGCCGCCCATACCTGCAGTCACGAAGACCATGTCGGTGCCTTCAAGATGTTGGCGGATCAATTCACGGCTTTCTTCAGCAGCCACTTGACCCACTTGTGGGTTTGCGCCTGCGCCCAAACCACGTGTGCTTTGCTCGCCCAATTGGATCTTGTATTGCGTATTCATACGATCCAATGCTTGACGGTCAGTATTTGCACACACAAACTTTACGCCTTGGATATCAGACTCAAGCATGTGTTGTACTGCGTTACCACCAGCACCACCTACACCAAACACAGTGAAACGGGCTTGACCGTTGCTATCGGTTTGATCATCTTCAAAAAATTCAAATGAGGCCATGACCTTTAGATTTCCTAATTCATAATTGGCAGTCACTTAAGCCCGTACACTGCCTTATACTTAATAAAAATGGGGTTAAAGCATGCTGTTCAAGGACTAGCTTGTCAAGTCTAAGCTTACATCTTTCCTCGTACCGAATGCTTTACTCCCTATACATACACTTAAAATATTGATTTTAACTTATCGTTCAAACTCGACCATGCTCGACCAGCACGCGACCATAACGATAGTTCATCGACTTCATCTTCATCAGCAACCACTTCTGGCAAATCCGTCTGACTATACATCAATAAACCTGCGGCAGTTGCATATTGCGGTCGACGCAATGCTGCCTGATGTTCACCATCTGCATAAACTTGTGCTGGAGGGTTACCTAAATGAGCAGAAACACCGAGTACACGACGTACAAAAGTCACCATACCTTCAATTTGACAGGCATCACCGGTTAACACCACACCATGATACAGACCATCAAGCACACCACTTTGCTGCAATTCATGACGAATCTGACTAAAGATTTCATCATAACGCGCCACAATAATGTCCGTTAACTCAATGCGGCTAATGGTTTGCGGACCATCGATCCCTTGAATTTGAATCATGTGATCGGGTTTCACTAGGCTATGGTCAACACAACCATAACGCAGTTTGATCCGTTCAGCTTCTTCTGTGGTGGTCTGTAAAACAGCTGCGATATCACGTGTGACGTGCTCGCCGCCACGCTGCAAAGTATGTGCTAAAGCTAAGCGTCCGTCTAGATAAATTGCGACGTTGGTCGTACCTGCACCAATATCAATTAAGCAGACGCCATATTCTTTTTCGTCTTTAAGCAAGCTCGCTTCAGCCGTTGGCAGCGTGTTGATCACCATTTTTTCGACGCCAATATTGGCACCTTTCATGGCCCGATCTAAGTTTTGCATCGTACTGATAGGTAACATCATCAATTGATAATGACCAATCATTTGGCTTGCCGACATACGAATTGGATTTTGTACCCACTCACCGCTGTCATCAAGCTCAAAGCCCAATGGGACTGCATTCACCAAATAGTGATCTGAATTGACATGACTGGCTTTGGCAAGTTCGAGTGCACGTACCACTTCGCTGGTGGTAATTGTTTTTTCTGTATTATCAATATGGGTATTGCCAGAGGCATAGGCACTTTTTAGTTCTGCACTAGGAATCGACACCCATGCCGAATGCACACGGCATTCAGCCATATCTTCAGCTTCTTGTACCGCATTTTTAATTGCGATCACCACTTTGTCGAGACTAACAATTTTTCCTTTATTCATGCCTCGGTTACGAGCAGTTGCCATACCAATCACTTGGATTTTATCTGGTGCGTGTACCTTACCAATCAAAACTGAAACTTTGTGTGTCCCAATGTCAATCGCAACAACCGAGGGAACAGCTTCACTCATTATTCACTACTACCATTATGTTGGTTTAATTTCTGGCGCTAAGCCTCTATTTATAAAGCCAAATATTATGGCTTTGCCTCTATTGCTTGTGCAAGGTTTGTGTCATTTCTGGTTACAACAAAATGACCACTTGCTATAGGTGGTGCTACCGAATTCTTCCATTGAATCGCCAGTCCATTACGATAGCGTAAATCAATGGCTGAAATTTGTGACCATACCGGCTTTAAGTCAGATTGGGCCAAGTGACTCAAACGCTGTAACTTACTCATCGTTTGGTCTTGATCCACAATCACACGTAAACCCGAATCAAATTGCATAAACCATGTCATTCGGTCTGTTAAATAGAGTTCTTTCAGACGTAAATCAATGGGTAAAAATAATTGATTAATTTCATTATAGCGACGCATCATCATTTCAGATTGGTGCATCGGGCCATGGAGCAGTGGCAGCTTATGGTTGTCTTTAGCAACTTCTTCACTAAAGACCACCCCACTATCACTCAGTAGCCGACCTGTACCCCAACGCGCAATGGCATGTCGAGGTACCACACGAACACGAATGGCATTCGGCCACGCTCGAGACACGACTACGCGATCTACCCAGCCCAATTCCAAAGCACGATCACGAATCGTTTCTAAATCGGCCGTAAAATAATTATTTTTCATCACCGGTGCAACATGTTGCATGACTTTGGCGGTTTCAGTGTCAGAACGTGTTCCCACCACTGCCAATTCAGCTACACGTGCATCTGTAATGACTTTATATAGCCCAAATATTCCGACTGCTAGCACGAAAAACGCAATGATCAGCAACAACCAACCGCCTGCATGCGCAAGTTTTTCTTTTTGTGTCGGTGGCTTGTCATGAATTGATGTAATCGCAACACGTTTACGTCGCATAGACGAAGGAAGTTGTACCATGATTTAGTGAGCCGCAGCCGTTAAGGTTTGTTCTAAAATTGCCACACAGAGCGCATCAAAACTATAGCCCACAGCTTGCGCTGCTTTAGGCACCAAAGAATGACTGGTCATACCGGGTACGGTATTTACTTCAAGTAACCAGAACTGACCTTGTTCATCTTGCATCGCATCAATACGGCCCCAACCACTTGCACCTACCGCTTGGAACGCACGCAGGCATAATGCCTGTAAACGTTGCTCTTCATCTGCAGTTAAGCCGCAAGGGATGCCGTATTCTACATCGTTACGCTGATATTTTGCTTCATAATCGTAGAACGCAACGTCCGCGGGTGGCTGTAAACGAATCACAGGTAGTGCCTGACCATTTAAAATCACAATGGTAAATTCACGACCCGTGATCCACTTTTCCGCCATGACCACAGCGTCATGTACTGAGGCTTTGGCCATTGCCGCCGCAAAGTCTTCCATTTTTTCAACTTTGCTCATGCCAATACTTGAGCCTTCATGTACAGGCTTAATAATAAACGGCAGACCAATAGAGTCTACAACGTCTTGTAAATCAGAATCTTTGCTCACGATACGGTATGGTGCAGTAGGCAATTCTGAGCCCTGCCATACTTGCTTGGTTTTCACCTTATCCATACCAATCGCTGAGCCTTGTACCCCGGTACCTGTGTACGGGATATTCAACCACTCTAAAGCACCTTGAATTTGACCATCTTCACCACCACGGCCGTGCAATACAATGAACGCACGGTCGTAGCCAACCAATTCCGTGACACTACGTGTTTGCGGATCAAACGCTTCTGCATTGACCCCTGAACGCAGCAATGCTTCAAGTACAGCTGTACCACTATCTAGAGAGACCTCACGCTCAGCTGATTTACCACCAAGCAACACGGCAACTTTGCCGAATTTTGAAGCATTTGACACGTTAATATCCTTAAAAGTTGTTATCGCTTTTGATCATATTCAATCACAAAGTGATTATTTCAAATATAAATGATTTTGCGTAAGTTCTACTGAAATAGCACCCACATTACCTGCACCTTGTGTCAACAACAAGTCATTTGCTTGTAAGACTTTTTGCATCACATTTTGCAGATTGCCTTCAACAGGGTCAATCAGAATCGGTTCAACTTCACCACGCAGGCGGATACTACGCGCCAAGGCACGGCTGTCTGCACCAACAATCGGTTTTTCACCCGCAGCATAGACTTCTAACAGCAATAATTGATCCACTTGTGACAATACATCCACGAAGTCATCGAAACAGTCACGGGTACGGCTGAAGCGGTGCGGTTGGAACATCATCACTAAACGACGGTCTGGATGACTTTGGCGTGCTGCTTTAATGGTGGCTTCCACTTCTTTTGGATGGTGACCATAGTCGTCGACTAATTTCACATCGCCACCTTCAAGCTCAAATTGACCTTGCACTTGGAAACGACGACCGACACCGCTAAAGCTTTCTAACGCACGGCAGATTGCACCATCTGAAACGCCTTCATCTGTTGCAATACCAATTGCAGCCAAAGCATTCAAGATGTTATGTGCGCCCGGCATATTAATCGTGACACGAAGCGGCTCACGATCTTTACGCAATACAGTAAAGTGCGATTGCATACCGTCTTGTGCAACATCTACAGCGCGAATGTCGTTGTCTTCGTTAAAACCGTAAGTTAACACTGGACGACCAATACGCGGCATAATTTCACGAATGTTGGCATCATCACCACACACCACAGCTAAGCCATAGAACGGTAGTTTTTGTAAGAATTGCACGAAGGTGTCTTTCAATACATCAAAGCTACCGCCATAGGTATCCATATGGTCAGCATCAATATTGGTCACAATGGTGGCCATCGGCTGTAAATGCAAGAAAGAGGCATCCGACTCATCAGCTTCCGCCACGATATAACGACTTGCACCCAATGCTGCATTCACACCAGTACGGTTGAGCAAACCACCAATTACATAGGTCGGATCCAGATTTTCTTCTGCCAACATACACGTCACGAGACTTGTGGTTGTGGTTTTACCATGGGTACCGGCAACTGCAATACCATGACGGTAACGCATCAATTCACCCAACATTTCGGCACGGCGTACCACAGGCACACGTGTATCTAATGCAGCTTTTACTTCTGGGTTTTCTGGATCAATCGCCGTTGATACCACCAACACATCTGCACCTTGAATATTTTCTGCAGCATGGCCTAAGAACACCTGAATGCCATTTTCTTCAAGCTGAGCGGTGGTTTTTGAGGCTTTAATATCTGAACCCGATACGTTATAGCCTTGGTTTTTTAATACTTCGGCAATACCACACATCCCGGCGCCACCAATACCCACAAAATGGATATGTTGAATACGGCGCATTTCTGGCACTTTGATCAGTTTTTTTGCTTGCTCTGCTGGCATAGATGGGGACATAAACTACTCGGATTACAATTCTTGAATTAAGCGAACCACGTGTTGGGTTGCATCTGGTTGTGCATGTTGACGTGCTTTTACTGCCATCTCAGACAACACTTGGCGATTCATCAACGGTGCTAATACTGCGGTTAAACTTTCAGGGGTTAAGGTTGCTTGTGGGCAAATTTTAGCTGCAGCTGCATTGGCAAGAAACTTAGCATTTGCAGTTTGGTGATCATCCACTGCGCTTGGTAGCGGTACAAAGATCGCCGCGACCCCAGCCGTGGCAATTTCTGTTACCGTCAGTGCGCCGGCACGACAAATGATTAAGTCAGCATCTGCATAGGCTTTGGCCATATCTTCAATGAAAGGCTGTACTTGAACAGTGAGCTGCGCAGGTGCGTTTGCATAGCGGGCTTGAGTGCTGTCTTGATTTTTTTGACCACACTGATGATACACATCTAAAGCCACATTGAGCTGTTTTAAAGCCTCAGGCACACGTTCGTTGAGGGCTTGAGCGCCTAAAGACCCGCCAACAATTAAAATACGTAATGGTAAACCTGCCTTTTCACGCTCTTGATAGCGCCAAGACGGGCTTAAAATTTCCGTAATTTCTTTACGTACTGGATTACCAGTACTCACCACTTTATCTTGCTTAGGGAAGGTGTTTGGAAACGCTTCACACACTGTCTGTGCCACACGTGACAACTGAGTATTGGTAAAGCCTGCCACCGCATTTTGCTCGTGAATCAAGATAGGAATACCCAAGGCACGTGCTGCTAACCCCCCTGGGCCTGCCACATAGCCACCAAAACCGGCCACTGCGTCCACATTTAACTGCTTCATGTATTTCATGGCAGCCCATGTGGCCTTTAAAATTTTAAAAGGTGCTAAAGCCTTACGCATCAGGCCATTGCCACGCACACCTTGGATATCAATCTGATAAATTGGAATATTATGATTTTGCAGTAAACGATTTTCCATACCGCTTGGGGTTGCCAACCAAGATACGTCTATCCCTTGTTGTTGTAATTCTTTGGCAACAGCGAGTGCAGGAAAGACGTGTCCGCCAGTCCCTGCTGCCATCATCATGACATGTTTCGGCTGTTTTTTATGAGCTTGGATCACGGTCTATTTCTTCAATTCAGATATGGATAATGAAAGATCTTTATAAGCGCCCAATTGTAATCACAAAACTGTCACCTTGAAAGTTTATTTACTTTTTTTCACGTGCCATTTGCTGGTTTTTTTCCTGAATCTAGGGCAGATGAGAGCGCTTTGTTTGTTGAGCCTGAGCAAACGACTGAATTCTATAAATATGCTGCAAACATCCTAAATTTATGTGACATTGAACATATGTCCAGTGCAGCCAATTGCGAGTTTCATCACAATCTAGAGCACAAAAAAAAGAGCCCACTTGGACTCTTTTTTTAGATCACTTCGATTTACACTTGACGGCCTGCTTCAAGCACTGCAAATAAATCATCAGCAATTGAGGTTCCAAATTGGGTATCAATTTCACGGATACAGGTTGGACTGGTCACATTAATTTCTGTCACATAATTGCCAATCACATCAAGACCCACAAAGACTAAACCTTTTTCACGTAACAACGGCCCCACTTTAGCTGCAATCGCACGGTCATTTTCTGTCAGTGGACGAGCTTCACCGCGACCACCTGCAGCCAAGTTCCCGCGTGTTTCGCCATTTTGTGGAATACGTGCTAAGCAATACGGTACTGGCTCACCATTGATCATTAAAATGCGTTTATCACCATCAACAATTTCAGGAATATAACGCTGCGCCATAATGGGTTGTTGCCCCATTTCGGTCAACATTTCTAAGGTTGAACCAATATTGGCACCTTCTGCTGTTAAGCGGAAAATCCCCATGCCACCCATTCCATCGAGTGGTTTAACAATCACATCTTGATGCTGTGCAATGAATTCACGAATCAAACTTTGCTGTGAAGTCACGAGTGTTGGCACTTGTAACTCAGGGAATTGAGTCGCGAAAAGTTTTTCATTACAGTCACGTAGGCTTTGAGGTTTATTAATAATCCATGCGCCTTCACGTTCTGCTTGTTCTAAAATATAGGTGGTGTAGACAAAGTTCATGTCAAACGGTGGGTCTTTACGCATCAATACGACATCGTAATCTGCAAGCGACTGTTTTTGCTTTGCGCCAAGCGCATAATAATGTTCATCGTCCTCAAATACCTGTAGAGGCGCAATCAAACCAAAAGCTTTACCTTGGTCAATATAAAGATCTTGTTGTAATGCATAACCTAGCTCGTGACCACGACGCGCTGCTGCCCAGAGCATTGCCATCGTTGAGTCTTTTTTAAGGTTTACATGTTCAATGGGATCCATCACCACAAGTACGCGCATATTCTTTCTCAGTTTTTAAAATGCTAAAAGTATAACTGAGTTTAGGTCATGCTCGATGTGAAAAGTACTGCATTATATCGTCAATTCTATGCTTAGCATTTTAAGGTTTTCGATTTAAAAACATGATTTTTTACAGTAAAAATCATGTGCTTCATCTACAATAACACCGTATATAGATTCGCCTGACTTCATAATGTCATGCTTCATTTTTTGCCTGCTTTTGGCTTTTCACCTTTGTCACACTCTCGACCTTTACGCCTTTTATGAAACAGTTTATTCCCCTCTCTGCTCGGTTACGTTATCAATGTATAAAACGCTATTGGCGAGAGCATGTGGTGAACCAGCATCATTTTGCACGCGTACGTCAACCCACGCTGTCTCATCTGCATGGTTTAACGCATCAGCAAGTGATTCAGATGAGTAGTCATTTTTCACAGAAGGTCAGCAATATTGATCGCTGCATTGAACACATCAATGGCGTGGTGGTTGAGCCTGGACAAATTTTTTCCTTTTGGCATTTAGTTCCACAACCCACTTCTAAAAATGGTTTTAAGCCAAGTCGTAATTTGGTGCAAGGTCAGCTCAAGGAGGCCATTGGCGGAGGGATTTGCCAAGTGTCCTGTATTTTATATATCAATGCTTTAAAAGCAGGTTTGCATATTTTAGAGCGCCATGCGCATTCGGTGGATATTTACCAAGAGCATGAGCGCTTTACCCCCTTAGGCAGCGATGCCACAGTGGTATATGGCTATAAAGATTTACAGTTTAAAAATAACCATACCTGTGCTGTGCAGATTGCATTGGCTCGACACGAGCAACAGTTAACGTGTACATTTTATACCATGCAGCCGTTGCCTGATGTTGCCCTTAGTTTCCATACAGACCTTGTTGATCAAGTTAAATGTGTCACGACCTATGCCAATCAGATTCCCATTGCCTCTAGCCAATATAAGACTCCACTTTAGCTGATGTATGATGTTACAGCCGATCATTGATTTTTATACCGATCCAGAAAGCCACTGGGTGGCAAAGTTGGCCTGTGGACACAGTCAACATGTCCGGCATAGTCCACCTTGGCAGAACCGCCCGTGGGTCATCAGCAAACAAGGACGTGAAGAAAAATTGGGGATGATGTTGGCGTGTAAGTTGTGTGACGAAATGGCCGCTGAAGAAAAAATAAAGCCCTATCATGGATAGAGCTTTATTACACATCTATAGGTTGAACTTAAGATTAGATGCCGTAATTTACACGGTACGCTTCCATTTTCGCTAAAGCTTCTGTATCGCCTTTTGCATCTAAGTAGTCCATAAGATCTTTCATGGTAATCAGTGCATGTACCGGAATCTCAAGTTCTTTTTGCACTTCTTGAATCGCCGATAGTTCGCCTTGACCACGTTCTTGACGATCTAAAGCCACTAACACACCCGCAATTTGCGCGCCTGCGTTTTTAAGGATCGTCACCACTTCACGAATTGCTGTACCTGCAGTGATCACATCATCAATGATCCAGACTTTTTTGCCTTCAACTGCCGCACCCACTAACACACCGCCTTCACCGTGGTCTTTGGCTTCTTTACGGTTAAAGCCCCAAGGCACGCTCACGCCATGATTTTGTGATAAAGCCACGGCTGTTGCTGCAACAAAAGGAATCCCTTTATAGGCAGGGCCAAAAATAACTTCGACGTTATCGCATTGGGTGAGTTTAGCTGCATAGCCTGCTGCTAAGCCTGTTAATGCTTCACCGTCATTGAGTAAACCGGCATTAAAAAAATAAGGACTCACACGACCAGATTTTAAAGTAAACTCACCAAATTTAAGCACACCGCGTGATAAAGCGAGTTCGATAAAAGCTTGCGGGTTGAATTGAGCTGGCGTTGTCATAAGGTGCTCCTAAATTTTATAGATTGAGGTAAATCTTGCGCATGATACCAAAGAGTAGCTATCCAAGTGATCAAAAAATTCTTCGTGTGGTTTCAATTAATGTCAATGGACTGCGTTCTTCGGTCACTAAAGGGCTATTAGAGTGGCTCGAACAGTCTGATGCAGATGTAGTGTGTATGCAAGAAAGTCGCATTACCCATGCCCAATGGACCGATAAATTTAAGCCTGAAGGCTGGTATACCCACCTTTTCCCTGCCGAGCGTCCAGGCTATGCCGGTACTGCAATTTATAGTCGCCTACCCTTTGTTTCAGTTACAGATGGTCTAGGCTTTGAATTGGCTGACTCACAAGGACGCTTTATTTCTGCTGAGTTTGACCTAGGTTTAGCACAAACCGTGCATATTTGTTCACTGTATTTACCATCAGGCTCTTCAGGTGAAGAAGCTCAAGCACGTAAAGACCTGTTCTTAAATGAATATAAACAGATTTTAAAGCAATGGCGTGATGAGCAGAAATCTGTGATTGTCTGCGGCGACTACAACATTGTGCATAAACGCATTGATATTAAAAACTGGTCAGGCAATCAAAAAGCTTCAGGCTGTTTACCACATGAACGTGCATGGTTGGATCATATCTATGATGATTTAGGCTATGTCGACACCTTCCGTGAAGTGGTCAAAGAAGCGGAAGTTTACTCATGGTGGTCGAATCGTGGTCAAGCACGTGCCAAAAATGTCGGTTGGCGCATTGACTATCAAGCCTGCTCTCCCGATTGGAAAACACGTACCGTAAATGCATGGGTCTATAAAGAACAATGGTTTAGTGATCATGCACCGGTCATTATTGATTATGCCCTAGAGCTGTAAAACTCAGTAAACATATGTTTACTCAACATAAGTCTATTTCCTACACCTTCTGTCGACTTTGTAACTTTATCTTGGTGGGTATTAAGGGCATTATAGCCGCACAGCACAGGGAAGCGGTCAGGATGGCCAATAAAGGATAGGACGCTGTAGGATGAACATAAATAAGCTTTTACCCAAAGCTTATTTCAAGGATGTGACAACGGACGTTGTGAAGAAACCCGCATAATCAGGATGATTACATGCGGGTTTTCAATTTTCTAAAGCCCTCTTTTTATTCTGATTTATTGTCTTTATTTATTCCAATTTAAATCATCTGCATGACGTTGTTGTGACACGAAGATGACCATTTGATTGCGTCTTCGGCTTTGGTTAAGCTAGTTTGTATTTTCAATACTGAGATGAACCATGCTGAAAATTTACGGCATCAAAAATTGTAGTTCAATGAAAAAAGCCTTTGATCTGTTAGATCAATTGGGTTTGGCCTATGAATTCCATGATTATAAAAAACATGGTATTGATACAGACAATGTTGCGAAGTGGCTAGCAGCACAAGGTCAGGACCTGATCTTAAATAAAAAAGGCACCACCTGGCGTAAACTGTCTGAAGCTGAACAAGCGTATGCCTTACATAGCCAAGATCAGCTGATCGAAACCTTATGTACCCACACCAGTCTCATTAAACGTCCAGTTCTTGCGACAGAACACGGTTATATTGTCGGTTTTGATGAGGCCGCGTATCGTGCCTTAATCAGTGAATAAAAAAAGCCTGCAGATGCAGGCTTTTTTTTAGGTGCGCTTAGTTGTTGCTGACTTTCTGCCATACTTGATCACGCCCTAATGCAGACACTCCAACAAAGCCACGCAGCTCTAGATTTTGACCGTTGAGTTGGCCTTTGAGCTTATAGGTCTTACCTGAAGAAGGATCAATAATGGAGCCGCCTTCGTAACTGTTTGCACCCACATTTTTTAGGCCATGCACAATCGTGAGTCCTTTAAGTGATTTGTTTTTATATTGGCCCTCACAGCGAGTACATGCATTTTCCTCACCTGGGGTTAAAATTTGCTGAATCGTGGCAGATAAACTGCCATTTTTCTGTTGGGTAAATTTCACCAAGGCCTTGGGTTGCTTGGTTTTGTCATCAATGGTTTTCCATAACGTACCGTTTAATGGGTCAGCGGCCTGTGTCCATGCACTTAAGCCAAATAATGCACAAGCGATTACGATTTTTTTCATTGTTTTTTATTTCCTTGGGTTATACCACGTTTATCAGTATCAAAAACCAACAACAATTTTGCAATTTCTGATTGTGACTGTTTAGTGTAGGGTTGTTGCTAAGCTTTGCACACCTTCTCAATTCATCATACTAAAAATAAATGAGGCTCTTATGAAGATCGATCCGCTCTTTAAGCAACTCATGACTGAACGCGTATTAAAAACCACGATTCGTACGCCAAGCCAATTCAATTTACCGCCCAATTCAGTGCGTTTCGCGCTGCGCCAAATGAGTCGTGTTTTTCCCAAACATCCAGATATTGAAGTACGACACCTTACCATTAGTGGCATTAAAGTCGAAGAGATGAAGGCCCAAGAACAAGCCACTCAGCTGATTTTATATATTCACGGTGGGGTATTCTTTGCGGGCTCACTCAATACCCATCGTGCCTATTTAACCCAAATGGCTGCACGCAGCCAAATGCAGATTTTGCATTTACAGCATCCATTGGCACCTGAATACCAATTTCCAGATGCGCTTGAAGCCGTGTTTCGGGTCTACAAGAACCTGTTAGCACAAGACGTACAAGCCAAAGATATTATTTTAGCAGGTGATTGTTCGGGGGCAAATTTGGCCTTGGCTTTAGCGCTGCGTATTCGTGAGGAAAAGCTTCCTCAGGCCAGTGGCTTGATCTTAAGCTCGCCGTTTTTAGACTTGAGTTTAAGCAGTGAATCCATTCGTTATAATGCCACGCATGATGCCATGCTGAGTCTTAATGCGCTTGAGACAGGTGCAGATTATTATGTGCCTCGTGGCTATGACCGCGCTGATCCGTATATTTCACCTTTATTTGCAGCGTTAAATGACTTACCACCGCTATTGATTCAGGTCGGCTCCAAATCAATGCTGTTAGATGATGCCAAACGGCTGCAACAACGGGCTCAAGATGCAGGACTCAAAAGTCAGTTAAAAGTCTATACCGGCATGTGGCATAACTTCCAATTGTTTTCAGCATGGTTTAACGAAGCCAAACAAGCTTTAGCCGATTTAGCCGAATTCGCGCATAGCGTTGATGTTGACTAGATGAAAAGACTGATGCAAGTCACCTGTAGTACAGGTGACTTGAAGCATCATGTTGAGTTAGAAGGCATAAGCAAAACCAAGATTGGCTTGGTAGTTTTTATTTTGCCCATGCAGCATGATATTGGCACTCGCATCGAGCTGTAGCTTGGGACTGACGCTATACATTACCCCTGAGCCTAAGCCATATTCATAGTCTAAGCTTTCTGCTTTGCTATAAATCAACTCAGAATAACCATTCCACTTCGGTGCAAATTGATAGCTGAGCGTGGGAACTGCGGTCGCACGCCAACGACCATCTTGCACTTCATAAAACATACTCAGTGCTGTGTTGAGATTTTGATCTTCGTCATAAATATAAGAGACCGTTGAACCTAAGCGATAACGGTCATCTTGTTCACTAAAACCATCATTGCCCGTCGCCAGCACCGCTTGCGCGAGTACAGCCATCGATAGACGCTCATCTCCAAGATCAATATGATGCTTTAATCCTACACTCACGTCACCTAGACCATCATCTTCAACGCTTTGGCCGGCAACTTTGGTTTTTGACCAACTTGGGCCTTGCCAACCGAGTTGTAGCTCAAGTTGCTCAGTTAAGCCTGCGCGTAACAGTAGATCTGCATTCAGCACAGTCTGTTTGACCAACTGACCGGTAAGATCACGAGATTCGGTGTACAGCGTATTGGCAAGACTTTGCTCCCACACCACTTGCCCTTTTGGCAGTGTTTGGGTAGAAAAGCCTTGACCAGGGCGATCAAATTCAATCTCATTCGCCCAAACAGGTGTCGTTAGCCCTAAAACAGCTATCGTAATCAGACTGTGTTTCAGCATCCTAACTTCTCCTGTGTTAGTTTAACTCTTTCGACATTTTTGCGCCGTGCGCACGTAACAGCTCAAGGACTTGTTTTTCTTCAGCGAGTGCTTGTGACCAATCAATTTCGTCAAAGTCACAGTCAAAGAACAAGTGGCTAATTGAAGACAAAATGGTTAAATCTTCTTCATCTTTGGTATTTGGATCCACCTGAGCAGCTAACAGACGTTGCACTGCAGGCACACATGCAGCACTTGCAGCATCCCAAAGTGGGCCATACACTTCTTCCGCATCCCATAAATGAACATTGGCTTTTGCTGCAATTAAGGCATCTAAAATTGCCAAGTGTGGTTCAAGTGCCTGCTGCTTTTGTGCTTCAGTCCATGGAGTTCCTGCTTCATAGGCTTCACAGACCTGTTCCCACCAACCAAATAGGGCATCTGACCACACCGAAATTACAGGACCGGTTTCACCATCAACGATAAAGTTGGGATCCACACCTTCAGCCAAAAGACTTGTCACGGTGGCGCTGTCTAATTGTTCAATAGCTTGAATAAGAGATTGTTGTTGTGCTGTTAGCATGAAAGGTCTCATGAATAAAATATCTTGTTCTATTATGCCCAATAACGCGCGCTTTGCGATGATAAATTCTAGGCAACATAAAAAAAGCCCCCAAGGGGGCTTATTCAACTCAGCTTACTCAGCATCATCCTCAAGTTGATCTGCTGGCTCACTAAAATCAGGTTGTGCGGCACGTGGTTTTTCTTTCTTCTCAATCACGTGTTCTAAACTGCGTTTTAAACGGTCAATCGCGCCTGTAATTGCGGTATCCAGATTATGACCTCGATGATTCACCACCACCGGTTTTAAACCCGCAGGGCGTGCTTCAATCATACATTTAATGTCATCATCGCCGCCTTTGTCCCCATTTTCATCACTTAAATGTACTGAGAAGTGAGTAATTCGCTCACTATGGCGTTGAAATTCCTCATTAAGTTCTGCACGCACATAACTCATTAAACGTTCGCTGTTTTGAATGTTTTTATCGGTACGGATTTCAATATTCATAATCTCATCCTCTTTTCATATCTTTATTTGAATCTTTTCTGTGCAAAACTTTACTTATGTTGGCACGTTTGTCGCTTGCTGTTGCTACAGCATCATTTTTGTCTTGTTTTGGGGAGTTTTCCTCCTATTCTCATGCACTATTTTGAGTCTAAGAACATTGTTCCTGTCTCTTGAATATCGGGCTTCTCTTACAAATATGCAAGACATATTTAAAAAAAATTATCAAAAGGATACCGAACGTGACACGCTGTGATCTAACTGGACAAGAACTTATTGATTACATTCAACATTCAAAATATTCACGCGATTTAATTGGCTACCATGGCCAGCCGCCGGTCGTGAATTGGCCCAATCAAGCCCGTATTGCGGTGCAATTTGTACTCAACTACGAAGAAGGCGGTGAAAACCATATTGAACACGGCGATGCCGGTTCAGAGCAGTTTTTATCGGAAATTGTGGGTGCAGCAAGCTTTGCGGCCAAACATATGTCAATGGACTCCATGTACGAATATGGCGCACGGGCTGGATTTTGGCGTATTCATCAAGAGTTTCAAAAACGTGGCCTACCAATGACCATTTTTGGCGTAGGTATGGCGCTTGCCCGTAACCCTTATGTGGTCGATGCGATTCGAGCGGCTGATTATGATGTGGTCTCCCATGGCCAACGTTGGCTACATTATCAAAATATTGACCTCGCCACTGAGCGCCTACACATGCAACAAGCGATTGATGTATTAACTGCCCTATTTGGACAGGCGCCAATAGGTTGGTATACCGGTCGAGATAGCCCCAATACCCGTCAATTACTGGCTGAATTCCCGCAAATTCAGTATGACTGTGACTACTATGGCGACGACCTTCCGTTTTGGATGCCGCTTAGCAATACTGAGGGACAAACCCGTGCACATTTAATTATTCCCTATACCCTCGACACCAATGATATGAAGTTTAGTTCAGCAGGCGGGTTTAATACTGGCGACGATTTTTATCACTATTTAAAAGATGCTTTTGATGTGCTGTACGCCGAAGGTGAAACTGCACCAAAAATGCTATCTGTGGGGATGCATTGCCGCCTTTTGGGGCGTCCGGGGCGTTTTAAAGCCTTACAACGCTTTTTAGATTATGTACAAAGCCATGATCAGGTGTGGATTTGTCGCCGTGGTGACATTGCTGCGCATTGGCAACAGCACCATCCGGCAGCATTTTAACACTTTATGCGCCAAAGCAAGGCATGGTGTACTGCGCTCATGATTGGCATTGTTATTGCTATCTCCTGATCATTCATTTTTGATGAGATCAAGTGCTATGCCGCTCGAGCGCTTTAATCACCAGGACGCAGCGCAACTCAAACAATTTTTACAGCATTGCGTGCATATTCCCCGTTGGGCAGAAGAAATCAGTGCTGCCCGCCCCTTTACCTCAGCGACTGCTGTGCTCGCTTTTGCCAAACAGCAAGCACATACATGGACTTGGGATGAGGTACTTGGTGCTTTAAATACACACCCACGTATTGGTGAAAAAAAAGCCCAAGCTGAGTTGAGTGCACAAGAACAGGCTTTTTCAGCCCGAGAGCAAGCTGCTGCGCATACCCATGACCATACACTGCAAGCAGCACTTTATGCTGGCAATGTGGCGTATGAACAGCGCTTTGGCTATATTTTTCTGATTAAAGCCGCAGGCTTAACCAGCCATGACATTTTAGCAGCCCTGCAGCGTCGCTTAACACACGATCCACATACAGAACAACAGATCGTCAAACAACAACTCATTGCGATCGCACTCTTACGATTAGAACAGGAATTTAGCCATGATTAGTACCCATATTTTAGATACCCATTTGGGTCAACCTGCAGCCAATGTGGCGGTTAAACTGCTCAACGAAGCGGGAGAAATTCTCGCCACCGCCCAAACCAATCAAGATGGGCGTATTAGCACAGAATCATTTGGCTTAGATGCACTGCCCGTGGGTGACTACAGTTTAGACTTCGCGGTGGCTGATTATTTTAAATCTTTATATATCAGTACCTTTTTTCCTAAAGCCGTGATTCATTTTCGGGTTGAAGATGCAGCACAGCATTATCACATTCCGCTGCTGATTAGTGCTTTCGCCTATTCGACTTATCGTGGCAGTTAAAAAAGGAACGGTTAAATTATCCGTTTGTCTTTTTTAGCTTTATTTTTATTTGATTCACTGTATTCTAATTACGCTTTTTATGGGGCCTGAGAATTTTTCATGAAACTTACACAACTTGCTGCACTTTGTGCACTCTCTTCCGCTGCTGTGTTCACTCAAGCTAGTCCAATTGTTTGGCAAGACTTTAGCCTTACTGCATTGTATGGCGAAAACTACGAAGTCGGGACAGAAGACCGTACGACACTGACGGCTGAATATGCGGCTAAATTAAAGAATGCCGATGTGTTCTTCTTCCTTGACCAACAATGGGATGGCAATGATGAAGCATCAACTTATTTCGAACTTGCACCACGCTTAAGCTTAGGTGAAGTTTCAGGTAAAGATCTAAGTTTTGGTCCAGTAAAAGATGTACTTGTTGCCACCACATGGGAGCACAATGCAGGCTACGACAAAAATGGTGAATTCAATAACTTCCTTTACGGTGTTGGATTTGCACTTGATGTACCTTATACCAAATATGCCAACATCAATTTCTACAAAGTCGACAATGACAGCAAGTCAGGTAAAGACGACGACTACCAAATGACAGTAACCTACGCGGTACCGTTCAAGATTGGTGGCGAAGAATTCCTTGCTGATGCCTTCCTTGACTGGTCAACTGCTGAAGATACACATGCAAGTGAGTTAAACTGGACAAGCCAGTACAAGTGGAATGTGGGTAAACATATCTCACCTGAAACTAAACTTTATGTGGGTGTTGAGCACTCTGTTTGGAACAACAAATACGGCATTAAAGGCGCAGACCAAAATGACGTGAGTGCGTTAATCAAATACCACTTCTAAGTGCTGCATTGATTATAGCTAAGCTTAAAAGCAAGACTTCGGTCTTGCTTTTTTTATCGGCTGTTTTAGAGTAAGTACTTCTCCCGCCTCGCTTACATTGTCCATGTCTTTTATTTTACGCGCTGCTACTGAGCAAGATCTTCCCGCAATTTTGGCCATTTATAATCACGAAATTGAACACAATACGGCCAACTGGAATATCCACACCTTTGACCTTAGCTATATGCAAAATTTCTTTGCTGAATTACAACAACATGGCTTCCCGTTAATTGTCGCAATCGAAGAAGCCACCCAACAGCTTGCCGCTTATGCGGATTATTCATTTTTTAGCAAGAATAGTGGTTATATTTATACTGTTGAACACTCTGTATTTGTTCAACCTCAATATCAAGGCCATGGTTTAGGCAAACGCCTCATGCAGGCCTTGATTGAACATGCCAAAAACCAAAAGCTGCATATGATGGTGGCAGCCATAGATGCAGAAAATACCGGTTCAATTGTGCTGCATCAAAAATTGGGCTTTGTTCAAACCGGTTATTTACCACAAATGGGCTTTAAGTTTGGGCAATGGCGCGATTTGGTGTATATGCAATTGCATTTACAAGACCTCAGTGGCAAATAAGCGCTCCCCCACTACACGTATCACGGCTAAGTTGTGTTCCGCGGCATCAAAATAAAAGCTCTGTAATTGGTTAAAGGCGACTTTCAAACGTCGTAAGTCTTGCTCAGGGTCAATACCCCAATCCATGAGCGGCAGCTGTGCTTGGTGCATACTGCGCGGCTGATACAGCGCCTTGATGTCTGTGTCTTCCATTGCATTGAGAGATTCATAAATCTGTGCCACTTGCACAGCCGTGTTATAACTGACTTTTCCACCCTCCATACCATGCGTACTCAAGATGTGCTCGGGGTTAATGGCAGCGTTGAGCGTGGCGTGGTTTTGGAAGATATGTGCCAAGGCATAACGCACTTCGTCCAAAATCAAGCGCGCTTGAATCCCTTGCGCATGCAGCACATCATCCACGTGTTCAGCACTAATCAGTAAACTTTCGACACTATTGGGGGGCACACTGATTAACAGCATTTGCATTGTTATTCTCCTTTTTTTGCTCAGCTCACCCTAGCTTAGAAGCTTTCACCACTCCACTGTGCAACGATATGTAAAAAAAAAGGGCAGATTGCCCTTTTGCTGAAAATGCTTATTTTTATGTCAGTTATTGTTATTGTTTAGGCTTTAATCCAAAGGATTACCCACAATATTACTGATAATCCCCTTCATAATATGTGGTCCTTGTTCTTGGCGCAGGTCGTCATACCATTGCATGGTAATCTGCTCGTCTTTCATATGTGTGACATCGCAGCGTTTGCGCGCACGTAATACCAACTCATTGGCACGTTCGTTTCTTTTGTTTTGATAACGACACAATGAATCTTGAATGCCTAAGGTATTAATTTGCAACGCACGGGCTAGATAAATCGCATCCTCCATGGCTTGGCAACCGCCTTGTCCAATATCCGGTGTGGTGCTGTGTGCCGCATCACCCACAATGACCACACGGCCCTTATAAAACTGGGCAAAGGGCTCAATATCATGAATTTCGACCCGATTTGTACGCTGCTCATCGAGTGCATCAATCAATTGCTGTACAGGTGCACACCATCCTTCAAAATACTGTTTGAGTAAGGTTTTATATTGCGTACGGTCGTTCGCTAAGCCTACAGGCAAAGGCACATCAAAGAAGAAATAGAAACGATTTTGTGCCACTGGCATGAGCGACACGCGCTTGCCTTGACCGACAAAAGTGGTCCACTGATCTGCAGGTGCAAGATCTGCGGTCACCTCAACTAAGCCATTCCAATTCACATAACCCGCGTAACGACGCTCAACGGTTTCCCCAAGTACATAGCGGCGCGTAATCGAATGCGTACCATCGGCGCCAATCAGAAGATCAGCTTCAATCACCGTACCATCGGCAAATTCTGCTTGCACAGTATCACCAAGATCAGTAATGGCCACCATTTTCTTCGACAGCTGAATCTGATCACGTCCAAACTCATCCATCAGCATATCTTGCAATTCAGCACGTGCCACCGGATAAGGACGCTGTCCCACCTCTTCCACCAAAGGCTGCAGACTAAATTGGGTCATCACCTCACCGGTTAAACCATCCACATAAGCCAAGTGATCCATCTGCCCACCTAAACGTGCAACTTGATCAGTGAGCCCTAAATAGTTCAAACATTTCACACCATTCGACCACAGTGAAATTGCGGCTCCAACCGGTAAAATTTTCTCTGTTTGCTCATAGATGGTGACGTTATGTCCAAATTTCTTTAGCGCGATTCCGGTGGTTAAGCCCCCCATGCCAGCACCAATAATGGCAATCTCCATCTACTTCTCCTTGTTATCTGTGTGGATGGTTCTCTGTTTAAGCGAAAACTATGCCATTTTGCCTATGGCGGTTAAAACAGCCAAATTGGCACAGGCTGTGCATTTAAAACTGCAGTTTTGCATTGTTTTGGGCTGTTTTGCTCCAAAGCATGCCCAATTTTGAACCCCTTACAACAAGAGGCTGAACAAGCACATGGCTACTTTACTTGCGCCACCCTTCGATCTTCCCCCGTATTTACAGCAACTGACCAACCTTGCCGACAGTAGTATTGGTGCAAAAATTCTCGACTGTTCAGATGAGTTTTTTGCTGAAGCCAAACGCATGCTGCAGTTTGAAGCACCTGTATTTGTGGAAGATAAATTTGATGACCACGGCAAATGGATGGATGGATGGGAAACACGCCGCAAACGCCATGCAGGCTATGATTGGGCCATTATCGAATTGGGTGTGGCAGGTCGTATTCATGCCTTAGATATTGATACCACTTTCTTTACCGGCAACTACCCGGCCTCTGCTCTGGTTGAAGCTTGTTATGCACCAACAGGAGACCTAAGCGCTGCAACATGGTGCACCTTACTCCCTAATAGTGTTTTAGGACCAGGCCAACACCATATTTTTGACGTTATAGAC
>CAVBYE010000025.1:0-25055 GCA_963599285.1 Bacteroidaceae bacterium | reverse complement strand
CACCTGGAGCAGGCAAAGGTACTCAAGCTCAGTTGATCTGTAAGCGCTACAATGTTCCACAAATTTCTACGGGTGATATGCTCCGTGCAGCCATTCGCGAAGGCACTGAATTGGGTCTAAAAGCGAAAAGCGTTATGGAAAGTGGTGGTTTGGTGTCAGACGAACTCATCATTGGTCTAGTCAAAGAACGTATTGCGCAACCTGACTGTGTCAATGGTTGTATCTTCGATGGTTTCCCACGTACGATTCCACAAGCTGAAGCGCTTGAAAAAGAAGGCATTAACATTGATCACGTGATTGAAATTGATGTTGCAGACGAAGAAATCGTTAAACGTCTTTCAGGTCGTCGTCAGCATCCTGCATCAGGCCGCGTTTACCATGTCGTTTACAATCCACCTAAAGTGGAAGGTAAAGATGACGAAACAGGTGAAGAACTTGTACAACGCGCTGATGACCAAGAAGAAACGATTCGTAAACGTTTAACCTCTTACCATGCAGAAACTGAGCAATTGGTTGGTTTCTACCAAGGTCGTGCGGCTGCAGGTGAAAATGCACCAACTTACGATAAACTGAATGGTTTACGCCCAATCGAAGAAGTTCAAGCTGATCTTTTCGCGATTTTAGGTGAAGCAAAATAAGTCATCGGACTTGTTTTGACATTAAAAGAGTCCTAAGTCATATTAGGGCTCTTTTTTATTGTGTTGAGAGTTGGATGTGCTAAAAATTGGCGCGATTTTAGTGGTAGTGGTTGGTATTGTTCTATTATTGGGCTTAATTTACGTGAGTTTTAAAATGCTTCGCCAAACCCAGCAACAACAACGTGAACAAGGGTCGACAAAAAACTATCAATTGCATCCCAAACTCAAACAAGAGTTAGAAAAGAACAAAAAATAAGCTGAGATAAAAATATCGATGCTTAAGCATCGATATTTTTGACTAAAATGGGTTTGTTGGCACCAAAATCAAAACGCTCTGGCCAATTACACACGTCACTCACCACGCATTCATGGCATTTGGGCTTACGTGCAATACAGCAGTAACGGCCGTGTAAAATCAGCCAGTGATGTGAATCGAGCATAAACTCTTTGGGAATTACTTTAAGTAAGCGTTGCTCCACTTCTAATACATCTTTACCTACTGCTAAACCAGTCCGATTGCCCAAACGGAAAATATGCGTATCTACGGCCATAGTCGGCTGACCAAAGGCCGTGTTGAGCACCACATTGGCCGTTTTACGACCTACACCGGGTAATGCTTCTAAATCCTTACGATTACTTGGCACTTGACTGCCATGCAGATCGATGAGCATCTTACAGGCTTTAATCACATTTTCGGCTTTAGAATTATACAAACCAATCGTCTTGATATATGCCTTTAAACCATCCACACCTAAGGCATAAATTGCTTCGGGCGTGTTGGCGACAGGAAACAATTTATCCGTCGCTTTGTTGACACTGACATCTGTGGCTTGGGCTGACAAAGTTACAGCCACCAACAGTTCAAACGGACTACTATAATTAAGTTCAGTTTCAGGGTGTGGACGCTGTTCACGTAGCCGTTCAAAAAAAAGCTGTATCTGCTTTTTGGTCATATTCTTTACAGGTTTAGCACGGGTGCTCGGCATATTAGTCTCCCTGTAGTGCCAACAATTGTTGGCTGAGTTGATCCAGCAAAGCACGTTTTTGTGTATCTTCACGTACGGAGAGCTGCTTTTCTAATTTTTTGATTTGGGTGCGTAATTTGGCCAATTGAATGGTGGTTTGTGCATCATGTACAAACACAGGCTCGGCAGCCTTTTCAACTACGGCCACCACCGGTACATGTTGGCTATGCGCAGAAAACTGTGCAAACAGGGCAGTATCGATTTCGGCACGTACCACAGGCCCTTTGCGGTCTAAGCGACGTTTTTCCTCACGTTGAATATGCGCATAGTAACGTCGACGTAAATCATCTTGCTCGTGTTGACGTTGCTCAGCATTCATTAAAGGTTGTTGATCTTCGACTAAATCAATACAGTCAACAGGACAAGGTGGAATACACAGCTCACAGCCTGTACAGGCATCAGTTAGGATGCTGTGCATTAGCTTTCCGGCCCCAATAATGGCATCTACAGGACAGGCACTGATGCATTTGGTACAGCCAATACACTCATCTTCTCGAATAACGGCTTTCATGCGTTGTGGACGGCCATCAGCTTGAATGGGCCATGCACTTTCTTCGGCAATAAGTTTCTCACGATGCAATAATTCTGCTAATGAATCGGCCACAGGCTGCCCGCCAGGTACACATTTATTTGCAGCTTCACCCTCACTAATGGCCTGAGCATAGGGTAAACAGCCATCACGGTGACCGCAGAGGCCACATTGTGTTTGGGGCAACAACGCATCAATTCGTTGAATAACAGAGATTTGAGTGTTCATAGCTAACCGATCTGACCGAGCATGTAAGCAGAGTCTACAAAGGAGGAGAAAACTGTAATATTAACATGTTTTTAGCGAAATTAGCGTGCTGAAAATTGGAGCGGTTTTTTGCAGCATTTTGATGTTGATTGCCAGTTAAAATGTTGGAATGATCAAGTAGCTTGCGTAAGCTTAATTAAAATAAACGTTTGTTATTTAAGCTAAATAAAAGTTTTTTAAAAAAAAGTATTGCTGATTGTTAACAAAAGATATTAAATTGTCTGCGCCAAAATCTATCATTGATTGAAATTTTGACCAATTTTGATCCACTTTTCTGCTGAGGATTAAGCGTTGAAATACAACAGCCTTAACGACTTCCTAGATTACGTTAAAACACGTGATGCACATCAACCAGAATTTCTACAAGCTGTAGAAGAAGTGATGACCAGTTTATGGCCATTCATTGAAAAAAATCCACAATATGCAGCACATGGTTTACTAGAGCGTTTAGTTGAACCTGAACGTGCGTTCCAATTCCGTGTTTCATGGGTAGATGACCAAGGTCAAACTCATGTCAACCGTGCGTTCCGTGTTCAATACAACTCAGCGATTGGTCCATTTAAAGGTGGTATGCGTTTCCACCCATCAGTGAACCTGTCAATCCTAAAATTCTTAGGTTTTGAACAAACATTTAAAAATGCATTGACTACACTTCCTATGGGCGGTGGTAAAGGCGGTTCTGACTTTGACCCTAAAGGCAAATCAGAAGGCGAAATCATGCGTTTCTGCCAAGCGTTAATGATCGAGCTTTATCGTCACCTAGGTTCAAATACGGATATCCCTGCGGGCGATATCGGTGTAGGTGGTCGTGAAGTTGGCTACATGGCTGGCATGATGAAAAAATTAAGCAACGACACGTCTGCGGTGTTCACCGGTAAAGGTTTAACCTTCGGTGGTTCATTGGCGCGTCCTGAAGCAACGGGTTACGGTACTGTGTATTTCGCTGAGGAAATGCTCAAGACCCGTGGCGAAAGCTTCCAAGACAAAGTGGTGACCATTTCAGGCTCGGGTAACGTTGCGCAATATGCTGCTGAAAAAGCAATGTACTTAGGTGCGAAAGTGGTTTCACTTTCTGACTCTGCCGGTACTGTGTATGTAAAAGATGGTTTCACCACTGAGCTTTTAGCTGAAGTGATGGAACTGAAAAACGTTAAACGTGGTCGTATCTCTGAGTTTGCTGAAGCCCACGGTTTTGAATACCTTGCTGGCCAACGTCCATGGGGTATTAAGTGTGATATCGCACTTCCATGTGCAACGCAAAATGAATTGGATGCAGATGACGCAGACCAACTTCTTGCAAATGGCGTGATTTGTGTGGCTGAAGGTGCAAACATGCCTTCAACTTTGGCTGCTGTAGAGAAATTCGTTGAAGCGAAAATCCTTTATGCACCAGGTAAAGCATCAAACGCAGGTGGTGTTGCAACTTCAGGTCTTGAAATGTCTCAAAACGCATTGCGTTTAGGTTGGACATTCGAAGAAGTTGACGAACGTCTTCACGCGATCATGAAAGAAATTCACCGTAACTGCGTGAAGTTTGGTACTAAAGAAGATGGTACTGTTAACTACGTAGACGGTGCGAACATTGCAGGCTTCGTAAAAGTGGCTGATGCAATGCTTGCTCAAGGTGTCTTCTAAGTTTTAACTGAGTCGCACTAAAAAAACCGAGGCCAACGCCTCGGTTTTTTTATGCCGCTGGATTTATTTGACTGCCGAATACATGACTGTCATGTCATAAATATAAGCATATTTAGACTGGTCGGCAGCAGGATTTTTAATTTCATAGCGTTTTACACGAATAATTTGATGGGCTTTTGGATTGTGTTGGAAGCCTTCAATCTTGTCGTAAAATAAGCGCCAATCTTGATCTTGGCTGGTTTTCAAGCCTTTGGCATCATATTGAATCTGTTTCACTTGTAAACAGGTCTGTGCTGTGACGCCTGTACAGGACTTGGTTTGGGGTGAAACTTCAAGGAAAATCGTTTCTGCTTGAGTTTGATATTTGGTTTCGGGGGTCATTTTCCCCGTAAAGGTGTGTGTTTGACCATCAAGCGCTGTGAGCGTTAAGCGCGGTTGCTGTGGATTTTGCGTCTCTAAGCGAAAAGCTTGTTGACGTTGATTAAATAGCGCCGCGGCAAATTGTTCTTGCTGCATTTGCGGTGCAGGACAGCTTTTCATGGTGGCTGCAAGATTTTGTGTCACCAGATTTTGCCCTGAGACTTGCCATGCAGTCATTAACTGATTACATGAAGTCGAAATGGATAAACGGCCTGAGGCATCAAATTTAAGTACTAAAGCTTGATTTGCTCCGGTATCTAAAGACCAATCATAGGCCGTGAGGGTTTTGGCAACGTCTTGTTGTTGTAATTGAATCACCGCAGGCTCTCCGACTTTGTTTACTTCTGTGGCCTGACAAGCTGCAAGGCTGAAGGGCAATAAAAGAACAGCAAAATATTTTAGGCGCATCGGTAACGTCTTCTATGGTATTGAATTTTCGATTTTTACTATAAATCAAAAAAAACGGATACATTTTAGCATTTAGTTGCAAAATGTATCCGTTATGCAAATGGGTCTTCACATTTTAGTCAAAACGATAGATGTCTCGACCCAAAGCACCCATAGAAAAACTATGATGAACCAAACTAAAACGATCACCCAATCCCATGGCAAAGAACAACGGTGCAAAATGCTCTAAGGTGGGATGATTACGTTCAACATGAGGAAGATTAGGCCAATCGAGAACTGCATCATAATCACGATGAGCCAATTTGCTGACCACAGTATTACGGAAACTTGCACACCAATCGGGAGTTGGACTATGTGCACGGTGCCACTGAATTTCTTTTAAATTATGGGTAATACTGCCTGAGCCAATGATCAGCATCTGCTGCTCACGAAGTGGTGCTAACACTTGACCAATCTGATAAATCTCATCGGCACTCATGGTCATGGGCAAGGAAATATCCACCACCGGAATATTGGCTTCAGGATACATGTGCAATAATGGCATCCACACCCCATGGTCGTGTGGGCGGCTGCTATTGGCATGTGCGCTTAAACCTGCTTGTGCAAAGCGCTGTAGAATCTCTTCTGCGAGTACCGGGTCACCCGGTGCAGGGTAGCGAATCTCATAGAGCTCTTGAGGGAAGCCACGAAAGTCATGCCATGTTTCAGGGCGTACCCCAGTATTCACCTCAAGTGCATCACTTTCCCAATGCGCGGACATCACAATGATGGCTTTAGGCTCAGGTAAATTAAAACTGAGACGCTGTAATGCCGGACCAATTTGTTCGGGGTCGAGTGCCAACATGGGGGAGCCATGTGAGATAAAAAGGCCGGGAAGGGTATGTAACTTCATGAATATGGACTCACTACGCCTTTAACCTGCACGGTGATAAGGATGGTTATGGTTAATACTCATGGCACGGTACAACTGTTCAATCAGCATGACACGCACTAACGGATGTGGCAGGGTCAGTTTTGACAATGACCAATGCCATGCAGCAGCTTTACGCACTGCTTCAGAGTGACCATCGGGGCCGCCAATAGCCAGTGCCACGTCATAGCCTTCAAGCATCCAGCCTTTCATAGTCTCGGCCAATTTTTCGGTGCTGAACTCGCGCCCCCCAACTTCTAAGGCAATCAGCACTTCATTGTGTTTGAGGGCAGCTAAAATACTGTCACCTTCAATGTTGCGGTACTTTAGAATATCGGCTTCTGAGTCATTTTTACCGCGTTTAGCCATCGGTAATTCAATAATTTGCGTTTGTACAAACGGTTGAATGCGTTTGAAATAATCTTCAAAACCAGTTAACACCCACGCTGGCATTTTTTGCCCAATGGTTAAAATACGGATTTTCATAATCACAACAGACCCAAAAAATATGCGTCATTATAACTTTTAAATTGCAGTTACGCTGCATAGCGCTTGAAAAGCGTGAATAGTTATAGTTTTATAGAAGAAAAAATAACATCACCTGCCATGGAATCATAAAAATGAACTGGAAGATCTGTGGCCTAAGCGTGCTGCTGCTGTTACAACAACAGCTCTATGCCAACACCCCAACTGGGGCAAATGCACAGCATTTAAAGGTCTATGTACAACAAATTGTGGGGCCAATGGAATATGCACGCAACTATAAAAATATTCAAGAATTGAGTCGTGTTTCAGGCTGGATCAGTGAACAAATGCGGCTTTTTGGGATTCCCTGTCAAAAGCAAACTTTCAATGTGAATCAGTACCAATACCATAATGTGGTGTGTCGCTTAAATGCAGGGCACAAGCAAAAAATGATTGTGGGCGCTAATTATGATGTTGAAGGCGATCATCCTGGTATTAATCATAATGCGTCGGGTGTTGCGGGGGTAATTGAGACAGCTCGGCTGCTAAATTTAAACAAACAGCAATTAAAACAAAATGTGGATTTTGTTTTTTATAGCCTTGCAGAAGCCCCTTTTGCTAAAACTGAGCATATGGGGAGTGTTCGACATGCCAAATCTTTATTGGGCAAAGATGAGGTAACTCAAGCAGTCTATGTGCTCGATAAAATTGGGCGTTTTAGTACAGAGGCTGTGCAACAGTATCCAATAGGGATGAAATGGATGTATCCAAGTCATGCTAACTTTATTGCGGTGGTGAGTAATATTGGCTCACGAGAATTAAGTCGCCAATATTGTGAGGCGATGCAACAGCTCAACAAATTAGACTGTGAACGTTTTGTGGTGACCAACTGGGTGGAAAACTTTGAAAGCGCAGATCATTTGAGTTATTGGCAGCAAGGCATACCGGCTGCCCTCATTACCGATACCGGCAGTTTTCGCGAACAGCAACGTTACCGACCTGAAGATGAACTCAAGCAATTGAACTATGCCAAAATGGCCATGGTGGTCAATGGTTTAGTACAGACCATACTCAAGCAGAAATAAAAAACGCAGTCCTTAAAAGCCAAAGGACTGCGATGGTGTGATCAGTGCTCTGGAGATTTCACTGATCTTCAGCAATACGGGTATTGCTATTTCCCTTCTAAATTGGGGGCAAAGGCTACATTTTGCAAGTCATGCAATAAATAATTACACAAAAAAAGAGAGCCGCAGCTCTCTTTTTTTAGATCTCATTAATGACGCGCAGTTTGTGTGCCTTCTGTCGCTTTCACCACAGGTGCCTTGGGCGCCAATGGTTTTGGTTTATCCACTAAACCTAACGGTAAAATTTCATCAATTGATTTTACCGCTTTGATTTCAAGACCTTCTTTGACATTGTCTGGAATTTCAGCCAAGTCACGAACGTTGTCTTGTGGAATAAACACCAGTTTGACCCCACCACGATGCGCAGCAAGCAGTTTCTCTTTTAAACCACCAATACGCATTGCACGACCACCCAGGCTCGTTTCACCCGTCATCGCAATGTCAGGACGAATGGCAATTTTCGTAAATGCCGACACAAGGGCTAAAGTCAGCGCAAGACCTGCAGATGGACCATCTTTTGGCGTTGCACCTTCAGGTAAATGCACATGCACGTCAGTTTCTTCAAAGCGAGATGCTTCAATGCCCAGCTCGTCTGCACGAGTACGTACCACTGTCATGGCTGCGGTAATTGACTCTTTCATGACATCGCCAAGCGAACCTGTGGTAATGAACTTACCTTTACCCGGTACCGCTGCAACTTCAATGGTCAGCAACTCACCGCCAACTGATGTCCATGCTAAGCCATTCACACGACCCACTTGTGCTTCTTCTTCCGCCATGCCGAAGTCGAACTTATGTGGACCTAAGTAGTCGGGTAAGTTTTGCGAAGTCACTTCAAGCTGAAGATTTTTCGCTTTTTTGCTCACCGCTTCTTTTACCACTTTACGTGCGATCTTAGACACTTCACGTTCCAGACTACGTACACCAGCTTCACGGGTATAACGTTGTACGATGTCACGAATCGCCTCTTCATGTACAGTCAATTCTTTGGCACGTAAACCATTGTTCTTAATTGCTTTTGGAACAAGATAGCGCTCAGCAATATTGACTTTTTCATCTTCGGTATAACCCGGTAGACGAATCACTTCCATACGGTCAAGCAGTGCTTCAGGAATATTCATGCTGTTGGCAGTACAAATGAACATTACTTCAGATAAATCAAGATCAAGATCTAAATAGTGATCGTTGAACTTGTTGTTCTGCGATGGATCAAGTACTTCAAGCAAGGCAGATGCAGGGTCGCCACGGTAGTCTTGTGCCATCTTGTCGATTTCGTCGAGTAAGAACAATGGATTCTTCACGCCTACTTTTGTCAAAGATTGAACAATTTTACCCGGCATCGCACCAATGTAGGTACGACGGTGACCACGAATTTCTGCTTCGTCACGTACGCCGCCAAGCGCCATACGCACAAACTCACGACCAGTCGCTTTTGCGACAGATTCACCAAGTGAAGTTTTACCCACACCCGGAGGACCAACCAAACATAGAATTGGACCGCGGAGTTTTTTCACACGTGACTGGACAGCAAGATATTCCACAATACGATCTTTGACATCATCGAGACCGTAATGATCGCTGTCTAGAATTTCTTGTGCTTTGCTTAAGTTAATGCTGACTTTGCTGGCTTTGTTCCATGGTGTATCTAGAATGACTTCTAAATAGTTACGCACCACCGCAGCTTCGCTAGATGCCGGTTGCATGGCTTTGAGTTTACGGAACTCATTTTCAGCCTTTTTGCGCACATGTTCAGGCAAGTCGGCTTCAGCCAAACGACGTTCAATTTCAGCGACATCATCTTCAGCACCGCCATTCATGTCAGACAGTTCACGCTGAATGACCTTCATCTTTTCATTGAGGAAGTATTCGCGCTGGTTCTTTTCCATTTGACGTTTGACTGAATCATGCAGAGTTTGCTCAATCTGTTGTTCTTCAGACTGTTGGAGCAAATAGGTCATGAGTTCAGTTAAATGAGCGTCAAACTGATCATGTTCTAAGAACTTTTGCTTGACATCAATGTTTAATGGCACGCGGGTGGCAACAAAGAACAACAGTTGTAATAAATCATCAATTTTGTTGGCAGCAGCGATTAACTCACGTGCGTTGCGGAGTTTTGCTTCTGCATATTGTGAAAATAGGCCACGAAGCTCGATCACGCGATTGGCTTGAATCTCTTCCTCAAGCGCAACGGTCATTGGGCTTAAGCTGTGTTCAGCGGTTAAATAACCTTCTTGCTCAATGATTTTTTCAAGTTTAGCGCGATGCAAACCTTCGATCAGCACTTTAATACAGTTTTCATCATTTTCATGATTTACAACTTGCACAATCTTCGCGACAGTACCGTATTGATATAAATTGTCGTGGTCAATTTCTTCTGTTAAGGAATCTTTTTGTGCCACTACAAATACTAGATTGTCACTGTTACGAGCCACATCAACTGCATTGATCGATTTTTCACGACCAACAAAAAGCGCAATTTGCATGTGTGGGTATACCACTACATCACGTAGCGCTAACAGGGGTAATACGCTTGGCACTTCAGGTGCTAAGGTTTCTTCATTCATCATAATTTCAGACATGGGCACTCCTAATGAGTGACAAATAAATTTGTCATGTTTTTATAGTGCTTACTATTTTTTAAATTACAAGGGCAGAATCAAATAAATTGTACGAAAAATGAGTAAGTATAAAATTTTGACACGGCTTTAACGTTTAAAACTGCGATATTGACTTGGGGTTAACAGCGCATCTAGCGGCTGATCCCAAGGCTGACGTTGTAGCGGTGTCGATAGCAGTTGAAAATCATGGGCGAGCCCTAAACGAAACGGCTGTCGAGGGGCACGGCTTAAGGTTTTGTCATAAAAACCACCGCCCATACCGAGCCGAGTACCGTGTTGATCACAGGCCAAAAGCGGCATGAACACCAGATCTAAGCGTTCAATTCTATGACCACGGCTGTGCATGGCTTGCTGCATCCCAAGACGATGAGGGGCAAAGCGTTGATTAAGATACTGTTGCTGGCTAATCTGCACCCAAACCAAATGCTGATTCATGGCACAGACCATAGGCAGATAGACTTTTTTCTGCTGTTTAAAGCAAGCAAGAATCAGTTGGCGGGTATAAATTTCACCAAAGGCATGCAAGTACACGCCTATATGCTGACTGTGTTGAAACACCGCAAGACGACGTAATTGGTTGAGGATGCGTATTTCGCTTTGACGGTGTTGATGCGGTAATACACGACGACGTTGTTGACGCAGTTGACGTCTTAAAAGCGAAAGAGAGGACATAAAAAAGCGCTGCGTTACAGAATAAATTGAATATAAAGACTTGAAGAATAAAAATAAAGCCGTGTGTTGAGTGTCGTTAATAGATAAATCTACGCCTTTGAAATTGTCTCAAAAGTAGGCAAATCACTCGAGTTTTGAAGGTCAAGATAAAAAAGCTGTTGTTATTTTAATCTAAATTTTAGATTGTAAATATTAAATTTAACGGTTTTACCTATTTTTAGATTTTACTTATGATGTGCCTATCAATTAAACGATGTAAACAGATAGGTAAGATGATGTTTAAATTGCTTGTGACAGGATTGTGTGCCGTAGTTGTTAGCGCTTGTGCATTTAATCCTACGTATTATGATGAATTACGTCAGTCTGAACACGAACAACACCGCTTCTTAGGTAACTAAGACCTAAAAGCGCAAGCTTGAGATAAAAAAACCCCAAACCGTTTCGGTTTGGGGTTTTTTAGAATTCGAGCTCCGAGGATGCCGCTGCATGTCGTTACCCTGAACCCGATGAGTTCAAGGTGGACGCGACGCATACTTGCTGGGTTTCCCACAACGAAGGTGGGCATACACTCTAAATATACAGAACGCAATCCTAAGATTTAAGTATCGGCAGGGGAATAGACCCGCTGGCGCACATCTCAGAGTTGAGATTAAGTATAGCTGAACTGAGCAACTTGGCAACTTTTGTTGGCCTTTTCATGCAAACTTTGTCGCTAAGTGGCTACAGTTTAAGCAGTGTTAAGCCCCTTTAGACTCAAGCTGTTTGTCTTGGCTATATTGTTCAAGTTCTTGCAGCAAACTATCGAGTAGAATTTCACAATGTTCGTACTCTTGTACACTTTTGTTTAAAGAAAGAACATCTTGCATTAACTCAAGCGCAATCATAATAATCAGTTTGCTCGGTTCCATACGTGGTGCTTTGAGTCGAAACTCATCGTATTTTTCATTCAGCAATTGGGCTGCACGTTCAAGATCAGCTTGCTGTGCTTCTGTGGTGGCCAAACGGAAACTGTGGCCTAATACGCGCAGTTCAACGGGAATTTGTTCACTCATAGATGGGCCTCTTCACTGCTGTCGATCGGATGGGCAAGTTGCTGAATCTCTTGAGCATGTTCATCTTCTGCAGTGCCCAAAATTGCCAAACGCTGAATAATTGCCTCAACTTTGGTTTTGGCAAGTTCATTTTTTTGTAACAAACGTTCACGCTCTTGTTGTAAGGCTTGAATTTCTTGTTGGCGTAAACGTTGCTCACTTTCGAGGGTATCTTGGTTGCTGCGTAAGCTATTACGCTCTTCTAAGATCTCTTGAAAACGTGTTTTAAGGTCAGTACAGCTTTTTTCTAAACGATTATATCGATCAGCAAGTGAAGCAGCATCGTGTGTCATTTGTTTCAGGCGTTTATCAGCTTGGTGTAAACGCTCGGTTAAATAGGCAATCTCTTGCTGTTTTTTGTTAATGACGGCATCTTTTTGCTCAAGTTGTGTACTATGTTGCTCAGCCACAGTGTTATTGGCATGGCTGAGTACATGATTTTCCCGATCAGATTGATCAAGGCGTGACTTTAACACGCCAATATGCGCCTGAAGACGCTGTAATTCTTCTAACATAACGTAGTCGCACAGTCTTGCAAACAAAGGTAATATATAAGAAGTATAGAGATTGGATAAACGAATGCAAGACGATATTTCAGGTTGGAACCAGTGGCAGCATAATTTTACAGGAATTGATGAAATTTCTAGCCCAAGTGAGTTACATGGTTTACTCACTGGTGTGGTCTGTGTGACTCAAGCACCGACCGCAGACGAGTGGCAACAAATTTTAGCGACCTTGAATATTCCAACTTTAGCAGATGAAGCACTGGCTTTATTGGCAGAAGAGACCGAAGACGTTGCACATGCATTGTCTGAAGATGAACTCGATTATTTGCCGTTATTGCCTGATGATGAACATTTACTTTCAGACCGTGTACAAGCTTTGGCAGATTGGGCGGCAGGTGTAGTGTTGGGCTTTGGTTTGGCTTCAGGTCATATCCGTGCCGATGAGCTTGAGCTGATTGAGCATTTACAAGATGTGGCAGCAGTTGAGTTTGATGAATCAGACAACGACGAAGAAGGCGAAGCAAGCTATCAAGAGCTCTACGAATTTGTACGCCTCATTCCAATTAGCTTGTCGCTTGGGCGCAAAAAAATTGAAGTTGCAGACAGCTCATTGCTACAAAATTACCATGCCAAATCACGTATTGCTGCTGCAATGAGTGAAGAAGGTGCGACAGCAGAAACTGTTGTTGAAATGTTTACACCACACCGTCCAAGTTAATTGGACGCTGTGGATTTTGAATGATCAGAAATCAAATAAGAAGTACTTCTCAATGATGAAACTCACGCAAGCCGATTTTCAACAACGCCGAGACCGTCTCGCAGCCAGCATGGGGCCACGCAGTATTGCCATTATTGCTACCAGTCCAGTTTACATGCGTAATCGTGATGCGGATTTTAAATTCCGTGCCGACAGCAGCTTCTTTTATTTGACGGGCTTTGCTGAACCTGAAGCGGTGGCCGTGATTGAAACCTTTGACGACCCAGAAGAAGGCTATATGTATAGCCTATTTTGCCGTGAACGTGACCGTGAAATGGAAATTTGGAACGGTTATCGTGCCGGCATTGATGGGGCGATTGATGACTATGAGGCAGATGAAGCCTATGCCATCGATCTACTTGACGAAGAAATTATTGAGAAACTTCTAGACAAGCAAACGCTGTATTACCGTGTGGGTCAACAGGCCGCTTTTGATGCACGTGTGGCACAGTGGATTGCCACTGCCAACGGTGAATCTCGCCGTGGTACCTCAGCACCTCAGCATATTTCACAGCTCGATGCTTTAATAGATGAAATGCGTTTGCATAAAGATGAGCAAGAATTGGCACTCATGCAAATTGCTTCAGATATTTCAGCAAAGGCCCATAGCCGTGCTATGCAAGTGGTGAAGCCGGGCATGATGGAATACGCTTTAGAAGCTGAGCTGAATTATATCTTTGGTCAACATGGCACGGTACCGGCTTACAACAGTATTGTTGGTGGTGGAGCCAATGGCTGTATTTTACATTACGTTGAAAATAATCAAGCTTTGCAAGCAGGCGATTTGGTGTTGATTGATGCGGCATGTGAATATGAATGTTATGCCTCGGATATTACCCGTACTTTCCCCGTCAGTGGCCGTTTTAGTCCAGAGCAAAAAGCCCTTTATAATATTGTCTTAGAGGCGCAAATTGCAGCGATTGCGGCGGTGCAGGTGGGCAACTCTTATAAAGAGCCGCATCATGTTGCTGTGCGCATCTTAGTGCAAGGGCTATTGGATCTAGGCATTATGCAAGGTGAGCTTGACGAGATTATTGCCACCGAAAGTTACCGTCAGTTCTATATGCATGGTACAGGGCATTGGCTAGGCATGGACGTGCATGATGTGGGGGCGTATAAAGTCGAAGGTCAGTGGCGCAGCTATGCAGAAGGTATGGTGGTGACCATTGAACCTGGCCTATACATTGCACCTGATGATGAAACGGTGGATGCAAAATGGCGTGGTATTGGCATTCGTATTGAAGATGACGTGGTTGCGACGGCATCGGGTCCACGTGTATTGACCGCAGCGGTGGTCAAAACTGTCGATGAGATTGAAGCGTTAATGGCACAAGCCTAAGACATGCACGGAAAATAAAAAGCTGGCCCTAGGCCAGCTTTTTTCATGATCATTTATAGGCTTGTGGCATGATCATAATGTTAAAAGCGAAGTGCTTACTGTAGTATTAACCCCAAAACAGGTTATAGTCTTTTTCGAATACGACAAAAAGGATGCAAGCATGCAACAACAGGTGGTCATCGTCGGTGGCGGTATGGTGGGTTTAAGTTTGGCACTGATGTTGGCCAAAGCCAATATTCAAGTCAAATTGCTCGAAGCAATTCAATACCCCAATTACGATGATGTTGATCTTGCACCGTATCATTCGAGTTTTGATGCGCGTAACACTGCTTTATCACGTCGTAGCGTACAAATTTATCAAGAATTGGGCTTGTGGCAGCAATTACAGCAATATGCGACCCCTATTTTAACCGTAGATATTACGGAGCAGGGTAGCTTTGGTAAAGCCCGTTTGGTGGCGGCAAAAGAGAAGGTCGAAAGCTTTGGTCAAGTGATTGAAAATGCATGGTTAGGACGGGTCTTGCTCAGTCAAGTACGCGAGCACAGCAATGTAGAACTGATTGATGGCGTACAGGTCACCGCACTGCGCCAAGATCAAGACATGGCCTATATTCAAGCACAGCGCGCTGATGAAGCCCTTGAGATTGCAGCACCACTGGTGATTGCGGCAGATGGCCGTGATTCATTTTGTCGTAAAGCCCTAGGTATTGGGGCTTCAAGCTTTGATTATGATCAAGTCGCAATTGTGACCACCGTACAGACTTCTAAACCACATGCCAATGTGGGCTTTGAGCGTTTTAGCGTACTTGGGCCATTGGCATTGTTACCGTTGCCGGGTGAATATCGCCGTTCTGTGGTCTGGCCGGTTAAAAAAGGCACGGAACATGAATGGCTAGGTGAAGAAAATGATGCGCACTTCTTAGCCGCATTGCAAAAAACCTATGGCGACCGTGCAGGTAAATTTGAAAAGACCGGTAAACGCTTTAGTTATCCACTGTCACAGGTATTGGCTGAAAAACAAGCTGTGGGCCGAGTGATTTTAATGGGCAATGCAGCACATACCATTCATCCCGTGGCGGGCCAAGGCTTTAACCTGTGCTTACGCGATGCGCATGTTTTATTACGCTGCTTAACCCAACAATTGGCTGAAGGTCAAGATATAGGTGAGCCAGCGATGCTACAAGCCTATGAACAAGCACGTTTAAAAGACCAACAACGTGTGATTCGTTTCTGTGACTTGGTGGTGCGTGGCTTTAGCCATCCTAACCCGATTTTGAAATTGATTCGTAACACTGGACTATTGGCCTTTGAAACGATTCCTGGCTTTAAACCCTTGGTGGCCAACTACGCGATGGGATTAAAAGCATGACTACAGCAGCCCCTATCTTAGATGTCGTCATTGTGGGTGGTGGCTTAGTCGGTGGTCTAACCGCATTGCTGTTGGCACAAGGCGGTGTTCAAGCCACTGTGCTTGATGCAGCGCCCATTTTAGATGCCACACAAGTCTTGGCACGTTCTAATCCACGGGTCTTGGCCTTAAGTCAGGCCAGCATTCATTTACTCAAAACGGTTAATGTTTGGGACAATCTTGCTCGACAAATGCCCTATAGTGGGATGCAGGTTTGGAACAGTCATGGTTATGGCGAAATTTATTTTGGCCAAGCCGCTACACGTCGTCCATGCTCAGATCAAAGCTTAGGCTCGATGGTTGAACCGAGCGTGTTGAACTTGGCAATTCAACAGCAAATGCTTCAGCACGTTAGTGATTATCGTACCCAAGTTAAGGTGAAGCGAATTGAGCAAGGTAATGGGCTGTGGTATGTCCATTTAGAAGATGGTAGTTGCCTCAGCACACGTTTAGTGATTGGGGCCGATGGGGCCAATTCATTTGTACGTGAGCAAGCATGGATTGACACGGCAGTGCTTGATTATCAGCAAGCTGGCTTAAGCTGTGCGATTCGTACCGCTCAGCCGCATCAGTATGTAGCGCGGCAAGTGTTTTTAGAAACTGGCCCATTGGCCTATTTGCCTATGGCCAGCCTTGACCCAAGCCAAGAAGGCTATTGGCAATCTATTGTTTGGACTTTGCCTGATGACTATGCTGAAGAATATGCAGCTTTAAGCGATGCAGAATTTTGTGCGTTATTGACCCGTGAAAGTCAGCATCTATTGGGTGAAGTACAGGCAGCCACGCCGCGTGCCACGTTCCCATTAAAAGCACGAGCAGCAAAGTCCTATGTGCGAGCAGGTTTAGCACTGATTGGGGACGCTGCTCATGTGATTCATCCGCTAGCGGGACAAGGCGTGAATATTGGTTGCTTAGATGCTGCGGTGCTCTGTGATGTGTTGTTACATGATCGAGCACGTGGGGTCTGGGCACATGAACAGACACTCAAACGCTATGAACATCGTCGTCAGGGGCAAAATGAAGCCATGATGCACAGTATGTCAATGTTGGGATGGATGCAGACCACAACGCTATTTCCGGTGGTTTGGGCACGCAATTGGGGGCTTAAAACCGTAGCTGAGCAAGCATGGTTAAAAGATCAATTTATGCAGCAGGCCAATGGTTTAGCCCAATTACAACAGACACGTTATGCGCTTTGAGTCTAAGAAGTTGTTTTTTGTACAGTCATCAAGAAATGGTTACGATTTTGATTAAAAAAAAGCCATTTTTTTTAATCAACCCACTAGGCGAAAATCAAATAGCTTGCTAAATTTCTTCATAATTTAGAACTGTATGTCCTTTTGGGGAGAACACAATGACTGACGCGAACGATTATGATGAAGTAGACGAAACTGCAGTCGATGAGGACGAAGCTCAAGCTGCAGAAAAAGGGGCAACAGCGAGCGAAGATGGCGCGAGTGCAAGTGATATTGCAGAAGCTGAAACACTAACCGTGACCGCAAAGCAAAAGCAGCGTCAAGCCTTAGAAGATGAAGTGGCAGCATTTTTAGCCCGTGGTGGACGTATTACAGAAGTCCCTGCAGACGAAAACTCACACGATTGAGTAAAAAAAAGCATCACACTGTGATGCTTTTTTTTATCTAGTGTTTAGACCTTATCCGTGAGCTCCAAAGCACGCTGATAAGCCACTTTCTTTTTGATGCCAGTGAGGTCAGCTGCCAACTGTGAGGCTGCTTTTACGGATAAATCTTGCAACAAACGATTTAACAACTGATCAAGCTTTTCTTGGGCAAGATCCTTTTCTACCGTGGCACCGCCAATCACCAACACAATTTCACCTTTTTGTTGGTTATGGTCATTCTCGACAAATTCAACCAACTCGCCTAGGGTCATTTTTTTAATTGTTTCAAAGGTCTTGGTAATTTCACGGGCAAAACCAACCGCACGATCTGCACCAAACACCTGTGCCATATCTTTAACACAGTCTAAAATGCGGTGCGGTGCTTCGTAAATAATTAAGGTTTGGGTTTCGTCTTTTAAGCGTTCCAAATGTAGCAAACGTTGCGATTGCTTTGAGGGTAAAAAGCCTTCAAAACTAAAACGGTCACTCGGTAAACCGACAGCACTTAAGGCTGCAATGGCTGCACACGCACCTGGCACCGGAATCACTTTAATGCCATGCTCTTGTGCGGCACGAACCAGCTTAAAGCCAGGATCACTAATGAGCGGTGTGCCGGCATCACTAATGAGTGCCATGTTTTCGCCATTTTTTAAACGTTCAATCAACAGATCAATTTTGTTACTTTCGTTATGCTCATGACAGGCGGTCAATGGTGTTGCAATATTGAAGTGCTTCATTAACTGTGCAGAGGTACGGGTATCTTCTGCTGCAATAATCGAGACTGACTTTAACACGTCAATAGCACGATATGTCATGTCATCTAAATGCCCAATTGGCGTAGCGACTACAAATAACTGAGCACTCATGAGATTTTCCTCAATACTTCAAACAAATTTCAGCGCTTAGTTTACCCGAAAATGCACCAAGAGAGGGTGCAGATTATCAGTAATAAACAGCCGCCGTCTTTTTGGGCGAAACAGGGAGGAATATCCAATGGTCAAGGTCTCACAGCAATTGGGCCAGTGGGCAGAGCAGCGTGCAATTGATTATTTAGCACAGTTTCAATATCAGCTCTTTTGCCAAAATTTTCACAGTCGTTTTGGCGAAATCGACAGTATTTTTGTGCATGAGCAAGAGCTGATTTTTGTGGAAGTCAAAGCACGCCAACCGAGTCACTATGCCCAAGCCAAAGAGGTCATTTCTAAGTCCAAACAAAGGAAACTGATGCTCACTGCTTTGGTATTTTTAGAACAATATCCACAATTTGCTTCACATTTCGCCCGTTTTGACGTCATTTGTATTGATTTTTTACAGCAGATTGCAAAAATACCACAACAGCCCTTTGCTCAGATCCCGTATCATCTTGAATGGATTGAAAATGCTTTTACTTTTGATACAGAGTTGATTACTCTTTAAATTGGGGTCAGCAAAATTCAACTTAACAATAATTTCAAGGGAGATTCATCACGTGTTTAGCCGTGTTGCCGTAACTGTATTCTGTGTCGCAAGCTTATCGGGTTGTGCAAGCTTTATTTCCCAAGGTACAGGGACATCACCTGTAGGAGTAGACAGTGGTGCTCGCTCACTTGGGCAAGTGTTTATTGATTCGTCAATTGAACGTACTGCAAAAATTAATTTGTATAAGCTCGACTCACGCTTTCACCAAGCCCGTGTCAACATGGAAAGTTTCCATGGCAACGTATTGTTAACAGGGCAAGTACCTGATGAACATTTAAAACAGCTTGCAGAAGACAATGTTCGTGCGATGACCGATGTTAAAACGGTACATAATTTTATTACCGTGAGTGGTCAAATTGGTTATACCACCATTATGCAAGACACCACGGTGACTGCAAATACGCGTGGTTTATTAATGCGTGCGCCTGTCGTTTCTGAGTCGAAAGTCCATGTACATACCGAAAATGGGGTACTGTACGTGATGGGCCGTTTAAACAGTGCTGAAATTAACGACTTAAAAAATGTATTACAGCAAGTTGGTAATGTCTCTAAAATCATTACCTTAGTGGATAATATTGAACAACAAGCAGGCGTGGCACCCACCAATCAGTTGATTCAACCGACCATTTCAACCCCAATTGCCATTGATCCAAATGCGCAAGGTGGTGCACAGACCCATGCGCTCTAAGCGATTGTTGGGGCGGGCAAGGGAGAAAATCACCCTTGCCCGTGCTCAGTATCAACAGTTTCGTCTTTATGATTTAGGCAGCTATGCGGTGAATCATATGATGAGTCAAAAGGGCTATCAGCTGCAGATGGATGTGGCCTATGGCCCCAAACCACGGCAATGTTTAGATGTGTTTTTAACCGATAATGCACGTGCTGGTCAGCCCTTATTGGTGTTTGTACATGGTGGGGCATGGTCGCATGGTGATAAGCAAGATTATCGTTTTGTGGGGCAAGCCTTTGCTAAAGCTGGTTTTGATGTTGCTGTAATCAACTATCAATTGGCACCAGAACATATTTTTCCGACGTCTATAGACGATTTGGTGTTAGCGCTGAACTACTTACACGAACATCAATCTGAGCATCAGATTTGTACTGATCATGTGGTGTTGATGGGACATTCGGCAGGTGCATTTAATGTTATGTCTGCGCTGTATCACCCCACACCCTCTTCACTGCTCTGCCGTGCTCAAATTCGTGCTGTTATTGGATTAGCAGGGCCTTATCACTTTGATTATAAAGGTGATCCACTCTGTGCAGATGCCTTCGATCAAGCGCTGTCCTACACCCAAGTGATGCCATATTATTTTGTTGAGGCAAATCAAATACGCCATTATTTATATGTGGCAGCCAATGACACGATTGTGCATCCAAAAAATGCGCTAGATTTTGATCAGGCGCTTAAAGCGCGAGGTAATCATAGTGAACTCATTGTGGTGCCGCGTACGGGCCACATTACCATTATGGGTTCAGTGGCCAGCTTGTTTAGCCGCTATTTTTCTACCAAGAAGTACATTCTCGCGGCTTTAGATGAAGTCTTTCCAACTCAGGCTTAAAGCCATTCTGCGGTGTCGTCGGCAACGGCTTGACCTTGCGTCACATGCATAATCATGGCATGAGCAATGCTGCCAGCAAATGGAATTTCAGGCAGCTGATCAAATTTAAAGAATGCCGCATCGGCAATTTCTTCCTCTTGCAAGCATAAATCGCCACCTGCATATTCAGCACGAAATGCCAGCATTAGGTTACTTGGGAAGGGCCAAGGCTGACTGGCCAAATACTGCAAGTTTTTAACCTGAATCCCGACTTCTTCGAGCGTTTCACGGCGCACAGCTTCTTCAAGTGTTTCACCAACCTCGACAAAACCGGCAATCAGGCCATACACTGGACGAGGATTACGCGCATTACGGGCCAATAGAATTTCATCTTCACCGCGGGTAATCACAGTAATGACACACGGTTGCACCCGTGGATACTGATGATAATTACAACTTGGGCAAATCATGGCAAATTCTGTGGTATGTGGCTGTGTTGCATGGCCACAGTGACTACAGAATTTATGATTACGGCGCCATTCAAGCAATTGCACCGCACGGCTGGCTTGTTCAAACTGTTTGCGATTCCATACTGTTAGCAATTGACGAATAGGAACCAATTGGAAGCCTTCCGGCAGGTGTTCATCAGGCGCTAAATCACGTGCAATGATTTGATCATCATTAAACGTTAAGTCGTCCTTGAGTCGTTCGACTTCAGGTAGTTGGAAATTTTGATCAACAACAAGTTGCTGTTGTTGAAATAAATAGGCAAGGCTCATGGCGATTCGTTCTTTAAGGTTTCACTACGACGTAAGGCAATATCAAACATGGCATACATCACGGGTTGTTGATGTTTTAAATTATCAATCAACATATCGGCACTGGCGAGCGGTTCTAAAATCACATCAATGTGTTGACGATTTAAGGGACGCTGTAATTCTAAACGCTGTTGTACAAAATCGGCCACATTGTTGAGCGCGCGTTGACCTTGGCTGGTATTTAAGAACAGTAAAGCGCCGCCAATCTCACGTAACTGTGATGGAATGTTGTCAAGGCTACTCAAGTCCTGATCTTGCACATGTTGTACAAGGCTTTGGCTGGATAAATCAATTAAGGCTTTGGTTTCATGCAGCAATACTTGATGGGCATCATCCAGCTGGTGCAGCGAAATATGATCGTTATGTACGCCCAGTTGCAAGCGCTGCGAAGTATGTTGACGCTTTAAAATGCCTACCGAGTTAGATGCCGACTGAATACAATCCATCACCTGCTCAGCAAAGTCCGGCTGAGCGACTTGGCTGAGGCTTAGCTTTTGCGCTTGTTCACGTAAGTTTTTTGCCACCTCAGGCAGGTTTAAGATCACAAAAATATGTGCCAATTGCTGTAACTTGTATTGAATTTCTTGGCACTTACTGCTCGACATATTTAAATAGTTATATTCAATGTCTTGGCGCACTTGGTTGATTTCATTGCTCACCAATTCACTGATGCTGTGCATGGTGCTAAAGTCAGGCCCATACAGATGTCGACTAAAGACCTTCAGTTGCGTGTCGGTCAGCAATTCATCGCCAATATTGAGTTGTTCACGAATATGTTGCGCCACCTCATCTTCTTGACTAATGCACAGACTAAGCACGTTGGCAATATCAATCAAGGCAGGTTCAAAGGCCTGCGGCTGTTGCACTAAGGTTGCAATCTGACGTTCTAAGCTAATGAGGGTGCGTAAACGTGGTTCAGTGAGCCATAACTGCTGAATTTGATTGAGTGCTACAGAAACCAATTGCCAATATTGTGCACTTGGCGTGTGATTGGCCGCAGAAGCCACATAGGCCCCCACAATTTTCATAGCTTGTACGTCAAGTTCGCTGTGTTGCTGCTGTAAGAATTGTTGTAACGACAGCTTATACAGACGATGCACATACTGTGATTTTTCTAAGTCAGGGGCAGTGGCAAGCTGAAACTGTGGGCGAATACAGTCCAACAGCGTAGCGAGATGTTCACCTTCTGCGGTAAGGGGTTTGTTTAAGGCCAGTTCAAGACGATTGAGCGTAGTCAGTAAAAATTGAGGAATTTGCACCTCACGCAAGCAAATAAACTCAATATAGCGCTTGAGTAAACTGGTGCCATCACTTAAGGCTTCAACATCGAGCAACTGAATTTGGGTTGGTGGTTGAGCGATAATTTTGCGCATTAATTCAGCCGAATATTGTGCAACTTTGGCCACACTGTGCATATCAATCAGGGCCAAGACATGGGCACATTGTTCAAACTGAGTCAGTGCATCATCAATGCCAAAGGGAAGGGTTTGATCCTCAATCAGGCTACTGACAGCCGATTCAACTTGTTCAATCGAGTGGTCAATTTCATTTTTTATTATCAGTAAAGCAGTAGGGTCAAAATGAATAGAGGTTTGGTAAGACATGGATCTGCACCTATCCTAAAAGTTTTATCCGTATAGAGTATACGTGCCTCTCTAAGAGGCACGAATGTTTATGCTGTAACTATAGCCGAACTCTTTTGTATTTACAGACAATTTAGACAGAAAAGCACAGTTTTTATTTATCAAAAAGGCAAGCTTGACCGTGTTTTTCTGCATATTGTTTGACCCAATTCTCATGTGCGCTAAGTTCTTGTTCAGACGGTAAAATCACGGCTAAGCCTTGTCCATCAACTTGACGACCTTCTTGTGTCGAGGAGGTTTCACCATGTGACAGCGCGTCAATATCTAACGACACTTGACCACCGGTCATGGCCAAATAGACATCTGCTAGAATTTCAGCATCGAGTAAGGCACCATGGAAAGTACGATCACGTTCAGCAATGTCATAGCGTCGCACCAAGGCATCGAGTGAGTTTTTTTGCCCCGGATGTTTGGCTTTGGCCATAGCCAAGGTATCGGTAACGCTACACACTTCCGATAAGGCCACAAAGCCGGCACGTGTGAACTCCATGTCCAAGAAGTTCATATCGAAGCTGGCATTATGGGCAATAATTTCAGCGCCTTTTAAGTAGTCAAATAAAACGGCGGCAATATCAGCATATTTGGGTTTGTCTTTTAAAAATTCATCTGAAATACCATGGATATTCTCAGATTCACCAACCGGTTTTTCAGGGTTGATATAGATGTGAATAGAACGACCGGTGAGTTTGCGGTTGATCATTTCAATCGCACCGACCTCAACAATACGATCACCATCTTGGTAATAAAAACCGGTGGTTTCAGTATCCAAAATGAACTGGCGTGGGCCATGTAATTGTAGGCGGGCTTCAGTCATTACAATTGCTGGATGTATAGCCGCATTTGCGGTGTAATCAGCATCAACAGCATCAACAGCATCAACAGCATCAA
The DNA here is from genome assembly GCA_963599285.1 of Bacteroidaceae bacterium. GTDB lineage: Bacteria > Pseudomonadota > Gammaproteobacteria > Pseudomonadales > Moraxellaceae > Acinetobacter. The sequence continues at coordinate 1,274 of CAVBYE010000025.1, read as the reverse complement.
CAGCATCAACAGCATCAACAGCGTCATCGTCGAGCAGTTCTTCTTCATCCATGTCTTCGAACGCGTCATCTAGACCAAAAGGGTCTTGCAATAACCAATCATCTACAGCGGGCTTTTTTGCAGTGTCTAGCTCAGGCTTTAGACTTGGATTAGCCGTTTGGTCTGCACCTTGGTTGGCCAATTGGTCCGCCATTTCATTGCCAGCATGACCGGCATGACCTTTAACCCAATGCCATTCAATCTCACGACCTTGACACAAAGCATCTAGGGTTTTCCAAAGATCAGGGTTTTTCACATCTTTCCAATTTTTCTTCTTCCAACCTTCAATCCACTCAGTGATCCCACGTTTGACGTAGGTTGAGTCGGTCCACATGATTAACTTGGCGGTTTGAGGACAGGCACGAATACCTTCAATCGCGGCAGTCAGCTCCATGCGGTTGTTGGTGGTGTTGTGTTCACCACCACAGAGTTTTTGCTCAGATTGGTCGGCAAAAATTAAATACGCACCCCAACCCCCAAGGCCAGGATTACCACGACAGGCGCCATCAACGTATAGAGTGATTGTTTGAGTCATAAGGTTTTCCGGAGTCAGATAAGGCAGCATAAAGACTCTAATATTGTAAACTGAATTAGATTGACATGGCGGATTTGCAGCGCATTGGCGGTATTTTTTTTAAATTCTTGTAACATTAAAGCTAAAATCGCGCTAAATTAACCGCTTGAGTTAGCGTCACGCTTTACTAAAATGACAGCTTGTAAAAAATAATTTCTCGTACCGTTTTGGACTTCTTTATGTATAAAGCAACCACACCGATGTGGCCGTCAACAGGACCTTTATTTAAACTGACCGTGTTAGGCTCGGCTGTGGTTGCACTCGGCATCGCAGGATGTTCATCGACCCCTTCATCAAGTACGCATAAATCCAGCCAAATGCTGGCTGCAGGGACTTTAGATGGCTTAGAGGATCTACTTTCTGCAACGGATATGCGGGCAGTAGAGGGTGATCGTCTGTTGGTGTTAAAGCATGGTGATGTGTGGAAGCGCATGACCGTGGGCTTTAAAATGGACTTAAGCCGTGGAGAAGGGCGTATTGCTGCACAGCGTGGCTGGTTTATTTCGCGCCAACCTTATATCGATCGCTTAAGCGCACGTGCTTCGCGTTATTTATACCATACCGTAAAAGAAGCAGAACGTCGTGGTTTGCCCACCGAATTGGCGTTGTTGCCGATTATCGAAAGCTCCTATGACCCTGCGGCAACCAGTTCTGCTGCTGC